>JAILMJ010000012.1 GCA_024692685.1 Clostridia bacterium
GTAAACGGAAAGAAGGTTAAGCACTTATGCAATACAGAAAAGACCGATACGGAAAAGCGCTCTCCATTCTGGGCTTCGGATGTATGCGTTCCCGTGAAGAGAATGATTTTGTTTTCGCAATGCTTCAAGGCATGATTTGGCCCAAATGAGATCAGAAACGGAGGTATGGGTTTTGAGACACATAAAACTGATTTCCATCATTCTAATCCTGATGATTCTTTGCGAAACGTTCCCGGCCTTTGCCGACAGTGCAGAGCAGGGAGTACGCGTTGTTGAAACGCTTTACCCGACAGACGATGTGGTTTTGGCGGATATCGTCATAACAGAGGCGCCTTACTCTGCCGACCCCACGGGCGAAACGGACTGCACGGATATTTTGCAGCGCGCCCTTGATGACTGCGCGGCAAACGGCGGCGGCACGGTGTTTATGCCCGCCGGGCGGTATCTTGTGACAGGAAATGTCTACATAAGACCCTTTGTCACCCTACGCGGCGACTGGCAGGACCCCGACACGGGAAATGACTACGGCACGCTGATAGTCGCGCGCCCCGAGAGCAGCGACGAAAAATGCCCGGCTCTCTTTGATGTCGGCGCAAGCGCGGGGGCGGTCGGCCTTACGGTCTGGTACCCCGAGCAGAGCATTGACAGCGTTAAGCCCTATCCCTACACCTTTTATGTAAACGGCGAAAGGGACTATATGCTCCACACCCTTCACAACATCACCCTGCTCAATTCCTACAGGGGCATCGGCCTTTGCTCGGTGTGTGAAGACGATGTGTATCAGTGCCACGAGATGACAACGATTGACACCGTCAAGGGCACAGTGCTTTACGAGGGGCTCAATTCCCACAACTGCGCTGATGTGGATGTCTATAAAACAATTCATTTCAACAATAAATACTGGTTTGAAGCGGGGGAGAAATTCAACGCCCCCGATAAGACCAGACTTGACGCCTACACAAGGGCAAACGCCACGGGAATGAAGCTCGGCGACCTTGAGTGGCCCGAGATAGCGGATATAAAAATCAGCAACTGCAAATATGGAATCCACCTGATAAGGGGCATCCGCGTGCGGTTCAACGCTTCGTTTTATATGGTCGATATAAGGGATTGCGATTACGCCTATTATGCTGAGAAAGACGCAGTCTGGGCGCGCGGCGCAAACTGGGGAGTGAGCTTTGCCGAGAGCGCGCTCGAGGGCAGCAAATACGCCGCCTACTATATGGGAAAGGCGATACTCGAGTTTTACAATGTCATCACTCAGGGCCCGGTGATGGTGCTTAATCTCCAAAGGACATCTTCCTCGCCTTTTTACATTGAGCTAAATAAAACCTGCGTTAAGCCCGAGCCCGTGCTCTATACAGTGCAGGCGGACAGAAGCGGAAAGACAGATGCCTCCGCCGCCGTGCAGCAAAAGCTTGACGAAGCGGCCGCAACGGGCGGCATAGTTTACCTGCCGGGCGGTATGTACCGCTTTGAGTCGCCTGTAACCGTGCCCGCAGGGGTGGAGCTTCGCGGCTCGTCATCCGTTGCCGCAAGAGATCAGGGCGGCAACAGTAACGGTACGCTTGTGCTCTCGTTTTACGGCTACAATGACGCCGACAAACCCCTTGTCACCCTCGCAGGTAAAGGCGCAGGCATCAGAGGAATGCGCTTTGACTACCCAGAAAACGCACCTGTTAAAGGGAATGACACATACCGCAGCACCTCGCCCTGCATTTTTTCAAATGCAGACGATAGCTATGTTGTAAACTGCTTTATCACCCTTGCCGAAGTCGGCGTGAGGTTTGAGGCCTGCAAAAACGCCTTTGTAAAGCGCCTTGTCGGCTGCTGCTACGGCTCAATGCTGTCGCTCAGCGGCTGCGAAAGCCCGTGGATTGAGGCAACGCTGCAAAACGGCAACGCCGTTACCCGAAACGGCTACGCAAAAACCGACCTGCCGGAGCTTCAGGGAAGGCTCGATGAATCGCTGATTTTTGATGTGCTGTTTAACCCTATATTAAAGCAGACCTGCACATATATTGACATAAGCACAAGCGATGATGTGACAGTTTTCAACACGTTCATATACGGCGCAAAGAACTATCTGCGCGCGGAAGATTCGTCTCTGACGCTTGTCAATGTGGGCTATGACGGCAACAACGGCAGCGAGCCTGCCCTTGTGCTGTCGGGCGGCAGTATTGCGGTTCTTAACAGCATGCGCTGCGACGGCAAGATGTATAATATTGAAAACGGCACGCAGTATCAGTCATATAACAGCATGCTGATTTCAGGCGCTTGCAAGGAGTATTCGGTGATTAAAAACATACCGTTTTCACAGCTTGACACCCCCGGCAAAATCAGCCTGCTGCTGCAGCCCGCCTACCGTGTGCTCGCATTCTTTGAAAAACTGTTTTACAATATCTTCCATTAAAAGCAAAAGCCCCGGAGCTTTGGATGAAATCCTGACGCTCCGGGCTGCTTTTTGCCTGGTCCGCCTGGATCGGTTTTATTGTATTGACGGGACGCACTGCATTGCGCTATAATGATCTCAGCAAATCGGGATTTATGGAGGCAATAATATGTTGCTTGCAGTTTTTCTTGTTATCACTGCTTTGTTTGTTGTGCTGGGAATCATATTTGCCTCAGGTAAAGGCGCAAATCTGATTGCCGGATATAATACGGCATCCCATGAAGAAAAAGCACAAACAAATGAGAAAAAACTTCTGAAAGCAATGTCTGTACTTATGTTTGTTCTTGCCGGATGCTTTCTCGTGTCGGCATCAAGCGAATTATTCCATATAAAGTTACTGATATGGATCGGGCAGGCATTATTCGTTGTTGTTTTAATTGCAGGTCTCGTTTATCTTAACACAGGGAACAGATTCAAAAAGTGATGATTGTAACAAATTCCGGTTTGTCTGATTGATTATGAAAAATAATACCAAAAACCGGAGCTATAGGAGGAGGTTTTTATGAAAAGAATGCTTTCGGCCTATGTTGCGATATTACTTGTTTTTATGTGCGTTATGCCCGCGTTTGCTTTACCCGCCACGGCGGAACGGGAAGCGGACGGCGCCGCCGCGGGCGTCACTTTCACGGCTTTTTTTGTCAGCATAGGCGCAAAAATCAAATCCTTTTTCAACCGGATAAAATATTCTTTTGAGGTGAAGAAGGAAGGTGTTCCCAACACGATGAACAGAAACGCGGTCCATATGCTGAAATCCGTTGAGGATACTATCTGCGACAGTTTCATTATCACGACCGAAGACGGCAAAGTCATTGCCATAGACGGCAGTCATACAGCTGAGACCGATTACTTTATTCAGTACCTTAAAGCCGTTACGGGGCAGAAGGTGCCGAAAATCGACGCCTGGTTCCTGACTCATCCGCACGACGACCATGTTCAGGTTTTTGACGAAGTTGCCGCAAACCGCACAAGGCAGGTCAGCTTTGACAAGGTTATGCTGAAATACGCTCCGTATGATTTTTACGCCGCCGTTCAAAATACCGAGGCAATGGAACTGATAGCTGAATTCGACCGCGTCAGCCGCGCCTTCCCCGAAAAGGTGCAGGTTCTGAATGACGGCGATGTTTTCAATATCGGAGCGGCGAAAATCACTGTGCTCTACACCTTTGACCCGCAGTGGACCAACCCCAACGAAGCGTCTCTGATTTTCCGCATGGATCTCGGCGGTAAAAGCATTATGTTTACCGGCGACGCGCAGGTAAACGCCGGCAACAAGGTGCTCGCAAACCCTGAATACAGTGCTCTTATGAAGTGCGATATCTGCAAGACGGCTCACCACGGGCAGGACGGCGTATCAAGAGAATTTTATGAAGCGGTTTCTCCCGAAATCTGCCTGTGGCCAACCCCGACCTGGGTGTGGGACAACAGAAACGGAAACCTTCAAACGCCGGAAGTACGCGCCTGGATTGAGGAACTCGGCGTAAAACAGAATTATCTCGCCTGGCAGGGCTCACAGGTCATTTATCTTGACTGAGCCGCAGCCCGCGCCTTTCTTGATTATATTCATAAGCAGTGTATAATCTAATATCAGAATCAAATGTTTTAGGAGACATCAGTATAAAAAAAACAATTTCAATCGTTCTTGCGTTACTTGCTGTTTTTTCCTCTTTTATTTCGCCTGCCGTTTTTGCCGCCGAGCCACACACATACATAGTCAGATATGTTCCGGGAAAAGGAGAATGGCGCTCTCAGCAACGGAGCTCATGGGACAACTCGGAAGAAAGCTATAATTTGGATTATCTTTGGGGCAATATTCAGGACGGAGATACGCTGATTATTTCAGGCGACGAAGACTCTCCGACATTCGGAGATTTAAAAATTGAAAAAAAGCTTGCCAAGCTGACTCTTTACGCTGTCAGAAGCGGGATCATCGTTTGTTCCAAATCCGCAATCAATGAGGTTTATGTTCTCAAAGGAACATCGGCAACACTCAACGGCCAATACGATACCATATATGTTTATGATGACAGTTCCTGCGAAATCAACAACGATGTAAGTAAGCTTCAGATATCCGGTGAAACATGCATGAAAATGAATGTTACCGCACATGGAATGGTTGGCTTTTGTCAGATTGATAATCGCGGAAATGTAATCTACACAGTATACAATGCCGAGCCCGACACTCTTAAAGTTGTTGACGGTGTTTTACAAGATTCAGGCAAAGGCAGTATTATTACCCCTGATATTCCGGTTCCTGTTCCTGTTCCGGCTTCGGTCGGGGAAGAGCCGAAATACAGCTTTTGGGATAAAATCATTAACTTCCTCAAGCGCATATGGTCGTTTATTGTTACCGCTTTACATATTCCGGAGCTTTCCGTATCCGGTATTTCTGCCTGTATGGAACAGAGCGATATGTCAGGCAATCCTATTGTCGATAAATCCTGAATCGGAGCTTTCGGACAAATTGACTCATCACAAACCCATTTGAACAACCGTGGAATAACCGAAGAACAAATGCCTGATGGAGTTCTGTTTTATTCTTTGGGTGTTTTTAGCATATTTTCATCTCAAATAACGGATTTGAATATTTGAAAAATGAAAGCGGATTTCAATCAATATATGGATATATGTTTGCCAACAGAATATTAAGCGGTGAAGCAATAAAAACGAGTTCCCTTGGCATCTGCATTCTGAGAATGGGTTGTTTAACAATCAAATCAGCGGAAGAAAAAACATGAATATGAATTTAATACCCGCAGAAGCAAAAAATACAGGCAACTATTTCTGCACCTGGGATTCCCAGTGCGACGAAATCAAGGATGCAATAATGAAATGAAAAATCTCCCGTCAATCGGCGGGAGATTATAGATTGAAGATTTTAAGTCTGCAGCTGCGAACTTTTTACACTAAATCATTGAAATGCATTTCATTGTTTAGTAAAATAGAAGCAGGGAACCCGGATTTAAAAGCCGCAACGGATATCATTCTGAATAATGTATTTTTCATTATTCCTTTTTGTAATGATTTCTTCCCTCAGAAAAACTATAAGGATGTGAAAAAATGAAAAAAAGTGCACAGGCTCTTTCCGCATTTGTTTCGCTGTTTCTTATTATTACGCTGTTATCGGGACTGTGCCTGACTTCATTTGTCGCAAACGGGTTCAAATATGTTCACAATCCGCTTGACAATCCTGCTGCCGCCTTCATACACGGGAACATCAAGAGCCCAGTTAACCGCGCTGTTCTGAGCAAAACCCGTGGAATAAAGAAATGTGAAAATAACAGTCAGGAATGAAACGAATGTTTTTATCATTAAACATCATCCTCTGAATATGTTTAGAATTAATAGTAAGACACGACTGATGGTATATTAATATTGCGTTATTTAGGAATGTTCATATTAATACAATATGTTTCAATATATTCAGCGATTATCCACGGTAAATCCTCTTGTCAATGTATTTACAGAAACACCTTCAACATATTTTACCGTAATGTCGGTGCGTTTGGCTTTCACTTTCGGAATAATGCCTTTGTATTTGATTTTTACGGATTTACCCGGAAGGACAGTAACTGATTTAATCGCGTCAAATTTAATATCAAGACCTGATGCGGTAACCGACAGTATCTTTATCGGAGTAACATTGTTCAGATTTTTTATGACTATTTCGCTGTCATCGGAAGATAAGAAACCAGGGCGCGATTTGTCAAAGCCAAACCCTATTCCCATATTCACATTATCCGAATAGCCGAACTGCGGATAATCAGAATCAGAATATACATCTTTGATATCATCTGTCAGAATGAGTTTCTCTATAAGGTTCTTTGAATATTCCTGATTATAATATGCACCGTGAAAAGCGCCTTCAACAAACCATGTGTTTTCGGGAAGAAACGCCGTCGAGGCATCAATATCCATAGCAGGCGAAACATGACTGTGCTTCGGATCGGTACAGGTGGAATGCTGTGCTTTATAGCCGTCGCTGAAATGTTTTCCGTATTTCGAACAGCAGGCACCGGTGGCAAGCTTAGTCGGAAGTAGAATATCTGTGTTGTCATCCCCTCCGAGACATTCCTGCATTCCGCTGCCGCTTATAATTGACAGGTCAATTCCTTTCGCCTGACATTTTTTGAATGTATTCCTGAGATTCGGAATCAAATCATAATGAATTATATCATTGGATTTAATAATAGCGGCGCTCTCAACCGGATCCAGAAATTCCTTTTTCAGCAATTCATAATATTCATTGGAACAGAGCGAATACATACTGCCCCAGTAGCGCCACATTCCCGCAAGCTCCGCAAGACCGCTGCTCGCAAACTCGTCGATATAATGAAAATAGTTTTTGATAAGCAGTTTCTCGGCCTCGGTGGAAAGGCTGAGAAGGTTTTCCACAAAAACAAGGATATCATCAAAAGGAACATCGGCATCCGCTTCGAGAATGTGTTTTATTGCATCCGTTCCCGCAAGTGCCGGATAAATCATAACCGCTTTTTCGACATCGCTGTCGTTAAGATACCTGTAGAAATATGCAGCAATAATCTGACCGCCGTAGCTGTGTGAACAAAGCCTGACCTTTTTGGAACCGGTATACTTTTTTACGGACTTAACAAAAGATCTGAGCTGAGAAGCAAGTTCAAGACAATCAAGCTGACTGTTGTAACAGAATACAAAAGTCCTGCCGGAATCGGTCTTCGCGGCAATACTCTTGGCAAGATCGGCCATAGCCAGATATTTTCCGTTCTTATGCCGCGCAAGGTAGCCGACATTGCACAGAGCGGGGTCCTGAGAAAACGATTCAATTCCGTAATCGCTGCTTCCGTCAGGATTGCAGGTCAGTTTATGAAGAACATCCTCGGCGTCGCTGCCCAGCCTGGCGCCAAGCCTGTCAAATTTTCCAAATGCAAGGCCGGCAATCAGAGTCATCAGAGTCGGCGAATCCGAAACGATTTTACCGAGTACAGTCGGAACGGTAAAAGGCCACAACTGTTCTTCATTTTCTCCGTCGATATCTATACCCATAACAGTTTCAACAAACCCGGGAACTAAGATTACCGGAGTGTCGTCTTCGGCGGCGCTGATTATTACACAGCACGAAAAAACAATTGTCGCACTCAGGATAAAGCAGATAATTCTTTTCATAAAGCACACCTTCCAATATAATACAAACGGCTGTTAATTCTTTCTGAAACGCTTTGTTTTGTATATGAGTCAAAAAATATACTCTTTAAAGCGGAAAACAATACTGTTTTACGAACACCCGCCCAAAACTTCGGGACTGAGATGTCTTGCTTTTGTTTTCATACCGTCAGCAGGAAAAGGCAGATGTTGAGGAGAATCCAGCCGGTTATCGCCGCCGCTTTGGATTTGGGAGAGATCTTACCTTTTGCTAGGGCGTAAATGAGCAGACCCGTGAGGTGAGCAACGCAGAGCGCCATGATTATCATCGTCATTATGCCCGTAGGCCAGTTGGGGAGCACGATAACGGGCAGGACCGCCTCAGAGAATCGGTAACTTACAAAGCTCAGGAAGAACACAAGCGTCATAAGCACAGGCACAAACATCGCACCGAGGCTCAGAAATGAGCGACGGACAGGGTGAGGCGTTCCGGTCTGCTTTAAAAGAGCCAGCGTTGTGATAAATGCTGCAATCAGAAGGGACGGCGTCAGTATGCCAAGGGGAACAATACAGTTATAAGGCAGATATGGCAAGCTCGCTACGGCGTGTTGCCAGAAATAAACCACTCCGAGGGTTATGACCAGCAAAACCGGAAAGATAAACTTTTTGGCGTTTTTCATTTTGCACCCTCCTTTCCGCTCTTTGCTCCGATGTTCACCCTGAGCCAAACGGCCGGGGTATCACAGCGGGCTATCCTTTTTATGGAAAGGGGCGAAACATCCGTGTAGGTGTTGTCCGAAAAGTCAACATTCACGCAGTCGGTGAGGAAGTAGGCGCGCCCTTTGCCTACATCACTTCTGAATGCGTTTCCGAGAGTGATGGTGTTGTTTCTGAAAACAAAGTTGTTCACGTTGTTAACCGCCATAATGTTGCCGCAGATATCGCTGAATTCGTTATTTTCAATGCGGATATTCGTGAAAGCGTAGGAGTGATTGCTCTTTTCGAGCAGTTTTGTGCCGACCTCGATAATCTCGGTGCCGATAACGGAGCACTCAATGAATTTGTTGTTCCTGAGCAGGATATTGTCTGCACCCGTGCCCTCGTGCCACACACCGTTTATATCCATTATGATTTTTATCGCGTTGTGCGATGTTTTGTAAAACGTGTTGTTCTCCACAAGGCCGTTGGAGGTCTGGAGCAGCAGGCTCCTCGCGCGGTGCTCGTGAAAATAATTGTTGCGGATAACATAGTTACCGCCGGAATTATCTCTGTTAAAGAGAAACCAGCCCTCTTCAATGCCCTTCGGCAGTTCATCCCGGAAAGTAACCTCTCTAAGGCCCGAGTCGTTGCTGTTACAGCTTTCGATAACGGCAGTGTCGCCCGTGAGGTTAAACTTTTTGTCGCGGAAAACCATTGTGTCGCCGGGCTCGGCGTTCATAGAGCCATCCGCTTCAAAGGTGATTGTTTTGCCGCTCACGCTCTTAACCCAGCCGATACCGCTGTTTATATTCACATCGTCGTCGCCCTGGCGGCTGAAGTCGCAGCCCTCTATCAGAAAACAGCCGTCCGAATCGTTGATGTGCACGGCATCCGCGTCAAGTGAAGTGAGGTGAGTGTCCGCCTTGTCGGGGTCGGGACCGATTGTGATATTGCGCAGGGCGAAGTGATTTGTTTTCTCACCCACTATGATTCCCATACCCGTGCCGCCGTAAAGGTTAAGACCGTTAAGGGTGATGTCTCGGCAGGCCTCGTAAATGTCGATGAGTGAGCCGCCGTAGGCCGTTGAGCGCAGGATGTAGGAATTGCCCCCGAAATGCGCCCACGCGCCGTTATGCACCACGCGCAGGGTGTTTTCGTTTATTTTCGTTATGCTCTTGATAACATCGGGATTCTGCCCCTCATAGCTCTCAATGTATGTTCCCTTTGCACCGTAGGTGAGAGTGTCCGGGTCGCACTGACTGACCGCATAAAACATATCCTCCCTTGCGTATTCGGGGTTGTCAAAGATGAAATCGAGCGTGTTTTTCTCGCCCTTGACGGTTACCGCACGGGCCGAGGTGCTCAGAGGCATTTTCTCCCAATTCCATTCGAATGTAAGGCCGCGCACCTCAAGGCACTCACAGCGGCGCAGGGTGAAAAAGCTGCTGCCCGTGTCATAGATAATTTCGGCGCCGTTGCCGTCAATGAGAGCATCCTTTATGTCCTCAAGCGCGAGCTGACCCGTCACATAGTAAACGCCCTTGTCAAACAGCAGGCGCGTGCCGGGGTTCTCTTTGCAATAGACAAACGCGGCATTCAGGGCGTCGGCGTTGTTTTCAACTTCCGGCGAAGCACCGAACTGTGAGACAGGCACGGTTTTAAGCGCCTTTTCGTTTGGATACTGAATAAAAAACCTGCTTTCGTCAATGCCGTTTACCTCAAGATAAGCGCGCAGTTCGTTTTTATCCGGGACGGGCTCAGTAAGCACCTCCCGTTTTTCGGGAAGAGGCGGCTGCCTGAGCATTACAAAAGCACACGCTCCTGTGAGAATCGCCAGCGCGCAAAGCACCGCCGCCGCTTTTTTAAGACCTTTCATATCCGGCTCCTTTCTTGTGTTTTTACTGCTCTTTAATCCTAACAAACAGTTTTTTAAATGTCAACATCACCGCTCTTTTTTTGTATGGCAATTTAATTTTTATTTGTATTATCTTCTCGCGCGTGATATAATAAAAATGATTGATTTTGCTATATAAACGGAGGCATTAAAATGTATTCAAAACTTTGCGGAGATACCTGGGTTCTGCGCCTCGAAATCGGCGAGGAAGTGCTCAGCTCAATCAAAGAACTTTGCAAACGCGAAAATATCCTCTGCGCCGAAATCAGCGGCATCGGAGCGGCGTCCGAAGCGACTGTGGGCATTTACAACATTGACGAAAAGAAATACTATGAAAACGTGCTTCAGGGCCCGCTTGAGATTGTTTCGCTTCTCGGCAGCGTCACACAGAAGGATGGTGAACCGTACCTTCACATTCATGCCTCTTTTTCCGGCGACTCATGCGTATGCACCGGCGGTCACCTGAACAGCGCGGTAATCGGTGTGACAGCAGAAATATTCATAAGAAAAATAAACGCTGAAATAAACAGAGTTCCGCACCCCGTAACGGGAATAAATGTTTTTGACCTCTGAGATAAGATTGAAAACATATGCCCTCATAAAACTATAAGGATGTGAAAAAATGAAAAAAAGTGCACAGGCTCTTTCCGCATTTGTTTCGCTGTTTCTTATTATTACGCTATTATCGGGACTGTGCCTGACTTCATTTGCCGCAAACGGGTTCAAATATGTTCACAATCCGCTTGACAATCCTGCTGCCGCCGCTGATATAATTGAGGATAATACCGCAATTTACGGCTTCCGTCCGAGCGAAAGCGGCAATTTGAGCGTTTACTCGGATCTGGACTGGACCGATCCCGACATCGTGGAAAAAATGCGCCTTGAACGCATAGCTTATCATAAAGAAATAGAGTCAATGTATTCAATGCTTGAAGAGATGCAGGCACAGGGAAAATCGGAGGAAGAAATAGCGCGCGCGGTGAGCACCAGGCGCAATGAAATCCGCCTTGAAACCTATGCCGATGACCCCGAGGGGCTTGCGGCTGTCAAGCGGAAAAATCTTGAAAAATACGGTCACGAAGAAGGACCTTTGCCCGATGAACTGTATGAAAAAAACGGATCGTGGAAGCGCGTAACGGAAAAAGCGTTTAACTCTAACGCAGGGTTTGACGCCTGCCTCGGACTTTATGATGAATGCTACCACATCTATGCCGCTCTCGGAGCAGTACCCGCAGACATAAGCATTGAACTGACCTCCCCGCCTGTCTGTTATTACAAAAAGACCGTAACGCTGATCCCGACAGTGCAGGCAGACTGTGCCTATACGGTTTCATTTGAGTCCTCCGATAAGGACATTGCCGCGGTTTCCGATGACGGTACCGTAACGGGAATCGCTCCGGGTGAAGCTGAAATCTTATGTATGGTAACTGACCCGGGCGGTTTTGTTCACGAAGCGCCGCCGTGTAAAATCGAAGTTAAATATACTTTCCTGCAATGGATTATAATGACCTTCCTCTTTGGAAAATATTGGTATGTATAATTTTCCTCCGTTGAATTTTTTGCGGATTATACCGCATATCAAAAACCGGCGGGATTCCGGATATTACTCTGCGGCAGCCCGATTATTTATTCGGGCTGCCGTTTAAGCTATGCTCCGCAGCAAATGTAAATAAAATGTTAAATGTAAAATTAAAATATTGACTGTCAGTCATTTTTGAGCTAATATGTTAAAAGATGACCGGCAGTCATTTTTTTGTGACGCCGGAAAAATACTAAAGGTGATAAATATGACAACGCTTGAAGAAAAAAAGACACTTAAAAGAAGCCGAATACTTGAATCGGCTTCAAAACTCTTTGTGGATAAAAGTTTTGCATCCACGGCGGTTGATGATGTTGTGAAAATGGCCGGGGTTGCAAAAGGAACTTTTTACCTTTATTTCAAAGATAAAAACGACCTGCTCAACCAGATTGTTTCATATAAAAGCGCCGAGGTTCTCAGTGAAGGTATATCGATTCTCAGCGAAAAAGAAAAGGATACTCCGATGAGCTTGACGGAAAAAGGAGTTTTCCTTGCGGATTATATAGCCGACTATCTCAGCGAGCACAAGGATCTCGCCGCCCTGCTGAATAAAAAGCTTTCCTCCTGCTTCCGGAGCCTTGCAGAAAGCGGAAACGAAGAATTTTCCGGGCTTATAAATAAACTTACAGGTGAGCTTATGAAGAAGGGCTTCACCCGTGAACAGGCGGAAATGAAAATATACCTTGTCACTGACCTTATCGGGTCCGTATGCTGCGACGCCGTGCTTGGTGCCGGCCCCTACTCGCTGAATCAGATACGCCCCGAAATGAAGAGAGCGGTTTCCGGCATACTGGGAGGCGAGATTGTTGATTGACAGACTTTCCCGTTTTATAGCGGGTCACCCGAAAACCATACTGTTCGTTGCAACCCTGCTGCTCATTCCCTCTTTCTTCGGTTATATAAGCACATTTGTTAACTATGATATTATGTCATATCTTCCGGAAGACATCGAATCTGTTCAGGGCGAAGCTATTCTCGATAAGGAATTCGGCCTTGCCGCAAACGCCTTTCTGGTTATCGACGATATGACCCCGAAAGACATAGTGAAAATTAAAAATGAAATAGCAGAAGTTGACGGTGTTGCAGGTGTAACCTGGGTTGACGATATTGCCGATATAAGCATACCCCGCACCATACTTCCCGATGTGCTTACCGATATTTTCTATGCAAATGACGGCAAATCCACCTTGCTTATGATACAGTTTGAGCAAGGCTCCGCAACCACCTCCACAATGAACGCAATAAAAGAAATAAGGACAAAGCTCAATAAGCAGTGCTTCCTGAGCGGTATGTCCGCAATTATAACGGACACGAAGAATCTGAGCGACTCCGAAGCGCCGAAGTATATTGCAATAGCCGTTTTGCTTGCCCTTATAGCTCTTTCGTTTACAATGGATTCCTATGTGCTGCCGCTGGTGCTGCTGACAGCGCTCGGCTATGCGGTCATATATAATCTCGGCACGAATTTCTTTATGCCCGGCGGAATATCATACATAACCCAGAGCGTTGCGGCAATACTTCAGCTCGGCGTTACAATGGATTATTCCGTATTCCTTATGGACAGGTTCAACGAAGAACAGAAAAACTCGGACAGCAGAACCGAAGCGATGGCGAAGGCGGTTTCCTCCACTTTCGTTTCCCTTGCAGGTTCTTCACTTACCACAGTTTTCGGCTTCCTCGCTCTGTGTTTTATGAGCCTTACTCTGGGCATGGATATAGGAACAGTAATGGCAAAGGGCGTTGTTTTCGGCGTATTGACCGTTGTGGTTGTACTGCCTGCTTTCCTTCTTATTTTCTATAAACCCATATACAGGTTCAGGCATAAAAGAATCATACCAAGCTTCAGCCGCCTGAATAAATTTGTGATTAAACACAGAAAGGCTGTCGCTATGTTATTCGCCGCTCTGATAATCCCCTCATACATCGCAAAAAGCGCAGTTCCCCTTGATTATGTGGTATCAAATGCACTCCCGGAGCAATTGGATTCTGTGCAGGCTCTCGGTAAGCTCAAGGGAGATTTCAATATGGCCACCACTCACTTCATTATCATTGATGACAGCGTTCCCTCAGGCAAGGTCTCCGAAATGATTGATGAATTTGAAAAGGTCGACGGCATTTCCGGCATTATTTCCCTGAACTCCTTTGTAGGTCCGGCTATCAGCGAGGATATGCTCCCGGAAAGCATAAAGCAGATATGCTTTAAGAACGGGAAACAGCTTATGATGGTTAATTCCGTATATACTCCCTCTTCAAACGAAGAAAACGCTCAGGTTGACGCGCTCACAGAAATATTGAAAAAATATGATCCAAACGGATATCTCACGGGTGAAGGAGCAATGTCCAAAGACCTTATAACAGTAACCGATAAGGATTTCAAAGTTACAAGCATTATCTCGATTGCGGCAATATTTATACTGATTGCCATAATATTCAAATCAATATCGGTGCCGATAATACTGGTCGCGGGAATTGAACTCGCAATAATGATAAACATTGCGGTATCGCTGTTTACCGGAGCAAATGTTTCCTTCATAGCTCCGACCATAATCAGCTGCGTTCAGCTTGGCGCCACGGTAGACTACGCCATACTTATGAGCACAAGATTCCGTGAGGAGCTCAACAAGGGGCACAGCAAGCTTGAGGCAATGCAGATTGCCGCGGATGCATCGGATAAATCCATATTCCAGTCCGCTCTTGTTTTCTTCTGCGCAACTTTCGGCGTTTACTGTATCTGCAACATTGTGATTGTAAAATCCATCTGCTCCATGCTTGCAAGAGGCGCCGCAATAAGCGGACTTGTGATAATGGTATTTATGCCCGCCCTGCTGACCTGCTTTGAAAGTATAATAAACAAAACATCGCACGGGTGGAGAAACGGAGATAAAAAAAGCGCAAAACCCGACGAAAGGACCGAATCAAACAGTATGAAAGCTTCTTCCGTAATTAAAAAAGCCGTTGCGCTGACAACGGTTATCGCAATGGTTACGGGCTTAACCGCCTGCGGAGCAAAGCAGCAGGAAAAAGCCCCCGTTACGCAGGAAACTGCGGCCGCACAGCCTGTGTTCAGTGCGAAGCCCGGCTCGGTTTCCAAATCAGAAACCGTATATATTAACGTTGACAGCAGCGGAAAAACTCAGAATGTCAGCGTTACCGACTGGCTTCATACTGATAAAGGAGAAGTGTGCGTAACAGATAAAAGCGGGCTGAAAAATATTGACAATATAAAAAGCGATATTCTCCCCGTTGAAAAAGACGGCAATATTATGTGGAATATGCCGGAAACCGACCTTTATTACAGCGGAGAAACAGATAAGAAACCCCCTGTTGAAATTGAATTAACCTACACCCTCGACGGTGAAAAAATCTCGCCTGAAAAACTGGCGGGCAAGAGCGGTAAGGTTAATATAAATGTTAAAATGAAAAACACTCTCAGCCGGGAATTTACCATTGACGGCGTAAAAAGCAAAGTCTTTCTGCCTGTGCTGGTGGTTGGCGGATTTATTCTGCCGGAGGGTGAATTCTCCGGGGTGCAGGTTAAAAACGGCAGAGCCATAGGTGACGGTACAAAAGAAATCGCCGTGTTTTTCGGTGTGCCCGGATTAAGCGAGAGCCTCGGCCTCAAAGGGCTGGGATTAAACGAGATAACCGGTATTGAGCTTGGTTCATCAGCAAGCGTATCTGCAGAAGCTAAGAATTTCGCCGTAGGCAATATGTACTTTGCCGCCATACCGATAAGCTCTCTGAATATTGAGCTGGATAACGACAGCTCACTGGAAGACCTCAAGTCAGTGCTTTCCGTTCTCAGTGAGGTGCAGAGCACAGTGAGCAATATGGATATAGATCGCCTGATGGGGATGCTCGCTCCGAGCAACGGGTCGGATTCTCTGATCGGCGTTGTGAGAGACGCCGCGGAGCTTTATAACAGCAACAGGGCACTCATAGATGTGCTGGCAAAATATACATCGCCTGAAAACAATGCTGCTCTCAAAAGTCTGCTGGAATTTATGACGGACGCAAACACGGTTAAGGCGCTGCGCCTTCTGACTGATTCAAGTGTAACCAAATTTTTTGCGCAGCTCTCCGAAATGGGTGACACGCTTCCGGTTGCCGATTCCCTGCTCAGGGATTTACAGGACCCCGAGGTAAGAAAGGCTCTTGACAATCTGCCTGAAACTATGGATAAACTCGGGAAAATCCAGAAAGTACTCAGCGAAAATCAGAGCACGGTTGATTATCTTATGTCGCTTCTGACAGACGACACTGCGCAGGCGGTTAACAAGATTTTTGCAATGCTTGACGAAACAGACCTTAAAAAACTTGACGAAAAATACGGCGCATTATCCAAAAACGCCGGGGACATTGCGGCGAGGATTGAAAAATGGATTGCTTTCGGTAAGTCATACAGAATCTTCACCGACGCTCCGGAAGAAATGCAGACCTCGGTATTCTTTGTTTATATGACGCCTCCCATTGAAAAAGCGACGGAAAAAGCGGAAGCCTCAACCGCTCCTTCAGGCGAATCCCCTCTTGATGAATTCATAAAGAAATTCAAATAAAGTTTAAGAAGGACCTGCTGAGCAGGTCCTTTTCATTACAGCGGCGTTCCTTTAATTTGCAACAGGATAAATTATAAAAGTGGAAAACGGTAAAAATATGTGATATAATATTGTATATATGAATATATCGGCAATGAAAGGGGGAAAATCAGAATGAACCGTAATAACCCCACGGGTTTTCCTTCAAAAGATAAAACCCATCTCGTAAATGTGAGCAAAAAGCTTCTTAAACCAAAGGTTTTGCCTTTATCCATTTACGGAACTTTTATGCTTCTTAACTCAAAAAGACTCCGGGAACCGGCAATTCAGCAGGGCGGGCGGATTTATTCAAAACAAGAGGTACACGACTCTGTTATCGCTATGATTAAATCCTTAAAGGCATACTCATTTAAGCGCGGACAGAGGCTGGCAATAATAACCCCTAATTTTTATGAGGGAATAATAATCACAATGGCGGCAAATGCCGCGGGCATACAGGTTGTCTATTTCAATCCGCTCGCAACCGATGAGGAAATCTCCGGTGATGTTGATAAATTCACGCCCGATATTCTCTTCGTTTATGATCGCAGTCTTGACTCCGTAAAGAAAATTTACTCCCTGGCTAATTCAAAGTTTTCCGCTGCTATAAGCTTCGAGACCAATGAAAACGGACAGCAGGCGAACAGCGGCTCTGCGGACGCGCCCTTTGAATTCATTCCCTTTGCCCAATTCAGAAAGAAGGGCGAGGAGTATTCAAAAAGCGTTAAGCCTACGGTTTTGAAAAATCTTTTCAGCAAAAAGGTTTCCCTTTTTCTTCAGACCAGCGGCTCCTCTGCCGGAAAGCCGAAAGGCCTGCCTTTCACTAATGAGAGCATCTTCGCCTCTATGATTTATGCGTCCAATTCCAGCGGAACCAAAACAAACGATTCGCGTATTAATAAAGTAATGTGCATTCTGCCGTACAGACTGCCCTACGGCTGGGTACTTATGTTTATTAATCTTATGGGCGGCAACTGTGTAGTGCTTGCCCCGGGAGCAACCCCGGAGGATATCGGCACATATCATAATTATGAGCCCAGCTATATTTACGGCACGCCCGTAATACTGCGCGCCTTTATAGATAACACACCGGATGACGCCGACCTGAGTTTCCTGAGGGCGTTTTTCGCCTCCGGATTTTCCCTGCCGGAAAGTCTTTATGAAGAAGCAAAGGATTTCTTTGCAAGTCACGGGGCACCGGGTGCGGAAATACGCAATAACTACGGTATAGGCGAGGGACTTTGCATAGGCACTGTTACAGACGGAATGCCCCATATCAAAGGAACGGTGGGTAAATTCTGGTACGGCCCGGAGTGGGTTCTTGCGGATGATGAGCTTAACGAAGTTAAGTACGGCGAAACCGGAGAAGCTCTCGTGTATTCAAAAACTCTCTGTAAGGGTTATGTGGGCGAACCGGAACTTACAGCAAAGACGTTTATAAGATTTCGCGGCAAGACCTACTACCGCTCAGGCGACCAGATGTCGCTTGATGAAAACGGGATTGTAACTTTTTACGGGCGCAGGAAGCGCTTCTATCAGCCTCTCGGGGCAACAGATAAGGTTAACTGTGAAACCATAGAAAAAGCGGTTGCCGACTGCCCGTTGGTTAAACAGTGCGCAGTTATTGCAGTTCCGGATGAAAAGACCATACAGACAGGCAAGGTATTTGCCGTGCTCAACAGCGATGTGACTGACTGCGGTAAAGCTGAAGAAGAAATACGCCTTTTTATCTCCCGAAAGCTTCTTGACTATCAGATGCCGGGATATTTCAGTTTCATTGATGAGATACCTCTTATGAAATCCGGAAAAATCGATTATATGAAACTTGAAAAAATGTGAATATACCATTAATCGGTAATAAATACGTGATGGGATTTGACACAGGCAGATAAATAGTCTATAATACGCCTTGTAATTATTCCAAAGGAGGAAAAACAATGGAATTTGAAGCTTTAGTAGATGCCATTCTCAAAATGGGAGAAGGAGGAGTAAGCATTGCTCAGCTGATCACTATGCTCTTCCCTGCCAGCTGGTGGGCTTCCGGAATTCTCTATGTTATCAAAATGCTGCTTTCAGCGCTCACTGGCGGAACACCCATTGCCTGAACGCAAAGCCATAAAAGTATTAAATCCTGCCGATATGGCAGGATTTTTTTATCGAAAGTTTCGCCTGCGGATGCCTGACTAACTCACTCACAGCGG
The DNA here is from genome assembly GCA_024692685.1 of Clostridia bacterium. GTDB lineage: Bacteria > Bacillota > Clostridia > Oscillospirales > Acutalibacteraceae > CAG-177. Next base: position 18,515 of record JAILMJ010000012.1, read on the forward strand.
GAATTCCGGGCCTGAGCCCAAAAGCGGGGTTACCAATCAAAGTATACATTCGCGGCAATATATAAGACAGCGGCCAGTATGGTAACCGCGAGTGACACTTTTCTGGCCTTTGCGTAGCTGTCATTTTCTTTATCGTTTATTGTTATCGAATAAATAACTATAAGCCCGAAAACAGGAAACAGCAGGGAAATCAGAGCCGAAAAGCCGACAAAATGCGTGCCTATTTTCTCCGTCACGGGGTTATCCGCCGCTGAGCCTACTGTTTTTTTGTTATAGCTTTCCTTAACAGTGCCGTAATAATGCTCTCCTGCATTCACATACTTTTCGAGCCTTTCGTCACAGTACTCCCCTGTTTTTCTGCCTTCCTGAAAATCATCGTGATAACCGTTGTTGAATTCTTTTTCCGTTTCTCTGTCGCAGGATTCGGGATGAGGAATTGCGGCGCCCGTCAAAAATCTTTTGCCGCACAGAGGGCACTTTAATTCTTCATCGCGCTCACCCGAAGTATATCCGCACCGGGGGCAGTATTTTTTCATATAAGTTACCTTCTTTCCGGAAATAAGCAAGTATATGACACCGGAAAACACGGAAACAGGCCCGTGCCCGGCAACATAAATATTATACCCCCGATATATGATAATATCAATAAGCAAATCGCTTTGAGGTAGAAATATACCGTCACCCGCAGACCGTTTTCCCACACGGAATTATATCCCGAAATAACACCGACAGTTAATAATCATAACGCGCCGCAGACGGCATAAAGGCTGTACCCGGGCATAAAAAATGACGGGCTGACCCGAAAGAGGCCGACCCGTCAACCGTATTGATTATTTCTCAAAAACGCACTCGACGCATTCTTCTTCCGAAGCTCCGTCCCACGCGAGCTTGCCGTCTGTGACGGTGAAGTAGCCCTCGCCGTTTTCATAGATAACCTCCTCTGTCTCTTCGCCTGAATCGTCAGAGGTGCAGAGAGTCTTGCGGCAATCCTTATAGGTGAGTTTGCCGTCTTCATTTGTGCAGTTCATTTCCCACACATATCTCTCAAAAGCCGAACCTGCCCAACTGACGGTAACTGCAACAGTGTCGCCGTTGTCGGTTACCCGGGCGCTTGCTCTCTGAGAGGTGGAATCCTGATAGTTTCCGCTGAGCGCGCCGGCGTAATAAATGCTCAAAGACGCTTCTGAGGGTGCGTCAGCTGAAAATGCGCTTTCACTGCACAGGATATAAATGAACTTGCCTTCGGCTATTTCAAGAGTGCCGTTGCCTTCAAGAGCGGGCTGCGCTGCCTGAGGAAGGAGTCTTGCGCTGTCCTCAAATATCTCATCGAGAACAAATACTTTCCATTCGGTGCTGTCGTCACTCGCGGTGAATGAATATGTTTCGGTTGCGTCGCAGTAAAACTCGGTAACGCCGGCATTATCAAAGCTGTCTTTTGCGGTGATAACAACAGGCTCACTGTTTATAATGAGCGGACGCGCGCCGCCGAACAGCTCCTCTGTTGACTCCTCCTTCTCCTCTGCCGGGCCCACATATTTGAGAGTTTCCTCTCTTGCGGGGTCGACCCAGGTGAGTGTGCAGTTTTCATCGTCCGTGAAAACAGCCTTTACTTCCGAGTTGTCATCGACAGAACCCATATGGAAGATATAGGAGTCACCGCTAATTTCATAGTCAAAGCCAAGCCCGGTAAGGCCGTTATCATAGAAGCATTCCTTCATGCTGTCGGTGAATGTATAGGTCTTGCCGGTTTCGCTGTCGTTTTCCACAACAGCCCAGACGCCTGCCTTGAAAGTCTTGGGAGCCGCTTCCTCTGTTTTGTTCAGCCCGCAGGCCGCGAGGCAGATTACAATAGCAAGTGTCAGAATTACCGAAAGTGTTTTTTTCATGTTGATTCTCCTTTGTAAGTATATGCTTTTTTACAGTTTCATGAAAGAGGCCGATTTCTACATTTTAATTATACACCTATAAGGTGACAAAAGTGTGACAAAAACACAAAGCCGAAATTATTTTACCGAAGAGCGGGAAAACGTGTTTGGTTTATAACCCTATGCACGAGCAGCCGGCGGCCGGCGCAATCCGGAGCGGAAGCACAAACAAAACTCCCGAAGGCAAAGACATAAAAGTATTTAATCCTGACGATATGGCAGGATTATTTTATCGAAAGCTTCGCCTACGGCTGCCTGCCAAACTCGCTCAGGTCGGGAATTCCGGGCCTGAAACCGGAAGCAGGGTTATCAAGCAGAGTATAGTCGCCGTTTGCAGGGTCTTTAAACAGTGTTTCAAGTTTTGTCAGCTTGCAGCAATAGTTTCCGTCAATCCCGCTGTATTTATAAGCCGCCTCCGATATGTCTCCGATTTTACCGTTCGGTGTAATAAAAATATTGCCGTTGACGGTGCTGTATGCGGGGTTAAGAACAAAATCGGGATTATCCGTATCGCCGAAATCATCACTGAAATGCGTCATCTGAGGGAAGGCTTTCTGCCAGGCTTCGCTTTTCCAGGGAGAATCATAGAGCAGTTGCCAGCAACCACCGCCCTCCTTATAATGCTCGTGGAAATTACTGCTTTCATTACCGGGCAAGCCCGTCAGAGCCCTGTCGTCATAAGTCATACCGAGCTCGGAATTGACAACCACATTATCGTGAACAATTAGGTCTCTTCCTCCTCCCAGCTGAATGCCGATATGAGGCACATTGATAAGAAGATTGCCGTAAACCTCCTGCCCGGAAAGAGCGTCATCCATATAAATGCCCGCGGGTTTATGCTCACCCGAGCCGATATTATAAATGCAGTTGTAACGGATTACATTTCCGTACCAGTCCCAGCGCCTGCCTGAATATATTGCGCCGGCGTCATCGGAAAGCAGACAGACATCATGAATAAGATTGTACTCTATTATCTGATTGTTACCCGAATAGCTTATTGCCTCGTGGGGCGAATTGTAAATTTCGTTATGTGAGCATATATTGCCGGTGCCGTTCAGATAAAAGGCAGGCTGATAGGTTTCATAAATCTCAGACCAATCGTGAATAAGATTGTTGCGGGCAATGTTATTGCCCGGTCTGAGAGTTTCAATATCTCCGCCGTTAATTATAATCCCGCCTTTTCCGGTACGGGTTATTTCATTGTCAGCGGTGATATTGTCATACCCGGTAACAGTCAATGCATTTCCGCTGACATTTTTTATCAGGCAGTTTTTAACGGTGTTGGAATCGCCGGTAATTGAAATTGCGTCGCCTCTTGTTCCTTTGAATGTCAGACCGTCAAAAGTCAGGAAGGAGGCACTGTCGACCTTTACTATATTTCCGGTTGAGAGCGAAATATCAATCGGGGTGTCTTCGCCGAAATCCTCCGGGGGATAAAGATAAAGTATTCCGCTCTCACGGTCGAGATACCATTCACCCGGGGCGGTAAGTTCCTCAAACACATTGAAGAAATAATAGGGAGCATCCTTAACTGCACCGTATGTGCTTACGAACCTGGGAGAAAGAGTCATTTTACCGTGGTCAACCTCCCCTACCGGAGACGAGGCATCCGCCCAGTCATAACGCCAGTATCCGAACATCCAGACATCGTCCAAAGAAGCCCATGATTTAATCCTTTCCGAAAGCTCTTTGCTCATTTTATAAATGTCGGGCTTCGGATTTCTGAGCTTGTCAAATCCTTCTTTCTTTTGAGCAGTGTTTGACTCTCTGCCTTCGCCTTCCTCTATAACCTCACCGGTATAGAGATATTCATTTCCGTCGGGATAGCGTGCGAGGGTCATCCTTGAATCGTTGACAAACAGCTCGCAATAAATATCCCCGACATAATCGCCGTCATATTTTGCGGCGGTATTGTAACTGCCGACCGTATATATTTTTCCGTAATCCCCGCGGGTGATACCGAACTGAGTTAAATTGACGCACCTTACCTTTTCCCTTGCGTCTGCATTCAACCTTTCAAGCTGTTTTTTATCGGATACTCTTTCAAATTTATCATAGCGCAGAGTTGCGCCGCCGTTAATGACAACCTCGCCGTCTCCGTACGCGCAATATGTTATGGGGCAGTCTTTTGTGCCGCTGTCATCCCTGCCGAAAACGAGAGAATCAACCCTGTAGTCGCCTGCCTTAATCGCAACAGTTATTCCCTTTTTGCCGCTTTTATCAATAGAACGCACAGTGCTCACGGCTTTTTCAAGGGTCAGGAACGGGGCGGAAAAGCTGCCGTCGTTTTCGTCGCTTCCTTCCGCGGATACATAGAAATCGGCGTTTTTAACCAATTCCCTGCGCTTTTCCGGTATCTTAACTCCCGCAACCGGTGCAGATACGCGGTCAAATTCAGCTTTATGATATTCCGGCATAACAAACATACTGACGATTTCTCCTGCGGAAATAATAATTGAGAGAAGAAATGCGATAAACGCAATCATTTTTTTCTTCCGCTTGTTTCGTGAATGAATAAGATAAAACAGAATGAAAAACACGAGATTCATCAGACTGATTATAAGTCCGGCTTTTTTCGCCTGAGAGGCGTGCAATATTACATTGTTGACAAGAAATGTAAGCCCCGCAAACATGCCTGCATAAATCAGGGCCATAACTGTGCCTTTGAGAACGGGTTTTTTAACGGCAAAGTTTGCGGCAATAAGACCTGCGCTCACGGCAAACAGCAAAACAGACAAACCGTAAAGTACCGGTACCCATTTTACAAACGACCGGTAATAAACCGCACTGCCTGCAACCGCGGACACAGCCGCGATTACCGGGCAAATATACTTTTTCATTATTTCACCTCTCAGCGGAATAGGTCCAACCGATTTTTCCTTGATACGCAATAATTATATCTTACAAAAATAACCGTGTCAATTTTCATTTGACATCTCCGCGGGAAGATAAAGATAAAACTTTTCTTCTTTCTTTTATGTAATTGAAATATACGGCATAATATGTTAGCATAGTTACAACAAGTTTTGCGGAGGTGAAAGCTTTGCAGGCTAAAACAATAGTTCAGAATCTTAAACGTACATACCTTGACAACGATTCCATCTCAAATAGAGAACAACCGGGAGGTTTAATGAAAATGAAACCTGAGTATGACGGCAAGAGTGTTTGCTTTGAATTTTGCGGAATAAAACTTAAAATTGAAAACACCGGCAAGGGGGTGTGGCGCTTAAGAAGTGAAAAAAATACTGTTTTTGATGATATGGGCGCATGCCAGACTCTTGCACGAGACCTCGGTGAGGAATATGAGAAGCCCCCTCTGCCCGTGGTGTATGAAGAAAATCCCGAAAGCAGGAGTTTCTGCATAAAATCCGCAGACGGCTCATATGTAAACTTTGACGGAAAAATCGTATTCTGTTCATCGGAAGGCATTCCCATCAGAACCGTAACGGACATAAAAGCCGGAGATGACTCGGTAATTATCAGTCTTTCAGCCTTCAGAGATGAACGCTTCTACGGCACGGGAGAGCGTTTTGACAAAGTAAATCAGCGGGGCAAAAAAGTGCATATCTACGCGATTGACCGCTGGTGTCAGACCCGCGGCAACAGTTATATTCCCATACCCTTCCTGCTCTCATCACGGCAAAATGCGCTGCTTATGAACAGATATGAGCACTCGGTTTTTGATATCTGTAAATCAGAAAAAGAAACCGTGATTATTGAGCAGAAATATGCACCCATTGACCTATATATATTTACCGGAAACAGTATCGTCGATATTTTTGACGCCTATTGCTCTCTTTCCGGCTTTGCCCCTATGCCTCCTGAATGGGCATTCGGCACTCTGGTCTGCCGTTATCATCCGGAATTCAGCACAAAAGAAGGAGTATTCAATATGACAGCCGCAATGGAGGAAAACGGTTTCCCCTGGTCGGCAGTTATTATTGAGGGCTTCAGACCATACAAAAAAGAAAAGCTGCCGGAGCTAAAGGAAATCTGTGACCGCGTCCATTCGCTCGGAAAAAAGGTTATGATTTATGAGCAATGCGGCAGATTCCCCGATAACAGCGCCGAGCTTTTCGGGCTTGACGACTCCTATGCCGTATCGTCAGACAACGGCGCACTGATTGACGAATCGGATTCATTCAATCTTGTGGATAATTTCAAGCGCAAAAAGATGCGGTGTATCGATCTCACCTCTGAAAGAAGCCTTGAAAAATGGAATGAATTCTGGGATTTATACATTAACGATATGGGGATTGACGGGGCAAAAATCGACTTTTGCGAGCAGTTTCCCGATAAGCCCTCAATAAAATTTTCCGACGGCCGCGACCCTATGGCCGCCCATCACTGGTATCCGACCCTTTATAATATCATTCAGTACAGACACTTCAACACGAAACCCGACGGAGGCGTGAACTATTCCAGGGGAGGTTCAATCGGCGCGCAGCGCTATCCCTTTGTATGGGCAGGAGATCAGAGGCGCGAATTCTTCTTTCTGAAAGTTGTTATCAAAGCCGCCCTTTCACTCGGTCTTTCTGGCGTTCCCTTTGTCAGCTGGGATATGGCGGGATATAAACCTTCATTCAATTTTCACGACAAGCGCCACGAGGCGGACGTGTTTATAAGAGGACTTGAATTCACTGCTTTCTCCGCCAACATCCAGACCCACGGAAGCGTTAAAAGGCCATACGACTTTGATACTCATACAAGAGATATTTACCGCGTATATTCCTGTATTCACGAAACACTCCGGCCTTATATAGTCGAACAGAGCCGGATTTCCTGCGAAACCGGTCTGCCCCTTATGCGGCATCTGTTCCTGCACGACGCGGAAGACACAAAGACATACGATATTGAGGATGAATATATGCTCGGCTCCTGCCTGCTCGCCGCGCCGGTGCTGAACAGGAGAAAAAAGAGAGACATCTATCTTCCCAAAGGCGAATGGGTCAATATATTCACAGGCAGGGAGTACAAAGGAAAAACCGTGCTGAAAAACTACCGCGCCCGGCTTGAAGAAATCCCGGTTTTCCGGCTGAAAAATGCCGAAAGCCAATGCCTTGACGAAGCTCTGGAAAAAGCAGAACCTCTGTTTTCCGAAGTCAGAAAGCTTGCGGATAAACACGGATAAAAGCCGCCTGCCGGCATGGTAAATTCCGCTGTTTTATCGATGAAATGCGCTCCGGTATACTGAAATGGCTTGCAGGACCGGCGATAATGTTCCGCTTGACCTCGGCAGCAGCTTCACCTCACTGATAAGCAAGGAAATAATGCTTTTCACAGTCAATACGGGAAGATTATCAACAAATAAATCCGGGTGTCGGGCGTCAGTGTTTCAACAATCGCGCCCGATTGGCTATTGACGGTTCTTTGCCCGTTGTGTTACAGTATTTACGGTGATGAGCTTCTTTCTCAGCTTTAAGATTGCCTCGCTGAAAAGGACTCATATCTGCATATTCTGCTTTACAGCAAATACTTTAAAAAAGGAGACACAGCTATGAAATCAAGAAGAATCATCAGTTTGATTTTTGCGGTTTTAATGGCAGTAACGGCCGCTATACCGGCATTTGCCGACACATATGAGATTGACCTTAAAATCAATGAAGTAAACCATATTAAACTGCAAAACGGGGACATACTTAAAGGAAAAATCAAGTCCAACAGAGCCCTTACCTTTGTTACTACCGGTAACGCAAAACCTAAAATCTCAATCAGTTATCAGTCAGGTTTATCAACAGCAACCCAGGATCTCAAAACTACCGAAAGCGGAAATATTCTTGACATCGTTGATTTCGGCAAGCTGTTCGGTCTGATATCCACTGAAAGCACTGTTACCGTTTCAGCGGCTGACGGAAAGAAATGCGAATTTGACTTTTATATAGTGGAATGTGATATTTCAAAGTCCGGCATAACAAAGCAGCCGGACAATATCGGAACGGTTTTTTATGAGGATAAAGACTTCACGGCAAACGGAGCCATACCTGTATTTGCAACAAGACCCGACCTTACCGGCGCCGTGTTTTCATTCAAGGACTCAGGAGGAAATGAAATCCTCGCAATAAACGGCAACGATATCTACAGCATCCTCAACACTCCCGTTTACTCGGGCCTTGCAATCACATATTCGGTTGACCTCCGCATCGGAAATCTCATTAACGGAACAATCACTTACAAGGCGGTACCCAATCCGATAAAATACGTCAGAATAGTTGAAAAGCCCGCCGAAGCTCCAACTTACCGCTTCGGCAGAGACGGCAAAATCAAAGGAACACTCGGTAATTACGCTTTTATCCCCGATATTAAATTTGACGGGATTACCCTGGAAGTAACCTACAAAGATTATGTTGAAAGGCTGCCGGAGGAAATTAAGGTTCAGCACGACAGCGCGGGATATTACATTGAAATTCCCGATTTCGGAAGACAGGACATCATATACGAAGCGAATGTCAAGGAAAACAAAACCGCCGTTTTCCAGTCAACTGTTTATGTCGGGTCATACAAATTCCTTATGGACATAAACATTGAAAAGGCAAGCTTTTTTGAGATGATTCCCATTTGGTTCGGACTGCTCTTCGGAAGATACAGATGATATTTAAATAAAATATGAGAAACCTGCCCGGACAGTATTCTGTCCGGGCAGGTTGTTTTTGTCCGCTTTATATCACTTTTATCTCGTCGCCCGGGTACACCTTACCGCCCTTCTCAACGCGGCAGAAAATACCCTCTTTCGGCATAATGCACTGACCGACCAGCTTGCTTATCTGACAGCCTTCATGACACTCCTTGCCTATCTGCGTGATTTCAAGAACAGCCTCATTTCCCACTGCAAGCTTTGTTCCGACGGGCAGAGTATATAGGGTTATTCCCTCGGTAGTGAGGTTCTCGGCAAAAACGCCGTGGCACAGACCGTCCGTGCGCATACCTTTCGCCTTTTCAATGCTCTCCTTTGCAAGAAGACTGACCTGACGGTGCCATTTTCCCGCGTGAGCGTCGCCCTCCAAACCGAATTCCGCAATCAGATTTCCTTCGTCTATGCTCTTTTTAGGAGTACCTTTTTTCTCACTGATATTGACGGCAACTATCTTCGCCATAATTACCCTCCTGTTTTATTCAGCCCGTGTGACGGGGCCTTTTTTTCAAAATGATGGCCCTGAGGTTTGCTCTGTATCACAGACTTAACCCGGTCTGCAAGTTTTTCTCTGTCATTGATATACGGCATTAAATCAAACAGATCTTCGCTGCCGAGGCACGGCTTGGCTTTGCCGTCTGACAGCAGTCGGACACGGTTGCAGTTTTTGCAGAATTTACGGCTGATTGGGTTGATCAGGCCGACACGGCCGGTAAATCCCTCTGCGGTATAATACTCCGCTGTACCCTCAACCGTAACCGGCTTTTTCAGGAACGGAAACTCACTGAGAATTTCGTTACCCGTGACAATCATGGATTTATCCTCTCCGGTGTCGGAAAACGGCATAAGTTCAATAAATCTGACATCTATTTTTCTGCTCTTTGCGAGGTTTATAAGCTCCCCGGCTCCGTCGCTGTTTACACCCTTCATAAGCACCGCATTGATTTTTATGGGAGTGAGTCCGGCCTTTTCCGCTTCATCAATGCCGTTCATCACTTTTTCAAGCACATCCGAACCGGTCAGATGACGGTAGGTGCTGCCGTCCGTGCTGTCGAGGCTGATATTCACGCTGTCAAGACCTGCGGCAGCCAGTGAAAAAGCGTATTTCTTAAGATAAACCCCGTTGGTGGTAAGCGAAATCTTTTCTATTTTGTCAACCGAGCGTATTTTTGAGATTATTTCACAAATATCATTTCTGACAAGCGGCTCTCCTCCTGTGACTCTCACCTTTTTGATGCCGCAGTCCGCAAACGCTCTGACTAAAAGAAAAATCTCGTCGGCTGACAGTTCCCTGTCTTTTTTGGCGCAGTTATCCTTACCGCAGTAAATGCAGTTTAAATTACAGCGCTCTGTGACGGAAACTCTGAGATATGAAATTTCTCTGCCGTAATTATCCTTCATTTATATAATCGCTCTTTCCGCCCGTTTTTTTAATAAGTTTTATTTCCTCGATTACCATACCCCTGTCAATCGCCTTGCACATATCGTAAACCGCAAGTGCGGCGATACCCGCGCCTGTCAGGGCTTCCATCTCGATGCCCGTTTTGTATGTGCACTTCGCGTTGACATACACAGCAAGGGATGTTTCGTCTTCCGCTTTGAAATCAACAGTTACATTATCAATCGGAATATTGTGGCACAGGGGAATAAGCTCGCTCGTTTTCTTTGCGCCCATAATTCCCGCAAGGCGTGATACGGCAAGTCCGTCTCCCTTTTCAAGGTCGGAAGACAGAAGTTTTTTTAAAGTATCCGCCTGCATCCTGATTCTTGCATATCCGGTTGCGGTGCGCTCCGTGGGAATTTTGCCGCCTATATCTACCATTACCGCTTCGCCTTTTTCGTTAAGATGGGTAAACATATTATTCCTCCGTCGAATAACCGCCCATTTCGTCAAGACGGGTTTTGAATTCATCTGAATAAAGCACTTCAAGAAAAGCCTTGACCATCGGATCGGCAAGGTGTTTTTTATCAATCAGAAACTCGTATTTTTCGTTGCAGACCGGAATGAAATCAAGATTGTAAATCTTTGCCGCCGAATATATTCCGAGGCCAACATCGGCATTGCCTGCTGCAATCAGTGCCGCAACGGCGGTGTGTGTGAATTCCTCATTTTCATATCCCTCAATTTCTTCCGGACCGATACCGTTTTTATCGAGCAGATAGTCACAGAGTATCCTCGTGCCCGCGCCGCGCTGGCGGTTTACATAACGGGCATTTTTAATATCTTTAAATTCTCTTATACCGAGCGGATTGCCCTTTTTGACCATAAGTCCCTGAACACGGCCTACACCCTTAACCGTAACCGCTTCGCCGCCGGGGAAATATTTTTCAACATAACTTCTGTTATATTCCCCTGTATCTGTATCAAGCAAGTGAATTCCGCCCATATGGGCAAGACCGGAGGAAACGGCATAAACCGCACCCATACTCCCGACATGGGTAGAACTGACGCGGAAGGGTGCGCCGTTCTTTTTCAGAACGTTTATAACTTCATCAATAAGCGGGTCGTGACTGCCAGTAATTATCAATGTATTCTCAATCTCATTCATAGGTTTCAGGAGCCTTACTTCAACCTCGCTGCCTGCCTCAATACCTTCGCAGTTCTGGTCTATGACAAGTATTCCGTCCGCCTTGGTAAAGCTTGTTATCACACCCGCTCCCCTGTTAAGCGGAGAAGCGCTGAGCACACCGTTTATCCTGCCGAGCGATACTCTAACATACTCCGTATATTTAAGCGATGAAACTGTTTTTTTGCTGAGAACGGCTTTGACCGTATCTCTATGAAAATTATCTCTGCGATACCACTGTGAAATAAGATCTGAAACTATTTCATCAATAATTACAATGGCGGATACAGGATAACCCGGCACACCTATGACAGGCTTTGAATCAACCTCTCCGAGCACTGCGGGTTTTCCGGGCTTGACCGCGATACCGTGAACATACACCCTGCCAAGCGATGAAATAACATCACTCGTATAATCGTCTCTGCCTGCGGATGAACCGGCGGATATCAGCACCAGATCACACTCGGCAACTGCCTTCTCAACTGCCGCACGGATAAGGTCCTTTTTGTCCGGAGTGATCGGATAAACGACAGCTTCTGCTCCCATTTCCGAAAGCATGCCCCTGAACACCGTGGAATTGAATTCAATTATCTCTCCGCTCTCCGGGTCGGATGTGGGGGAAACTATCTCATCACCCGTCGGTATAATGCCGACAACGGGCTTTTTAATCACTTCTGTTTCGGTAATGCCGCCCGCAAGAAGTGCCCCGCAAAGTGAAGGAGTCAGCACGGTAAATGCAGGGGCAATCATATCCCCCATACAAATATCCTCACCCACCTGGCGTATATTTTGCCACGGATGACAGGAAGCGATTATATTGTAATTTCCGTTTCCCGCATCAATAAGATCTTCAACCATTATTACACAGTCAAAGCCTTCGGGCAAAGGATCGCCGGTGTCGACAACGGCATATTTATCAGGAGTCAGCGTAACGGGTGACTGCTCGCTTGCGGAGTAGGTGTCCTCCGCTCTGACAGCAATACCGTCCATGGCGCTTGCGTTATAGTGCGGTGAGCAGATATGAGCGTAAGCGGCACTCTTTATCACTCTGCCGCAGGCACCGTTTACGCACGCGACTTCGGTTGAAGCCTTATAGCCCGAAGCTATCAGTGCGGAATAATATTCTTTTTTTGCCTCATCAAGAGGGAGATTGCTCAGATAGTTGTATTTCATAATCTGTATACTTCCACGAAGCCACCCTTAAAGAGCCCTTCCGTGTTTCTTTCTATTTTTATAAAACCGTCCGCTTTTGATAAAACAGAGATAATTCCCGATTTTGTGTGCAGCGGAACCGCTTCATTGTTTTCATTTATTTTAACGCAGAGATATTCCTCCCTGCCGTTATTTGAAGGAACATTTTCACTAAGACGCGCAACAGTTACAATTTCACGGTCTTCTGTTCCGGTCAGGCTTTTAATAAATTCCGTCACGACAAGTCGGAAGACAAAATATGCGGCCAGAGGGTGCCCCGGCAGCCCGAATACAGGCTTGCCGCCCGCCATACCGAATATTGTCGGCTTGCCCGGTTTCATAGCCAGCCCGTGGAAGTACACCTCACCGGTTTCTTCAAGGATTGAAACCGTCATATCCCTTGTGCCTGCAGACGAGCCTCCCGATATGATTACACAGTCGGCTTTTTCAAGGCACTGAGAAACCGCGCTTTTTATCAGTTTTCTGTCATCCTTCACTGCTCCGTATGTTATCACTTCGCAGCCGTACTGCATTGCCGCGCAGGAAAGCATAAATGAATTGACATCTCTTATTTTCCCGGCAGTAACGTCATCGTTTTCGAGTTCGTCACCGGTTGATATCACCGCAATAACCGGCTTTTTGTAAACCGGAACCTCATATACTCCCAGTGAAGCAAGAACGGCGGTTTCTGCGGTATCTATACGTCTTCCGCTTTTAAGGGCAATTTCTCCCTCTTTTATATCATCGCCTTTTTTTGTGATGTTTTCATTCGGAGAGACAGCCTTATACACAAGGCACAAACCGTTTTCACTTTCTGTGTGCTCAACCATTACGGCGGCATCGGCGCCCTTCGGGAGCATTCCTCCGGTTGATATTTTTGCGCACCGGCCTCTCTCTATTACCAGGTCTGTATCTTCGCCCATAAGGACTTCACCGACAGTTTCAAGCTGAGCCGGAATCGAATCGCTTGCGCCGAATGTGTCTTTTGCAATTACGGCAAAACCGTCAACCACGGTACGGCTGAACGAAGGCACATCTTCATTTGACAGTATGTCGCCGCTTAGCACTCTGCCACGAGCACTGTTAAGGTTGACATATTCTGTTTCGGGCCTCATTGCACCGGTTTTTTCTCTGATGCATTTTACCGCCTCGTCTTTTGTCAGAACTTTAAGCATCAGGTTCTCCAATCTTTTATAAAGCTTTTTGCCCATTCGCTTGAAGGGTCGTTCATTACTTCTCCGGGTTCGCCGTCGGCTTCAATACCGCCGTCATTAAGAATTATCATTCTGTCCGCACACTTTGCGGCAACTATGGGTGAATGAGTGGCCATTATCACCGTACATCCGTGCTTTTCAACGTATTTCTTTACGGCATCCACTACAAGTTCAGTTCCCCTTGCGTCGCAGGAACTTGTCGGCTCATCAAGCAGAAGCAGGCTGCACGGACGTATAAGCAATCTGCACAGGGCAAGCCGCTGAAGTTCTCCCCCCGACAGAGAAACCGCTTTTTTATCCGAGAGGTGTTTGAGTTCCATACTTTCGAGTATTTCCTCAACTTCGCCTTTTTTATCCTTACCGTTAAGCCCGATAAGCAGATTATCTTTCAGACTGCCCCTGAAAGCATAGGACTGCTGTGGCATAAACAGTATTTTTCCCTGCGCCTCCACAAAGCCTGAATCCGCCTTCATCAAACCGCTTGTTATCCTGAGAAGAGTTGTTTTACCGCTGCCGTTTGCTCCCGCCACCGCGAGAATTTCACCGTCATTTACGTTCAGGTTTTTGATATCAATTACCCTGCGCCCCGAGTATTCCTTGACCAGATTTTCTATCTTAACCATCGCTCTTCTCCTTCACTGTAAAGGAAGCAGCGGCGTTGACCGCAAAGGCAATTATAAGAAGGATAATACCGAGTGCAAGGGCGAATGAAAAGTTCCCCTTGTTCGTTTCAAGCATTATAGCTGTGGTCATTACCCTTGTTTTCCACTGTATGTTTCCGCCTACAATGCTCACTGCCCCGACCTCTGCTATTGACCTGCCGAAAGCGTTCAGCACCACGGATGAAAGCATGCCCCTGCTCTCACTGAGGGTCAGAAAAAGTGTTTTGCGTCCGGAAAGGCCCATACCCTTTGCCGTGTCAATGACAGGCCTTGCTCTTTCTTCAACGAATGAGGATGTGAGAGCGGTAACAACAGGGGTGATAAGCAGGCACTGGGCCACAACCATCACGCGCACGGTAAAAAGCATATTGAGTTTACCGAGAGGCCCGTAATGCGTAAAAAGGAAATAAACAATCAGGCCTGCTACCACAGGAGGCAAGCCCATAAGAGTGTTTATCAGTTTTTTGACAAATGCTTTTCCTCTGAAAGAATGCGTACCCAGCAAGGTGCCGAGAGGCAAGCCTATAATGCACGATACTGCAGTGCTGAAAAAAGACATTCGCAGAGTTACTCCGATAATCCGGAGTAACTCCCTGTCAAACGAAAAAAGCAAATCAAACGCCTGCTTAAAACTGTCCATTTGTTATTCTTCAATCAGATAGAAAAGAGGAGCACCATACTCTTCTTCACCGTACTTAGCTATAAGCGCGCTTGCCTCTTCCCCGAGCATCCAATCTATGAACGCTTTTGCGCCGTCGGTATTAAGACCGTCAATTTTTTCGGGATTAACGGCAATGAGAGAATATGTGTTTTTCATATCCTCGCTCTCGGCAAGAACAATATCAAGATCAAGCGAATCTTTCATTGACAGGAATGTTGCCTTATCGGTAAGACAGTAGGCCTGCTGTTCGCTTGCCATAGTAAGACATGCGCCCATACCCTGACCGGCGCTGATATACCAGCTTTCCGATTCGGGATCGGGAGCGGTCTCACCCCAGATTTTAAGTTCCGCCTTGTGGGTCCCGCTTTCATCGCCGCGGGATACAAATTTTGCGCCTTTCATCCGTATTCTGGTGAAGGCACTCGCAGCGCTGTCACTGCCTTTGATTCCGGTGGGGTCATCCTTGGGACCTACTATAACAAAATAATTGTACATAAACGGGAGCCTTTCAACTCCGTAACCCTCACTGATGAATTCCTCCTCGGATGCTTTTGCATGGACGAGAACCAGATCGGCGTTTCCGTCCTTCGCCTTCTGAAGAGCCGCGCCCGTACCGGCGGACTGAACTTCAACCCTGTATCCTGTTTCCTGCTCAAATGCGGGGAGAAGGTAAGGAAGAAGGCCGGAATCGTTTACGGAAGTTGTGGTTGAAACCCTGATAACAGGATTTTCGGGTGCCTCAGACACCGCAGTCTGAGAGGTAGAATCTGTTTCTGCAGTACTGCCGCCGTTGCTGCCGCAGGCGGCAAGGGTGAAAGCAAGGGTCAGCGCCATAACCAGGGCTAATACTTTTTTCATAATATAATCTCCTTTTCAAACACGGAAGGCATAAGCGTTTCCTTTTATACCCTTAAACCGATAAAGTATTTCGGTTTCGTTCCGCGCAACATATATTTCTACTTAGTCTGCACGGAATCGGATTTATATTATTAATAGTATCATATCATATTTATGTATAATTTTAAAGAGTTTTATTGTATTTTTATTTAATCTATGTTATGATGCAAAAGGGTGATTATATGAAATTCGGGATAGTATGCATAAGTGACAGATGCTTTCAGGGCAGTGTTTCCGACAAAAGCGGCCCCGCAATTGAAGAATGTGTTGCCGCGCTTATGACAGATAAAGAATACAGACTTGTGCCCGATGAGAAAGAAATGATAATCGCCTGCCTCATTGAGCTTTGCGACAGCTGCGCCTGTGACATCATATTCACAACCGGAGGAACCGGCTTTGCGCCGAGAGACATTACTCCGGAGGCAACTCTTGCGGTTATTGAAAAGCAGGTGCCCGGAATATCCGAGGCAATAAGAGCTGAAAGCCTTAAAATCACAAGCCGCGCTATGCTTTCACGCGCAGTCAGCGGAATCAGAGGCAAAAGTCTGATTATTAATCTCCCCGGAAGCCCGAAAGCAGTCAGGGAATCAATCGGAATCGTATATCCCATACTTGAACATGCCGTTGAAACACTGAGCGGAAATACACAGTCATGCGGAGGGAATTACGGGAAATGAGTCTGAAATCCGAAATTCAGGGATTTGATATTTCCGGCAAAAGCGCGGCAATTATCGGCTGCGGCGGGCTGGGAACAAATGTTTCCGTTCATCTGGCAGGCGCGGGAATCGGCTCGCTGTTGCTGGTTGACTTCGACGTTGTTGAGAAGCGCAATCTCAACCGCCAGTTTATGTTCACCGCAGAAGACAAAGGCAGGGAGAAATGCGATATTCTCGCCGCAAGACTCGCCGCATACGCGCCCGAATGCGAAATAAAAACCCGGCAAAAAAAGATTGAAAAAACAACCGATCTTGCCGATGCCCTGGAATACGACATAATCATTGCGGCGCTCGACAATATTCGCGCCAGAAAAACAATAAATGACGCCTGCAAGTTAAGCAAAAAACCATGTATAAACGGCAGCATAAACGGCTTCTTCGGCTTGGCTTATCTGTATGTTCCGGGTGAAACTCCCGATTTTGAAGCGGCAGGATTACTGAATGAATCATCTGTTAAAAACCTCTCTCCGAGCGTCACAGCGGGAATAACGGGAGCGCTTGAAGCAAAACTTGCGATTGACTATTTTCTGAATGACAAATCGTCACAGGGTGTTCTGCTCTGTTACGACGGAATAACAATACAAACACTTAAAATAAAGGAGTGACGGATTTGACTAATCTGAAAGGTTACATGGGCAGAGTCCTTATGGTTAACCTTACCTCAAAGACATCTGAGGAATTTCCCTGGACCGATGAGGACAGAAAACGCACTTTGGGCGGAAAGATAATGGCCGCGGACATTCTGCTCAAACACATCAGGCCGGGTATGAAGGCATTCGACGAGGACAACTGGATCGTCGTCACGACAGGCCCGCTTACGGGATGCGGCTGCCCGAATACATCGAGATTCAATATTTCAACCGTTTCTCCGCTCACCAATATAGTCACCTCCTCAAACTGCGGCGGTGACTTCGGACTCACTCTCAAAAGAGCGGGATATGACGCAGTCATATTCACCGGCAAATCCGAAAACCCCGTTACTGTTCATATCACCCAAAACGAGGTCTCATTTGAGGATGCCGGCGAGCTTTGGGGACTTACTACAGGCGAAACCCAGGAAAAACTCGCTCAGTACCCCGGCAGACTCGTTATCGGACCCGCAGGAGAAAACAAGGTTCTGTATGCCTGCGTTTTCAGCAATGAAAGAACGGCAGGCAGAGGCGGCGTCGGCGCCGTATTCGGCGATAAGAAACTCAAAGCCGTTACCGCAAAGGGCGTTAAAATGCCTGAAATTGCTGAGCCCGAAAAGCTTAAAAAGTTCAATGTCAAATGGACTAAGCTTCTTCAGACACATCCGCTAACGGGCAGGCAGCTTCCCAAGCTCGGAAGCGCAGGTCTTGTTGCTCCGATGCAGGCACACTCAATCCTTGCAACCAAAAACTTCTCTGCGGGCAGATTTGACGGTTTTGAAAAAGTATCCGGTGAAGAGCTTGCCGAGAACCATATGGTATCAAACGGAGCCTGCACGGGATGTGTAATCCGCTGCGCAAGAAGATGCACCGTTGACGGCAAGGTAGTCAAGGGCCCGGAGCTTGAAACATTAGGCCTTTTCGGCCCGAACATTCTCAATGACGATATTGACTTAATTATCCGATGGAACTATGAACTCGACGAACTCGGTATGGACTCTATTTCCTGCGCAGGCTCTATTGCGTTTGCCATGGAACTTGCCGAAAAGGGCATTCACGATTTCGGCGTTCATTTCGGTGAAACGGATAATATTTCGCAGATGTTTGAGGATATCGCCTACCGCAGGGGAGAGGGCAACGATATTGCCGACGGCTCAAAGAGAATGAGTGACAAATACGGCGGCAAGGAATTCGCCATAAATGCCAAAGGTATGGAGCTCGCGGCTTATGAACCGCGTCATGCGGTCGGTCAGGGTCTTGGCTACGCCACCGCCAACAGAGGCGGATGCCACCTCAACGCCGGCTATATGGTTGTTGTTGAAGGCCTCGGTCTTGATGTCAATTCCCTTACGCCTCACGGCAAGGCGGCCATAGGCATTATGTTCCAGAATCTTATGGAATCAATCTCGGGAGCAGGCAGCTGTATGTTTACAAGTTACGCTGTTCTGCCCGGTTTCCTTATTGCAAAACCCAATCTCATTCTCACTAAGGTTATTCTCGCTGCGTTCCCCTATGTAGGCCCTGTTGTCAATCTGCTCAGCCATTTCACCAAAGTGCCGCAGATTAACATTCCGCTTCTTCCCCACGCCATTGCCGTCAAGCTCGCGACGGGTATGAAATCAAATATGGCAAAATTCCTCACCTGGGGCGCTTACGGCTGGAACGCCGAGCGTATGTCAAATGTTATCCTCGGGCAGAAGGCGGGCGCAGATAAACTTCCAAAGCGCCTGACCGACGAACTTCAGGATCCGAATAATCCCAAAACGAAAGTTCCTCTTGAACAGATGAAAAAAGTGTTTTACCGCGCAAGAGGCTGGAAGGACGGCATTCCGACCTGGCACCGCCTTAAAACTCTCGGCATAGAGATAGATAAATCTTTATATGACGAAGCGGTCGCCGCCGCATACAAAACAGAGGAGGCGTGATTATGGCAAAGGTAAATGTAAAACTTTTCGGAGTTTACAGGGTTGACACCCATATTTCCGATATAGAAATCGAAGCCGAAAAGCTCTCCGATCTGCTTGAAGAACTCAATAAAATCGCTGTCGGCGAGCACAAGAGCAGTATCTCGTTTTCCGACGCTTCGGTATTCATCAACGGCACCAACTGCAAAAAGAAAAAGTTTAAACTCAGCGACGGAGACGAAGTCTGGCTTCTCTCCCCCGCTTCGGGAGGTTAATGATATGGCATTTATAATCGATTCCGAAAGATGTGTCGGATGCGGAGCATGTGCTTTTTTCTGCCTTTATAAGTCCATAAGTCCGGTTGATGACAATATGACAAAATATGCAATCGACGAGAAAAAATGCGTTGAGTGCTCACAGTGCTCGGGCATCTGCCCTAACGGCGCAATTTCCGCTCCGCAGGGCTGGCGCAGAATCAAAAAGGTTACAATCGATCAGGAGAAATGTATCGGATGTTCGCTTTGTATGCGCACCTGCGCCGCGGACGCTCCCTTCGGGGAAATCAAAAAGAAATTTGAAATAGATCAGTCAAAGTGCTTCCAATGCGGAGCCTGTGCCAAAAAGTGCAAACCCGGCGCAATAACAGTCGAATATTATGACTGATTAACAAACGGTCAAAAAAGCATCCGCCTTCTACAGGCGGATGCTTACGTTTTTTATGGGATTATACTGTATCAATAATGGACCGCTCCGCATTTGCAGACTTCATTTGCTCCGAAAAGCTTGCAGAAGAAAATGTAGATATTCCAGAGGACGGCTTTGAAGCCTGTTTCGTGGCACCAGCAATCGCAGTTTGTCTCGGCAATTCTTACCGTAAAGTCAACTTCATAGTCTTTGCCTTCGTTGCTTTTACCGAGGGTATTGCCGTTGTTTGCTTTAATATCCTTGCCGAGAACAAGGGTATATTTGCCGGGCTCAAGATCTTTGAGCTCAATCGTAACAGTATTTTTGTCAACTACTTTGCCCACAACGATATTCGCATTGGCACCGTCTTCTTTTTTTACTGTAATAAGAGCCTTGTTTGCTTCTTCATTCTCTGTCATTCCGCGGTCAAAGGTGATTGTAATCGTTTCATTTCCTTTCAGATCCGCATCTTTCAGTGCGCTTCCGTTTACAGTAATTTCTTTGACATTAAGAGGATTGTTTCCCCCGCCCGAACCGTCGCCTTTGCCATCGCCTTTACCGCCGCCTTCACCTTTGACCTGGAAGGCATAGGTCAGAGTTTCGCCCAAAGTTGCTTCGTTTTTGGCGGTAAGCTCTTTATCAATTTCAAGAGTGTAATTTCCCTTGGCAAGCCCGCCGAGAGTTACGGTGATGGTTTTTTCGTCTGCGCCTGCCGATACTGTTGCAGGGGCGGCCGTACCGGCCGAATCCCTGACTGCTATTTTCTGTGTATTGGTCGCCAAAAGTGTGCTCTCACCATTCTTGTCGGTGGTTACATTGTTTGAAAAAACAATGTTGATAGCCGCAGAACCGTCAACAGTACTGTCTTTGAGGTCTGCCTCTCCGCATTTTACGGAAACGACAGTCAGAGCGTCTTTCGCCGCAAATGCGCTGAATGAGAAAATCATTGAAAGAATAAGGACTACGCTGAGGATTTTTACGCTTTTTTTCATTTGATTTTTCCTTTCCGGTGTTACCTTTTTTTCTTTATGATTAGTACCACAGCCGTGCAAACTGCGGCTGTAATAATAATTCCGCTTAATGCGTATAATAATTTTGAATGTGAACTTGCACTGTCATTTACGGTTGAATCGGATGCAGTAACGCTTTCTGTTTCCGTAAGAGATAAAACTGTTGTAACCTCTGTGCTTTCCGCCGATTCGAGAGGCACTTCTTCTGTTCTCTTTTCCCTCGTCGCCCTGCTTCTTCTGACAGTCGTTGTTTCTTTCACCGTTTCGGTTACGCTGACTGTTGTCGCGGCGGTTTCGGTTTTCACTGTTTCTGATTCCGAGGACGGAACGGTCTGAGTTGCAACGGGTCTTGATGCAGTTGTTTTAACTGTGCCCGGAACAGGAAGGGACTGCATTGCCTTTGCCTGACCGCCGCCCGGTGTGCCGGGACCGGGATTCGCTTTTCTCGCCGCCGTGGTAACCGTTGCTCTTTCGGTTGCGGTTGTCACACGTACGGCCGTGGTTATTTGAGGCATGGAAGCTCTGTTTCCCGTGTATCCTGTGTTTCCCGTTCCGGAATATCCCGGGACATTGCTTTCGGATTCGGCGGAAGTAATAACCGACGCCTCTTTTACCGTGAATCCGATAAACCGGTCTTTTCCGAGACTTACTCCGCTCTTCGAGGTCACGTCCTTGCCGATTACGAGCGTATATTTTTTCCCGTACACATAGGGCTTATCGGGAACAATTGTCACGATTCTCTTTATATCGGGATTAACCTGGTCATCACCCATTTCTACAGTTATCGGGTGCTGATTTCCTTTTGAATCAATTACCTTGAAACATTTTTTGTTATTATCCCTGACTGAAAGATTTACAACATTCTTTGTAAAAGTAAGTTTGATTCTCACATTCGGATCGACATCTTCCGCTCCGTTGACAACTGAGCTTTCAGCAAGATCGAGAGGCTTATCTTTTCCTCCTCCCGAGCCGTCACCGCCCTGCGCAACCGAACAGACTGCGGATAACAATACAATTAATAGAACTGTAAGCAAAGAAAGAACCCGCATTATTCTGCTATTCATAGTGTATTCCGCCTTTTAAACATTCAAAGCTTTCAGCTGTCCAGCGCCTGTATCTGCAATTATAACAGGTTTTGTCCTCATCTTCAAGGCACTCTTCTTCACAGTCCGGATAAAAGAGGGCGCAGTCCGCCGCCGCCCTTCGTGCATAATCGCAGCAGTCTTTTCCGAAATCAAACACCGTTTTCCCGTTTTCTTTACTGAACATCTTTTCTTCCTTTTTTAGGCTTCGGAATAAGCACTCCGTTTTCGTTTCTGACAAGCATTACCGTGACTTTTCCGCCTATGTACAGTTTTTTTGTCGGGAAAAAGAATTCAATATTCTCACCCGTATCTGTAAGAATGCTTTCATTCTCATTGATAAACTGCTCAATTCCGAATCTGTCGGCGAACTCCGAGAAAGTAAAAACATTTTCGTCGTCCGGAGGAAAAAGTTTCCCTTTGATTCTTCCGTTTGCCTTACCTGCTCTCAGGGCGGCTCCCGCAAGAGCGCCTATCACTCCGAGCCCCGTTCCGCCGTGCTCCGAAAGATGAACATCATCCCCGAAAGCGGCAGCAAGGGCAAGAGCCTCACCCTTGGTAACTATCTCTTTAGTTGCCCTGACGCCGAAATCAAAAAGCGGCGAGTAGTCAATATCTTCCGAATCCCTGAGAATACAAAGTCCCGGGTCGCTGCCTTCCGCGCTGTTATCTTCAAGATAACGGGAAGCAAAGGCAGTGAAATCTGCGGGAGTGTCCGTTTCAAAATCCACGCACATTGAACTGTTGTGCGAAGTGTAAGGAATATCTTCGTGAATGAATAATTGATATCTGACCGTAAATCCGCTTTTACCAAGCCGTCTGCTCTTCGCTTCAAAACAGAGCTCTTCAAGCAGCTGACCGGTTCCTATACTGTCGATATTATCGGTATCGTCAATACAAACATAATATTTCATTTACTCACCCGCTTTGTTTGTTTTCGGAGTACGCATATTATCTCCGTCTTTTATTGCTTCAATCCATCCGTCACTTATATTATACGAATAAAACTCTTTGTAAAATTTTCTTATTTCCTCATCAATGTCAAAATCATATATGTCAGGATAGAGCAGCTGAGCAAGCCACATTATTGCCAGAGGTGTTTCGATGCTGGTGGGGTGCCCCCATCTTGTGATGCCTACCGGAATCTGATAAACCTGCCTGTTGATTACCGCGTCAAGACCTTCCCATTTCGGGTCTGAAAGAATATAGTCGTCAACCTGTGCCTCATTGCAGATTATCAAATCGGGATTCCAAGTGTATATTTGTTCGAGGGTAGTATACGATTTGTTGCCTTCAACACGCAGGCCGTCTGTTTCCCCCGACACGTTTTCTGCACCCGTCAGTTTAATCCAAAGGTCACAGTAGCTGCCCCCGCTGTCAGTTCTGACTGCTTCATTTACGCTGTGATATACGCGCTTTTTCTCCGTAATCAGATTGCTTTTTTCTTTCACAGTGTCAACAACGCTTTTGAAATATGAGATATACTTTTCTGCTTTTTCGGGAACACCGAGAGCGTTGCCGATTACACTGGTTGCCTCAAACTGTTTTTCCGGTGTATCATATCCTATCAGCACATAAGGAATACCCATAGTTTCAAGCTTTGAAATCTGATCTCTGTTTTCAAGCACTCCCGTCTCCGCAAAAATGAGATCGGTACCAAGGCTGAGAATTTCCTCGGCATTTATGTCACCGCTGTTTTTTACCACAACAGCGTCACTTATTTCCGGGCATATCTCCCTCAAAAGATTGCTTCTGGCAATATTGTTGCACGTGGAGGTTACTCTGCCCGCAAAGCCCATGAGGGTTATAATTGTGCCGGTATAAGGGCAGAGTGTACATATACTCTGAGGATCAGAGGGCACCTCAACCGTTCTGCCCGCACAATCCGTAACGGAAACCGTTCCCCCGACCGTAACGGCGCTTTTACCGCAGGAAGTAAGAATACAGATAAAAATTGTCAGAACCGTGAAAAGTGAAACTGCTTTTTTCATTTTATCACCGTTTCCCTTCAGTCTGCTTTGCCGGTTACGGAAACGCTGCGGAACTGTCTTCCGGATTCACCGGTTGCAGTTGAAATCAAAGCCGATACCCCGAATACTTCTCCGATTGACCCGGAGGTAATTACATCGGACGGCGCGCCCTTCAAAGGCTCACGGCCTTTTCTCATCATAAGTGTTTCCGCAGATATTCCCGCCTCTTCAAAGCGGAATGCCTGTTCAATACTGTGAGTCGCCATAAGAACTGAAATATCTCTTTCGCGTATCAGTGAAAACAGTGTTTCAAGAAATTCATATTCATTTTTAAGGTCAAGCGAAGCGGTCGGTTCATCAAGAACAATGAGACCTGCATTCTGGGCAAGGGCACGCGCAAGAAGCACAAGTTTGATTTCTCCGCCGGAAAGCGAGGTATACTGACGTAAGGCAAGCGATTCTATACCGACTGAACTGATAGCCTCATCGGCGAATTTTTCATCATCTGCGCCCGGCTGACCGAAAACTCCGCTGTATGCGCTCCTGCCCATCAGCACCATTTCCCGAACGGTATATGGGAACATAGGCATATGGGTCTGAGGCAGATAAGAAACAAACCGCGCAAGGTCTTTTCTGCTGAAATCAAGCACATTTCTGCCTTCAACAGTCACTGCGCCCTGTTGAGGAATATGTAACCCCATAACGCAGTCCAAAAGAGTGGTTTTGCCGGAGCCGTTTGGCCCGATGAGGCAAACCGCTTCTCCGCTGTTTATTTCAAACGAAATATTGTTGAGTATGTTTAAGTCTTTATATGAAAAAGAAAGCGAGTCAACTTTGTATTTCATGAAACAGTGCCCCCCTTCTTCTTTTTCAGCAGGTAAACAAAGAAGGGTGAACCTATTACGGCGCAAAGAATACCGATAGGCAGCTCGGATGAGGTCAGACTTCTGGCAATCAGATCCATAACAATCATAAAACAAGCACCGAGCGAGATACTCACGGGTATGAGTTTTGAATTGTTGTTGCCTATGAGCATACGTCCTATGTGCGGTATTACAAGACCGACCCAGCCTATTGTGCCGCTGATACAGACTGCGGAAGCGGTTGCAACGGTTGCGCCCGTGATAACAAGAAGCTTATATTTTCTGACATCCACGCCCAAAGACGCCGCTTCTTTATCACCCATAGACAGCACATTGATTTTCCACCTCGAGAGGAAAACAGCGAGTATTCCGAGGGCCATGGGGATGACCGCAGTAAGGTGAGAGTAGTTTATTGACGCAAATGAGCCCATAAGCCAGAATGTAATGCCGGGCAACTGGCTGTAAGGGTCAGCAAGGAATTTCATAATCGAAATAAGAGCGCTGAAAAACGCGGAAACCATCGCTCCGCCTAAAATCAGGGAAACGGTGGATGTGACCTTTGATACCCTCCCCGCAAACCAGCTGAGCACAACCGCAAGCAAAGCAAAAGCAAACGAACTGAAATATACCGTCAGCCCGCCGCCGAGGAAAACAATTGCGAGGCATGCGCCGAATCCTGCACCATTTGAAACACCGAGTATGCCGGAATTGACAAGAGGATTCCTGAATATACTTTGAAACGCCGCGCCGGAAACCGAAAGGGACGCGCCCACAAAAGCCGCGGCGATTGCCCTTGGAAGACGAAGCTGCCTGACAACGGTCAGCACAGCCGGGCTTACACTGCCCGGCCTGAGGAGAGCGCTGCACACATTTGCGGGACTGACGGAATATCTGCCGAAAAAAAGCGAAACAAATACAAGAAGCAAAGGAGTGGCAATAAGCATAAGAGTCAGAACGGGATTCAGTTTG
Source organism: Clostridia bacterium (assembly GCA_024692685.1). GTDB lineage: Bacteria > Bacillota > Clostridia > Oscillospirales > Acutalibacteraceae > CAG-177. Next base: position 44,087 of record JAILMJ010000012.1, read on the forward strand.
TTTTTTGTTTTAACTTTACGCATTGCCTGCCCTCCTTCGGTTTATTGAGTTTATTTTACTATACACGGCAAATAATTGCAATCTGCAAATTATAAACTGCGGCGGCAAACGGACTCTTCATTTTTTTCTTGACAATAAGATAAAAAAGTATAATAATATAGGTTACACTGTAATTATAAAACAGATGACCACCTTACAACAGGAGTGTAAAATATATGGTTTTTAACAGAGCCGGCAACAATGTAGGCAAAGTCCTCTTAAAAAAGGGAAAAATAACCCAGGAGCAATACGAAGCCGCCATAGCGGAGAGCGAAAAGAATGACAAGCCTTTATCCGAGACTCTCGTCAGCGGTAAGGTTACTCCCGAGGATATAGCTCAGGCACAGGGAGAAGTTATTCATGTTCCTTTTATGAGCCTGCGTGCTCTCACCTTACCGCCCGAAATAATAAAACTTGTCAACGGTCAGGTTCTCAGAAGGCACAACGTTGTTCCGATTTCGTTTGCCGGTGAAAGCACAGATGTGCTCGTGCTTGCGATGTCGAACCCCCTTGATATGGTCGCCATAGACGATATCTCCATCATCACAGGCTGCCAGATAGAGCCCAGAATATCCACTCTCGGCGATATCAACCAACTTCTTGATAAATATTACGGCTCTGAAGAGGCGATGACCGCCGCCGAGCAGTATCAGAAGGAAAGAGAAAGCCGCTATGCCGAGATGGAGGCAAAGGCCGAGAAAGAAGATCAGGATCTCAGCAACGCGCCTATCGTTCAGCTCGTCCGTTCAATTCTTGAGCAGGCGGTCAGACAGAGAGCTTCCGATATTCATATAGACGCTCACGAAACTCAAGTTGTGGTTCGTTTCCGTATAGACGGTGTTCTTAAAAATATAATGTCCTATGATATAAACCTTCTGCCCGTTATCGTTACCCGTATCAAAATTATCGGCGGAATGGACATTTCCGAAAAGCGTAAAGCACAGGACGGCCGTATCACAATCGACGTTGACCGCACTGAATACGACATCCGTGTATCCATACTTCCCACCTCATACGGCGAGAAAGTGGTTATGCGTCTTGCCAACACGGTTGCTCTTACCCGTACCAAAGCACAGCTCGGTATGAGAGAGCAGGAGCTTAAGGTTTTTGACCATATTCTTTCAAACCCCAACGGTATTATCCTTGTTACCGGACCCACAGGTTCCGGTAAATCAACAACGCTTTACACCGCCTTGTCCGCTCTTAACGATGAATCGGTTAACATAATCACAGTTGAAGACCCTGTCGAAGCAAACATATCCGGTATTAACCAGGTGCAGGTTAACGTCAAGGCGAATCTTACATTCGCAACTGCCCTGAGGGCTATCCTTCGTCAGGACCCCGATATAATCATGATCGGTGAGATCCGTGACTATGAAACGGCATCAATCGCCGTTCAGGCATCTATCACCGGCCACTTGGTTGTTTCCACACTCCATACAAACTCTTCGGCTGCAACAGTATCGAGACTTCTTGATATGGGCGTCGAATCCTATCTTATTGCCGACTCGGTTGTCGGTATCATAGCCCAGCGACTTGTCAGAAAACTCTGCCCGCATTGCAAAAAGCCCAGAGAGGCAACGAGAGATGAAAAAGAAATCCTCGGCGTAGACCCCGACCAGCCGCTCACAATTTACGAACCCGGCGGATGCCCGATGTGCTCCGAAACCGGATTCTACGGCAGAACCGGTGTTTACGAAATCATGGAAATGAATTCTGAATTGAAACACCTTGTTACCATAAAAGCAAACACAAACGATATTAAAAACTGCGCTCTTAAAAGCGGAATGAACACCTTGAGAATGTCTGCTGCAAAGTATGTTGTTGAGGGTGTTACAACGATGAAAGAGCTTTTCAAAGTATCCTTCGAGGGATAAGCATTGCGATAATAAGCATCTATGCGGACCGTAAAAAGTCCGCATAGCTTTTCACACATATTAATACACCTGTCAATAAATTTATTTCTGAAATCGGCATAAAAAGATTGACAAAAGGCAAACAATTTGATAATATGTACAAGTCCACAAAAAAGGGCCATTAGCTCAGTTGGTTAGAGCACTCTTCTCATAACCGAATGGTCCGGGGTTCGAGTCCCTGATGGCCCACCATTCTTTAGGGGTATAGCTCAGTTGGTAGAGCAGCGGTCTCCAAAACCGCGTGCCGAGGGTTCAAGTCCTTCTGCCCCTGCCAATCGTGTCCCGAAAGCCTTGAAAAATAAGGCTTTCGGGATTTGCATTAATGGCTTTAGCCAGTTGAGTGCGGGACGCACGAAACAGACAACCACCCGCTATGCGGGTGGGAAATAAATAGTTATACAAAAAACTCTCCAATCTGGTACAATAAAGGATGTTCAGGCCTTATTGCAAAAGGAAAGGAGAGTTTTATGGCAAATAAGTATAATAGCTTATCACACACGAAATGGTTATGCAAATATCATATAGTAATCGTACCAAAATATAGGCGAAAAGTCATATACAAAGAGTACAGAAAAGACTTGCAGGAAATAATACGAACATTATGTAAGTACAAAGGTGTAGAAATAATTGAAGGGCATATGATGCCGGATCATGTACATCTGCTATTAAGTATACCACCAAAAACGAGCGTGTCAAGTTTCATGGGGTATCTTAAAGGAAAAAGTGCACTTATGATGTTTGACAAGCATGCGAATTTGAAGTACAAGTTTGGCAATCGGCACTTTTGGGCAGAAGGATATTATGTTTCAACAGTAGGGTTGAATGAATCTACAATCAGAAAATACATTCAAGAGCAAGAAAAAGCAGATATTGCGCTGGATAAGATGAGTGTAAAGGAATACGAAGATCCTTTTGCTAAATAAACCCCTTCAGGGGTATGCCAAAGCGGCAAATGCAATAAGGCTTGAACATAGTGAAAGCCCGCGCCTTGAGACGCGGGCAAGTAACAGTGGCTTTTAGCCCTAGAGCAAACCACCCGTTTAACGGGTGGTTATGATTTTCCCTCATTTATTTTTGTCTAACACTTTTTGGGGGTTTGTCTAACACTTGTCTAACACTTTTTCAAAGCCGCATAAATAATTACGCTGTGTTGGGGTTCAGTTGCACGATTTTATTTCGTGTTATCTGAGCCCCGATTTTGTTATTTTCCTCCGCTTCGTCCTTAAGTCTGACGCTGCTGTTTTCTTTTGCCAGGTTATCTGTCAAAATTTCTTTTTCGGCGTCTTTTTGCCTGTCGAGTATGTTCAGGGCATCGGCGATTGCTTTTTTCGACGATTTATCGACATGGCCGTAATATCTCAGCGTGGTTTCCGCGCTGCTGTGACCGAGCCACTCCTGAACCTGAACTACCGAGAAGCCTGCGTTAAGAAGATTACTCGCCGCAGAATGCCTTAAATCATGAAAGCGGATGTGAGGCAGTGTGCTGTGTTCGACAATTGAATGAAATATGCGTGTCAGATAGTTGGGGCTGATTACTTCTCCGTCGGGCATCGTACATACATAATCATTTTCGATGTAGTAGTTCCCGAGCAATTCTCTGCGCTGTGATTGTAAAGCTATCTGATTCTTTAAAAGATCATACGCTTTGTCTGTCATCGGAAGTGTACGGTAACTGCTTTCGGTTTTTGTAGTGTCGGTGTAGTTTCCGCCGACTTGCTGCTGAAGCGTTTCGCTGATTGTGATTGTACGGTTTACAAAATCAACGCATTTCCATTTCAGCCCCAGAACCTCACTTCTTCTGAATCCGTAAATTGCGCTGAGTCTTACGGGAAGCTCGACGGGATTGTTTTCAAACAGAATAAGCAGCTGGTCAATCTGTTCCGCGTTGCAGAATTCGGGCTTGAATTTTTCCTGCTTAGGCAGTCTTGCCGCCGTTGCAGGGTTTGCCGGGATAAGTCCCTTCCTCGCAGCATCGGAAAGAGCCCTGCTGATATTCTGATGATGGTGACGGATGGTTGTCGGAGAAAGGGCGGAACCCGTTACAAGATTCGATTCGGGTCTCAGCTTGGAATAGTAATAGTCTTCAAGGTCCATCGCGGTCAATTCGTCTAATTTGATTTTGTGCTCTTTGAAATACGGAATAATATGGTTTTCCATATTTCTGCGGTAACCGCGGTATGTGTTCTGCCTTATATCGCGGTCGGCTGTTTCGAGCCATTCTTCAAAATAGGCTGCGACATCGATGCTGTCCCTGCGCACCTTGGTATCGCTGAATTTTTTTATCTGTTCAGCAAGAAATTCCTCGGCTTCGCGTTTTTTACCCTTGAGAGTAATACCCGTGCTGATCCATTTCTGGTATCTTTTTCCGTTCTCATCCTTCAAATTCAACACAGCATAATATTTGCCGTGCTTTTTCTGAAGATTACCTGTAATCAATTAATCTAAAACCTCCTTTGATTACGATAATCACTCCATATAACTATTATATTATATGGAGTGACCGTTTTTCAAGTATATTCATTTCATTTAGCAAGCTGTTTCGATAAACTCGATTACGCTTTTCTTAGGAATAATATATTTTTTACCGACCTTGATTGTTTTAATAAGGCCGTCCTTAAGCATTGAGTATGCTGAGTTTCTGCCGATATGAAGCATTTCCATTAACTGCTCGATGGTCAAAATATCGGGATACTCTCTGAAACAATCAGAGTTATTCATCTTATCCTCCTCTCTCCGGCAGAGAATGAATCTGCTCGGATTTGTAGTTATACCGTCTTATGACATCTTCGGGAATATTGGCGAGAACTTTCAAAGCCTCCTCATATTCCATTCTCTGTTTACCCATCTGAAGCCTGGTTTCCATGCTGATTTTGCTGTCGTTCTGAAGCTTCTTGTTTTCTTTTTTCAGAGCGTCAAATGAATCGGCATAGATTTTGACCTCGGAGGCATATTCTTTGTATTCCTTTTCATACTTTTTTATCAGCTTTTCGAGTTCTGCTTTCTTTTCCTTCATATTGAATACAGAAAGTGAATCGATGCAGTCGATAATCTTTTTGTGTTTCTTTGAAAGATTGATACCCTTCTTGAAAAGCTGAGTGGGAATGTAGGTTCTGCCGGTGGCATCGCTGCTCTTGCCTCTGTTGAGTTCGGCAAACTCGGCGCTCATGTATTTGTGGTATTCATCCTGCCACTTGATGAGATCCTTTTTGTTGCCGATAATTTCTTTGGCGCAAAGTCTGCCGTCTTTGGTTATCGGGCAGAAATCAAGATGCATATGCGGTGTTTTTTCATCGTAATGAATTACAGCCGATATGATTCTGTCGGCGCCGACCTTCTTTTTGTAAAAGTCCAGCGCGCGCTCGAAGAATCTGTCGGTGTCCTTCTTGCTCATCTTTGTGAAAAAATCGGGGCTTGCAGTTATTACGGTTTCAACCATATATACGCTGTCCTTTCTGGTACGGCACCCGAATTTCTCAATCAGCGCCTTGCAGAGGTTTCTGTAAGTGTCGGTAGGCTTAACAAGATGCACATTATCTTTGCTCTTTTCCTTCTTAATATCGGGATTTGACTTGTATTCCGATTTGGTTCTTTCGTTGTGAGCTTCGATACCGCCGCATCCTGCAGCCTTAAGTTTCATAAAGCGCATTATCGCGTATTTTGCCACAAAATCATCTCCTTAAAAAAATATTGACTGGAGTTCGAAAACGGATGTACCGGTGTCCCACCTACGGGTACACCGGTACATCCGATTCTTAAGTCCGTGTGAAAATTTTTAATCATCGTCATAGCTCGTGTCCTCTATGGTTACATTGGTGCTGTAAGCGACGGGACCGAGGCCCGCGTTTCCGCTCGGATATCGAGTGAAGCACGGTCTCATACCCTTAAAACCCCTTACTTTACGGGTTTCTCCCTTGATTTTTATCTTATTGCTGGGAGTTATACCGTATTTCCGGATGTTGTTTTTGAAGTATGTGAGCATAGACTGTGTGTTGCCGAGTTTTGCTCCGTTTTCGTGACACCATACCTTATATATCTCGACCAGCATCTGCGATGTGATTACATAGTCGGGAGCAAATTCGATGTACCCTTCGGAGCAGGCAAAGTCCTCATAGTTGCTGCCCTGCTTCATCGCCTCTTCTACATTAGCCCTGCTTCTATCACTCTCGGTGAACTGATAATTGTTCCTTATCAGTCTCCAGAGACCCGCGAGCATCCACCAGAATATCTGCTCGGCCTCTTCGCACATCTTATCTGCGAGAAAAGGATCGTTGACTCTGTTTTCGGGCACGGGCTTTGTTGAGATAATCAGCTGCCGTCTGAAAAAGCCCATGCTTCTGTCATAAAGCGAAACAAGAAAGCCGTTGCCGAAAGCGAGCAATCTTGAATAGATTCTGCTCTGATAGCTCTGCTTGCCCTTCTTCTCAACATCCATTTCCTCTTCGGCGGTTACAATTGATTTTATGTAGTTGGTATCAGGCAGAGCTCCGAGCTTCAAATCGTCATCAAGGAATACAAGCATATCCTCAAGGCAGGCTCTCGCGAACGGACTGTTTTCCACCTTCTGAAGACTTCCGGTGTAAAGACTGGTGCCGAATATCTTCTTGAGCACTATTCCTATTCTCGACTTGCCTTCGCCGCCTTCGCCTTTGATTATCATCATCTTCTGACCTCTTGTTGACGGAATAAGCAGATAGCCGAGATATTCCTGAACCGTGGGAATATCTTCCTCATAAAACAGATCATTTATGAATCCGAGCCATACTGGGCAGCTTTTGGATTCGGTGCTGTAATTGATGTTCAGTCTGTTCATGCAAAAGCACTTTTCCTCTTCAAATCTGCCGTCAAGGTAAAAGGTGCCGTTCTTCATAAATATCCTGTCCTCATAAACCGGCATGGTATCCTGCCGGCAGAATATCCTGAGCAGTTCGATTATGTTTTTTATCCTGTAAGAAAGAGATGTCTTTATGAACTCGCAGATTATTGAGTGTATTTCCGCGGCGATGATGCTCTCGTCGGTGATAACGCCGTCATAGTCATAGAAGACTCCGTTGATACAGATTAAAGGATGCCGTTCGACAAACATTCTGCAGAAGGCATCCTCATCAATTTTTCCCGAATCCAGCAGCCAGGAAACATCGGGTCTTAAGTTTTCATTTTCATCCATTGTCTTCTATCATCCCTTTCACTCTGAGGATTTCATCGTCCGTCATACAGTCCATAAGGCAGTCGATGATATATCCGATGTACCCTATGTTCTTTACCGAATAAGCAAACATCGGATGAAGCGTTTCGTCGCTCTCTTTTGGCTTATACTCGTC
>JAILMJ010000056.1 GCA_024692685.1 Clostridia bacterium
CGGCTGCCCTCAAACTGAACAAGGCGACCGTTTGGAAGGAGATTCACAAATTCATCTTCTTTTTCACCGTAAACGGACTTATCCACCTGCGCTTTACAGACAAGAACGGGAATGGTAATTTTTTTACATCTTTCAGAATCAAGATTCTTCTTGGAGACCTTTACAGCCTCTGAAACCCAGCGGTATGAAGCGCAGCTGGTTTTATAAATATCGTTATCGAGCCTTTTTTTGTGGTAATAATCAAACCTCTCTTTGCTCGTGTCATTACTGTCTTCAAAAGAGTAATTGGGATTAAAGCCGTTATATACAAAAACCATTTTGTGCTTATTGCCGAATAAACCGAGCACCGTCGTGAGCGCTCTTGCAACACCGGGGCTCATGCCGTTACACTGCGGCAGAACCATAGGTGCCGAAAGAACAGCTTTTTTAAAATCACCGGGATATTGCTGAAGATATTGTATGGCTACAGCTCCTCCCATTGAATGAGAGTAAAGATAAAGCGGCAAATTATCGCTTGAAGGCAAAACAATGCTCTTAACAAGAATTTTTAAATCCTTGACGTAATCCTCAAATCTATCAACTGAAACAGTTGCCGGGTCGGAGGTCAGGCGAAAACTTTTTCCGTGACCGCGGTGATCAATCGCAAAAACATTGAACCCCATCAAAACAAAATTGTATGACACCTCATGGAATTTTTCCGCGCTTTCGGTAAAGCCGTGAGAAATCACAATAACGCCTTTCGGGTCACTCGCTTTGTATGATTCATAATGAATTTTATTGCCGTCAAAGCCGTCAAAAAAGCCTTCTTCGCCGTTTTCCCTCAAAAAAGGTTCAACAACATTTACCATGGTATCGGCATAATTTTCCTGAGTAACGGGTAATTTTGTAATCATATATATATCTCCCGACTGTTTTTTTGTCAGTATATCATACAAAAAATTTATTATCAATTATTTTCCTTTACTTTTTTAAAAGGGCGTGATATAATGCCGTACAGTCAGTTGACCGGAAGGTTTATACAACTGTCTGAATTTCAAAAATAAATATCTGGAGGGTTGTCCGAGTGGTCGAAGGTGCAGCACTCGAAACCGTACTCCGTGTTGGTCGTTTGCTCGGCGTGAAATCCTTGATTTACAAGGGTTTCAAGATTCGAATTTTTGTAAATTTCAATTTTTCTCGCGTGTTTTTCTCGCCAATTTCCAAAATCGGCGAAAAAATTATATACCAGGAGGGTTGTCCGAGAGGTCGAAGGTGCGGCACTCGAAATGCCGTGTTCCGTAACAGGAACCTAGGGTTCGAATCCCTAACCCTCCGCCAAAAAGCCTTGAAACATAAGCGTTTCGGGGCTTTTCTTTTTTACACAAAACTCAGCGAACAACCAACTGGGTGCCGCATTTTTGGGAAAGATTTATTCCACTCCCCAGTCCTCTTTGATGACGGGTTCAGGAAGATTGAGAACACCGTCCATCAGATAAGCGGACGAGATTTTTGACTTGAAGTCAAGGTGACTGTAAATATCTGCGGTAGTAGCTATATCCGAATGACCGAGCCATTCCTGGATTTCTTTAAGAGTAACACCGTTGGCAAGAAGAAGGGACGCGCAGCTGTGTCTCAGATCATGAAAGCGGATTTTGCGCAGTCCATTTGCCTTGATTATCTTTCCGAATACTTCCGTAACCATATTGGGATTATAAATCTTTCCGAGACCGTTTACAAAAATATAATCGAGATATTCCGTGCAGTAACAGTCTCCGCAAACCCGCCGGTTTTCCTCCTGCTGCTCTTTCAGTTCTTTGAAAGCGGTTTCAAATCTCGGCACAAGCGGTAATGATCGAAGGCTTGATTTTGTCTTCGCCCTGTCTTCCCTCACTATGGTCTGTTTACCGTCAAGCTTTACTGAGGTCAGTATATGCTTGATAGTGATTGTCTTGTTCTCAAAATCAATCGCATCCCATTTAAGGCCGAGCACTTCGCTACGCCTGAGGCCGTAAAACGCTGTCACCTGAATAAGCAGACCGAGGTAGTGTGTCTTGGTTGCTTCAAACAGTGCGGCGAGCTCCTCAAGGTTGTAATGCTCCGCAATATACTTCTGCTTTTTAGGTCTGTCAACCTTATCGGCGGGATTGAAATCAATCAGATCCATTTTCACGGCATATTTAAGCGCTCTGTGGATGTTGGCATGCTCGTGAATCACGGTATTGGGGCTGACGGTTTTCAGCTCGTTCGCATAGAACATCTGAATATCCTTTGCCCGAAGACTTGCCACCGTGATATCCTTCTTCTCAAAATACGGAACAATTTTGCTCTTGACCATATTCGTGTAAGAAGCATAGGTTGTTTTCTCGACTGTTGGACGGATGATTTCAAGCCAGAGAAGCATATAATCCGAAAACTTCATATCGCTCGATAAATCGCTTGACTGCGATTTGGGCGGCTCAAAAGTTTTCCTTGCATCGGAGAGCATTTTCTCCGCTCTTGTTTTGTTGCCTTTCGCATGCAGACCCGTCGAAATCCATTTTTCTTTTCGCTTGCCGGTCTGTTCATCGGTATAGCTGAGTACCATATAATAGACATCATTTTTGATTTGTAAGTGTCCTGCTACCATTGAAATTAACCTCCATTTCTTATTTATTGGCAGCTGTTTTCAGACACTCCGGTTTGTATTATAATTTTATAATAATACCGGAGTGTCTGTCAAGGTTCGAATTAAGCTGTCAGAGCGTAATTAATGACATTTATTTTGGGAACCTTGTATGCTCCGCCGATCTTTCTGCCGTGGATATATCCGTCGGTAATGAGCTTGTATGCGTAGTGACGGCTGACGCCGAGCATCGACTGGATATCGTCAACGGTTACTATATCGGGATACTCCGTAAACATAACGGAATATAACTCTTTGAGTTCGCCTTTATTCATCTGACTTCCTCCTTATTCGTGATTTTGGTTTCATATTTCGTCTTTTCCTCTTCCTTGTTCTGTTTGACTGTATCATTGAAACGGTCAAGCTTCCCTTGGAGAGTTTCTTTTTCTTTTACGGGCTGAGCGCCCTTGTCTTTGAGTTCCATATCGCCAAGAACGGTGGAAACAATCTTGCTGATTCTTATCAGCTCTTTGAATTCATCGCTGTCCTTCTTGGGAACATCGGGACCGAAAGCATTGAATTCTTTTTGCAGTATCTCAAGCTCCGCTTCAATCGATGCAATAGAATAATCTGTATCAAGATTGTGAATCTTCAGATATTTCTTCGCATTTATGAATTTATCGATTTCCTCGGAATGCGCTTTCCGGTAACCGTCCTTGAAATATGTTTTGCCTTTCCAGGTGAGATAAACCTCTTTGGTTTCTCTCGCATCCTTCAGATGAGAAATAATCTGTTTTCCTTCTTCAATCTTCTTGCGAAGGCTCTCTCTTCTGTTTGCGGATTCAATCAGCTTCTGATAATCCTCAAGCTTTATAATATTGTGATTATTCAGGAAAACAATTGCGGAAGAAACTTCTTTCAGATCTTTGATTGAACAATTCTGTTTCGCGTAAAATCCCCAGTCGCTTCTGCCGTTCTTTCTTATCTCCAGATAATCAAGCATTATTTCGGGAAGAGTGGGTTCGCGTTGTGAATTGGTTTTCAATCTGCGGAGTTTTTCGGCAATTTCGGAAAGAACCGATTTCAGTTTTTCGATTAAATCAAGCAGATTCATTTTTTCTTTGTTGTGTTCTTCAATCGCTCTGTTGAAATTACCGAGTTCGGTTTTCTCACCGTTTTTCTCAAGATTGGATGCGTAAGGTCCGAGATGAACCGACGGAAGTTTGTCAATCTCCTGTCTCTCATATGAGCGTAAATCGATACGGACATCTATATTATTTTTTTCATAATACTTATTCTGTATCTTTGCCCATTCGCTACGCCAAAGTTCACAGTTTTCTCTTTTGTTCCAGTCGGTCAGATCAACGCGGTGGCTTTTGAATTCGCCGGAAGGCAGTTTTATTCTTTCTCCGTTTTCATCGAGATCGTATTCTTTTCTGCACTTCGGCATCCAGTTTCCGTTTTCATCCAGCGACCTTAGAGTGAGAAGAATATGCGCGTGAGGGTTGCCGTCGCTTTTATCGTGAATTGAAAAATCACAGCACATTCCTTTTTTCACAAACTGCTCATTGCAGAATTCTCTCACAAGTTCAGGAAGCTGTTCTTTCGGAATTTCATTCGGCAGAGCGGCAACAATATTTCTCGCAAGCTGGGAATTGTAATTTGTTTCAACAGACTCGGCTGAGTTCCAGAGAGTTTCTCTGTCATAAAACTTTTCGGGAGCGTTTGCGGGCAGCAGAATTTCCGAATGCAAAACTTCTGGCTTTTTGTAAGCATAGTATTTTATTCTCTGCTCATAATCGCTGAAAAGGTTTTCGCCTGCGGCATAGGCCGCGCCGGAAACGGCTGAGGAACTCATGCGGTTTCTGATTGTGATTTTAAAATGCGGGCATGGTATTTTTATCAGATCCTTTCGTTATTATTCGGGTAGCAACTTGTTGCGAAGGGTGGAACCCTTTCCGATTGCAGAGCAATCTCAAAGTGAGCCTGCGAGCGTTCACGACAGTGCGCAATGGCACCGACCGGGCAGAAATCTCAGAGAAGATTTACCGCCTCGGCAACGGTGTATAATTGCGCATAACAACAAGTTGTTATGGGGTTATTTCGGTAGATTTGTAATGATTAACAGGTTGTTCTTTTTAAGGAAACAGTTGATTTTCAGTATCAAATAGAGTATTATTAATACATAAAATCAGTTTAAGGAGACAAAAAATATGAAGAAAATTCTCGCTGTTATTCTTTCGGCAATATTTGTTATGGCTATGGCTGTTCCCGCGTTTGCTGCAGGAAACGAAATCGTCAAAGCCGAAGCAACATTCGCTTATCCCAAAGCAGGAGACAAAGTCGAATTCAAATCACTGCCTGTAGGCGATTCTGATGCTTACTCAGCAAAAATAGAAAGCATTTACTATATGGATAAAGACCATAATGCCGTTCATCCCGCTGCAGGCGACGCCTATATTGAAGGCATTCAGTACCGCGTGAGAATCAAATTCGCCGAAAACACCGGATATTATATTTCCCGAAACTGCGAGTTTTGGGTAAACGGCGAAAAGCAGATAGGCAGCGTAGGAACAAATCTTGCGGAAATATCTTTTATCGTTGCAAAGGACGGCTCACTTGATCCCTCAACAGGCAAGCCGTTTGATTCCGTTCCCGGTGACGCGGAAGAGGAACCCGAACTCAACATTTTCCAGAAAATAATCGCTTTTTTCAAAAATCTCTTTGAAAAAATCAGTCTTTTCTTCAGCTCTCTGTTTCCGAAAGTTTAATCTTTAATCATCACGGCTCCCGTTTTTCGGGAGTCGATTTTTATTCTTTCTCTTTGTTCAGCATAGAAAACTTTTGCATTAAGCTGATAACTTTCGGCTGAGTCAGAGCAACTCCGAGAATGTAATCGAGATCATCTTCACTGAGATATTCCGGTTCAATGAGATATTTCTCCGTGATAAGTCCGAGAGAAAATATAAATTTATTCCTGCCGGACTTTGTAAGAAGTTCCTGCTTTTTCTCCAGAGTTTTCAGTTTGTCCTTATTCATTCGGAGCAGTTTTTCATTGCGCTCCTTTTCGGAAGAAAGTTTCTCAAGTTCCGAATTCAGTGACTTCATATGTTCCGTCATCATACAACTCAATCCTCAGTAAAACTTTACGCAGATGTCTGTGAATGATAAGTTCGGCATTTTCAAAATCATCAAAAAAATCCTCCTCATCCTCATCAGCGATTTCATAACAATCGTAATCTTCTTCGTCATCCCAAATGTTGTTTTCGGGATTTTTATCAAAATTATCGTTCAAAATAATTCCTCCAATTCATTTAAATTTTGTTCTTCGTATGACAGTTGTGACGGCTGTGACAGTTGTTTTGGTACCTTATCCGAACCGTCATTACTGTCATTACTGTCATTTTCGGGCGGAATTCTCACAAGATGAATCCATCTTTTTTCGCTTGTTCTGCCTGTTTCATATTCAATTCCGAATTGATTTTTCAGTTCGGATGCATTGACATTAAGCATCTTTGTGATAATATTCGGCGCAACTTCAGCTCCGGATTCTTCCACAAGTTCTGCCGGACTTCCCCGCCATTCCGTCTTTTCGCCGGTAAGCATATCGACCACTTTCAGAAGTTCCGGATTAATCTTTTTTTCAAAAGTTTCAATTTCCTGGTCTGTCATTTCCCAGCAGAGTGTGTCGGGATTTCTTTCCAGTCTGAACTTCTGATCGGGAATATCTCTTCCGACAACGGAGAGGCAGGCGGTTTTGTCGGTTCGCTTTTCTTTGGTGAGCACCATTGCTCCGTCAGCGCTGCCGAGTATTCCGGTTGTTCCAGATATCATTTCATAAACATCTTCGGATTTCTGCTTGCGGGTATGATGAACCGCGATAATACATATACCTTTTATATCCGCAAAATGTTTGAGCGCACTGATGACTTCATAGTCACTCGCGTAGCTGTATCCCTCACCCGTGTTTTCTCTTACTTTCTGAAGAGTATCAATAATGATAAGATTGGTGTTGGGATGGCCTGCGATGAAATGTTCCATCTGATCTTCAAGTCCGTCTCCTATAGTCCGTGATGTTATGCAGAAGTTGAGTTTATCGGTTCCTTCAACTCCGAACATTGTGCTCGTCCTTGACTGGATTCTTTCAAAGTCATCCTCAAGAGCAAAGTAAAGCACGTCGCCCTGATTTACTTTCAGATCCCATAAAGGAATACCCATACTCACGTGATAGGCAATCTGGGCGGAGAGAAAACTCTTTCCGATTTTCGGAGCGCCTGCAAGAATATATACTCCCGGATAAAGTAGGCCGTCGATTACGGGCGGCTTTCTTGTGAAAGTCAGGCTGAAAATGTCATTCATTGTGAGCGGCGATATGCTGCCCTTGTACGGATGGATACCGTTAACCTGTCTGTCTATCTCAGCCGATTTGTATTTTGCATATGCAATGGGGTTGCAATCGTCTTCATCATGTGCTATACTTAATATGTTAGTTTTAGGTGACTGTTCCGTGCCTGCGCCAACAGGCATACCGGGAACGGTCATTTCTTTTTCTGCTGAATTAAAAATTTTATTCACATCCTTCCTTTTCGCCCTTCGGGGCGATTATTTGTTTTGTTCAGCAGT
>JAILMJ010000062.1 GCA_024692685.1 Clostridia bacterium
ATTGTTTCCGCATGCAACCAAAGAGAAAAAGAGAGCAAAAACCATAAACAAAGATATAATCTTTTTCAAAACGATTTCTCCTTTATATCCTTTTATATCAGTGTAAATAAGGAGGCTGTTTGTTTCAAATTATTTTTTCTCTCGCTTTCTGACTGATTTCTTTATCAGTGTCACTGCTCCGACAATTGCGGACATTCCCGCAAGAAATACAGGAGAAAGAGTTGTTGCAGCTATATCATTTTTGATCAGCCCGTAAATCAACATAAAAGTCGGGGGAATCACGCAGAAAATCCACTTGAATCTGCATTTAATCAATCCGACAATAATTGATAATATCACAGCGGAGGCTATGACAAATATGACCCCGTCGGTATCGGGAAAAAACCTGTCAATTATGGCTCCGAGAGCAAGCGGAAACACTGTCATAATCGCAGTGATAACGATAATTGAAATGTTTGAAACATAACTTCCGGTTTTCAAAAAAATCACCTCCTGAATTTTACTGTTAATCGAAACACTCCTGCATTATGCCGATCCGCTGCCTTTTTTAAGGATCATACTCGGTAAATTTGAAGTTTCAATCGCCGCCGGGTATATAAGGTGCGGTCGTCGATACTGCATGCGTCAGGTCTTCGCCGTCTCCGAAAGAGGAAGACGGGTTTCTGTAAATCGGCCAACCTTTGCTGTCAAATTCATATTTTTTTACAAGATTGTCCTGCCGGGTCCCGGTATAAAAGCTTATGTGCTTTGTCTCATAATCAAATCTTGTTTCAAACAGCGCGACCTGATCGTATAGAATTATTTCACGGCTGCCGATAAATCCGGGATACTTTGAGGGATAGTCACCAAGATTCTCGGTAATTTTTTTCAAAGCTTCATCCGATATCAAATCATTATAAAAAACATACGGTAAGTCGGAAGCGCGTGTTACAGTAGCATTAATATTATGATTGCTGAGATAAATTTTCGCATAATCTTCACATTGCTTCCAAAGCTTTTCCAGATTTTGACCGCTCACCGTAAACAATCCGTTTCTGTATTTTTTCGGAAACAGAAAGCGATTAACCAGTTTATTGTAGTTGGTTTTAAATGTCGAATCTTCTTTGTTTATTTCGTTGGACCACCTCAAACGATAATCGCCGGTTTTTTTATTGAATGTTACGACCGCAGGTCTGACGAAAGTATTCGTCTCTGTAAAATACAGGTTTTCAAAATCTATTTTTTGATACTCGAAATCAGATGCTTGTACTAAAGCATATATTTTTGTTCTTCTGTCATTCTCGTCAATGCCGAAAATAATCGAGCTGTAAGCAGTCATTATTTTTTCTCGTTCTTCCGTCAGATTGCCGGAAACGACATAATTAACAGATCTTTGCCATGCGGCATCGGATGGATTGTATGTAATCTGAGTAGGAACCAGTTTCAGCACTTCGTTTATTTTGTTTTCCCCGTCGTGAATAACTTTTACAAACAAAACGGAACCGTCATTCTGGTAAAGAAAACAGCACTCATTTGAACCACTCAAAACATATGCTTCACGATTGTTTTGCTTTATACTGTTTACTGTTTTAACTGTGAATTCGTCCGCATCGTCATATTCAAAATTCTTATCGAATACTTGCGGATAAAGATTAATTCGTTCATAAGAACCGAGAATCTGCCATTGTTCCAATTCTTTCGGATCATATTTATAAACTGCATTTGATGAAATATAATACTCCGGATAGTCATCTGAATTTACAGTCCCGCTTTCTGTTGAACCTCTTTGCCATACAATTTCAGACACCTTGTATTGAACGGCATCAGCTGATATTTTATGTGGTGTGACCGTAAAAACACCTACAGTTAAGCCGTTTGGGAAATCAGCAACAGGTTCGATCATTTCATCTTCTGAATTATAACGGTAGAGCTTTCCGGATACTGTTGATTCAATATCGGTTTTACTATTCTTAAAACATGAAACATAATATGTATTACCATTTGAATATGCTACAGCTTGAGTCAGATCCTTGTCAGGTAAAGCATTATAGATTTTTTCGTATATATCACCTTCCCCGGAATAAACCTGAGACTCAGCAAAAAGCACAGTTTCATTCCACGGAATAACAGTTTTATCAGCACCGAATTCTCTTATAACTACTGAATGAATTGATTCGAAATCACCAGCGAAATTAACACTTTTTTCATACTTGAGATTCCCATTTTTAACCGAATAATAATTGTAAATACCCTGTTCAAATGTAACAACTTTTAATCCATCGCTCACCGAATGACTCTGTTTAGTAGTAAATGCAACAGCCAAAACAGCTGAGATAATTAGTGCTGCTATAATAATCCAGAAAGCAGGCTTTTTATAACTCAGTGCGGATTTTATTCTCTGCTTGACTCCGACTTCGCCGAATGACAGCGGGCAAACAGTTACAAGTCTGCCCGGCTTACTGCAATCAAGCAGAGTCTGTGAGTAATCGGCAATCTCCTCAGCAGTCAAGTTCTTAAGAACCTTTTCATCACAGGCAAACTCTATATCACGGCAGAGCAGAATATATGCAATCCACATAACCGGATTGAACCAGTAAACCGACAGCAGGAGGAATCCAAGCGGCTTCCACCAGTTATCTTTACGGCGAATATGTGAGTTTTCGTGGGCAATTATGCTGTGTATCTTTGTTTCGTCAAGGCCCGACGGAATGAATATTTCCGGTCTGAATATACCCAGAATAAAGGGCGTATCGATTTCATCGCAGATATAGATATTATCTCTGAGTTTAATCGACTGATTTACTTTCAGGCGAATCTTTATAAAGCTGACCGCAGATGCG
>JAILMJ010000065.1 GCA_024692685.1 Clostridia bacterium
GCTTATGGGGCTGAAATACGGCAAGGATACATTTATTGATGCTCCGTTTCGCTGTGACTACGGCAAACATATAACGGTCGGCAAAAGATTTTATGCAAATTCTTATTGCACAATAATTGATGTCGCTCCCGTAACGATAGGCGACAATGTTCTGCTGGGACCGAATGTTCAGATAATTACCGCAGGTCATCCTATTCATCCCGACAGCCGTAATTCCAAATATGAATACGGAATTCCCATAACCATAGGCGATAATGTCTGGATTGGTGCGGGAGCAATTATATTGCCAGGTGTCAATATAGGAAGCAATACGGTTATAGGAGCCGGAGCAGTTGTGACAAAGGATATTCCTGACGGAGTTGTTGCCGCCGGAAATCCGTGCAAACCGATTAAAGATATTACAGAAGATGATAAACAGTTTTATTACAAAGACTGCCGTTTTGATGAAGAATCATGGGCTGAAATACAAAGAATACTTAATAAATAATATGAAAAAGATTATAATTGTTTTGCTATGTATAATGATGATTTTAACTGCGTCGGCGTGCGGAAATAACAGTTCAGTCAAAAGCATTGTAAAAGGCAATATGAAAACATATTACGAAATGATTGACGGATCTTTTATGTGCGATGATTATAAATACAGATATCGTCTTGAAATCAATGGAAGGATGCCGAACGCCGCGGTTGATTCAACCTTCGTTTATTTGAGCAATATTGAGGAGATACATTTCGAGCGGGCGTATATGGCTGCCGGAATCAGCAGCAATACCGACGATTATTTTCAGCCTGAAGATGCTGTTCTTGTTGAAATGAAATAGCTGTTAAATAAGCCTTGATGTTTTGGCAAAATATCTTTAAAGCAATTGAAATTGAAAATAGGATTAACCCAATGCGGGTTAATCCTATTTTTTGCCATTAAGGAAGTTATGTGTTTTTAAGAAGAACCGGTATGAGAAAACTTAATTATCTTTTTTTACGCATACACTCCTTGTATGCTGCGGCCGCTCCACCGGAGACTGCCCATAATCCACCGCCGTTTTCACTTTGCTGACCTATAAACCACAAATCTTTGACGGGCGTTTTGTGAGGCGGGTTTTTCTGATGCCATACAGGGACGGTTCCGCCGAAAGAGCTTTTGCTCATATGCGTTATTTTTCTGTAATCAACTGCTGTCATAATTTTTTTTGTTGTTATATGCTGTCTGAGACCGGGAAGATACCGTTCCGCCCTTTCGAGCAGATGATCAGCATATTTTTCTTTTTCGGTCTCCCAATCGCTTTCGCTAAGGGTGTCGGGTGCAACTGTGTAAATGGTCAGACAGTGCCTGCCGGGAGGAGCAAACTCGGGCGCGTGATATGACGGAACAAAAAGCAGAAAGCCGTCTTCACCGTCGTGGTATTCGCCGGAGCGCAGACGCCCGGTTGCCTCTGAAAGATCATAGGAGCCGTAACAGTAGCAAAGCGCTGTGCCGAGCACATCAACGGGATTGAAATCAATGCCGGCGTGAACCATAAATACCGCTTCCATAGGGCGGTAGGTTTCGAGTATTTTTCTGTAAGAAGAATCGAGGTGCTCCTTTCCGACCGTTTTAAAGAAGAAATCCCTGCCGCTTCCGCTTCCCGCGACAACATCAGCTTTTTCACACGTTCCGTCCGCAAGACGGACGCCGACGGCTTTTTCGTTTTCAATCAATACCTTGTCAACAACGGTGTTGAGTTTTATTACTCCGCCGTTTTTTATGATGTAATCCGAAAGTGCTTCCGCTATTTTTTGGCAGCCGCCTTTGATATAACCAAAGCCGCCGAAATACTGTTTTCCGTTCTTTTCAAGAGGTATTCTGTCGTCAAACCCCGTTTCAAGATTTGTCATTGGAACGGCCAACCCCCAGACCTCGTTCGGATCGGCGCAGTAGTCGGCGAGAATGCCTGTGTAAAGCGCCTGTAGTCTTCTGTCTGTGAAGAAGTGTTCAACGAGTTGCTGAGCCGTCATACGCGAGTATCGAGCAACGGGCAGAAACGAGGCTGCCAGCGCGGCGATACTTCGCGGCGACGGTTTTCGGTTTAAATTGTAACGCACGCGCATCATATTGTCGTAAAAGTTGTAATATTCGTCAAGACCTCGCGCGTCAGCGGGAAAAAGCTCTTTAAGACGGTCGCGCCTCCAGTAAGGACCTTCATATTTCTCGGGTCTGTGCATTGAGTAGTCGGGCATTTCAACATTGCGGTCTGCGCGCATAAGGTCAAGATGAATTCCGAATTGAGCCAGAAGATTGCTCATAGGCTCGCCGGGCAGAAGATCGCACATAAGCAGGGGACCCTGCTCAAAGCGATAATCACCGACTTGACATAGAGCCAGGACACCTCCCGCGACGGGATTTTTTTCATATATGACAACCTTGTGACCGTCTTTTACGGCCATGGCGCCGAAGACCAGCCCAGCAAGTCCTCCGCCTATAACGGCAAATTTCATAAAACCGCCTCCCTTACAATTATAAATTGATAAAAGTTAAAAGTAAATAATGCAAAGTAAAAAATATACTTTTCAAAAGGTTGTCTTTGTGTTAAACTTAACCGGAAAAAGGATTATTTCAGGGAGGCAGCGTATGAAAAACGAAAGCAAAATCGTTGCACACGAGCAGCGTCAGCTCACAAGACTTGAAAAACTTTCGGTTAAGAAGCCGTATTTCGGCTATTTTGCCGTGATTTTGTTCCTGGTTGCATCGGTCAATATTATCGACGAGATAACCTCAAGCCTTCCTGCAAATCTGCAGTCCTGCTATGTAACGGAATTTCTCGCCGTTAACGGGCGCAGTTATTCCGACGCGTTGGCTCTGCACGGCACAGTAAGCATCATAAGCTATGCGCTCGGCATCATAACGCCGTTTTACAAGGCGCTCGCCGATAGAATCGGACGTAAGCCTCTGTTTTTCCTTTCAACATTCGGTATGAGTGTCGGAATGTTTGTTGCGTCGGTTGCGCCTAACTACTGGATTTATCTGTTCGGCTCTTCAATTATGAGTTTCTTTATCGCTCACGACATTCAGATTATATATATTTTGGAAGTTGCTCCCGCAAAACATCGCGCGAGAATTTACAGTATCCTAAAGTCAATCGGTATTGTGGGAGTTGTCGCTATTCCCTGGATGCGCAGAGTTCTGATGCACAACGACCCTGCGCACTGGCGTCTTGTATACCGCGCACCCGCGATTGCCGCCTTCATTGCCGCAGTATGCGTTTTGCTGTTCGCAAGGGAGACAAAGGTTTATATTGAAGGCCGTACTGCGTATCTTCGTCGCCCTTACGCCGAGCGCAGGGAGGAATCGGAAAGACTTAAACTTGAAAAGAAATCGGATGCCAACAGGCAGGGTGTTTTTGCAGGTATAAAGTATCTTATGAAGCACCGCGATTTACGCTTACTTATGATTTTTCACATAGTATTCGATGTCGGTCTCGCTTGTGTTGGACTTTACCACGAGTCAATGCTGAAGGAAGCGGGCTATTCAACAGCCGAGGCAACTCAAGCACTGTTTCTTGTTCCAATTATGTATGCGGCCTGTGTGTTTTTAAGCGGTTTTGCGGCGGATATTCTCGGGCGTAAAAAAACTATCCTTCTTTTCGGCACATTGCATATTCTTGCGTTCTGCTCCTTTGTTTACGGTCTGCGCCACGATTTTACTCCCATTGTTCTCGGTCTGCTGTGCGGAGTATATCAGGGCGGATACTGGATTGGACGGGACTATATGGACATAATGGTCACCGAAAAAGTGCCTACGGAAATACGAGCTTCCGTCATGGGCGCGGACGGACTTATTGTAACTGTTGGAATGGCTGTAGGATACCTGCTGTGCATAGCAGGCATAAGTATAATAGGTGTTGCATTTTCGTGCCTGTTAGTAACGGTTCCGTGCGTAGCTGTTGCGATTATCGGCGTTACGGTAAAAGTCAGAGAAACAAAGGGCACCGTTATGGAAGATATTGTCGATACAGCAGGACAGATTCAGGAATAAAAAGATTATTTTCGCAGTAAGAAAAAATCCCATTACGGTTAATCCGGTGCGTGTTTAAAATCCAGCGCCGTTCAACCCTTGAAAACAAAAGACTCGACTGACAATCCCGTGACAAATCCGTAACGGTGTGATACATTTTTTACGGAGGTGATCGCTATGATCAACAAATCAATATTCGGTTCTTTCATCCGTGAAAAAAGAAATGAAAAAGGTCTGACGCAAAAGGAGCTCGCGGAGATACTTTTTGTTTCGGAATCGACAGTCAGCAAATGGGAGGTCGGAAAGAGCTATCCCGATATTACTCTTGTGCCCGATATATGCAAGGCGCTTGATGTTTCCGAGCATGAGCTTATTGGCGGAGCGGAAGACACGGAATACAGAAAAGTTAAAAACGAGGCGCGGCTGTACAGAAGAATCAGCGAATCTTTCTTTCTGTTTCCTACCGCCGCTTACATTCTCGCTCTCGTAATCTGTTTTATCAGCGATATATGTATCAACAAACGCCTGACTTTTACTCCCGTGGTTTTCGGCTCGCTTCTCACAGCTTTTACTTTCATGCCCACCTGCATCAGATTTACCGGGAATCATAAGCTCGCGGTTTTTGCCGGCTCGACTTATCTTGCGCTTGTGATTCTGTTTATTATCTGCTGTGTAAAATACCGGCAGAACTGGTTTCCGAACGCCGCTATGGGCACCCTGCTCGGTTATGCCGTTATTTTCATTCCGTTTCTTCTGAGAAGATACCTTCCCGAAAACAAAAGAAAATTCACTCTGCTTATTTACTTTACCGCTGTTTTTATCCTTGTGATTCTTTTGCTGTGCGCGGTCAGAACAACCGTCACGTTCAATCTTATGCAGGGAATGCTTATAACGCTGTACGCTTTTCTGCCGTTCGCGGTTATTTCCCTGATGCATCTCACACCTTTAAACAGGTGTTTCAAAGCGGCGACCGATGTTTTGTTTTCCGGATTATGCCTGTACGGAATGTCCTTTGTCATCTCCGTAATCACCGGAGAAAAATCCGGCAGCTACGCCTTTGATTTCAACGACTGGGCAAACTGCATCAACGGCAACATTTATCTTCTGACGCTGATTGCCTGCCTGACTGTCGCAGTTGCGCTGACTGTGTCGGGTATAAAAAAGAGAAAAGGATAATATAATCTGTATATAATCATCTCCGTTTCACCCGCTATGAGACCCGTAACATTTCCGGGCGCGTCAACATTTTTTAATTTTTTCAGATTTTATCCCTGTATAACGAACGACCCGCAAGGCATTTAAGCCCTGCGGGTCATATCTTTAGTTATTCATTTATTACCATACAAATATTGCTTTGAATATGCCGGCTATTCCTTCAATTATTCCGCTGAAGATTGCCCCTGCAGGCAGAAGGGTGAGAGGGTTGAATGAAAACAGTATTCCCAAAAGAAGCGCGCGTAATCCTTCGCCGAGTAATTCAAAGCTGTGTTCAAGGTCTTCTTGGGCATACAAGATTAATTCTTTTGATTCTGTGGTTAAGAATTTTCCAATCGAATCAGGAAAAATAAAAGTCTTAACCTCATTAGATTCTTTGAACAGCACATTTATCTTGTCTAAATCAATCGATAGTAAAGCGAAAAATCACTTGTGAATTTGGCCATTTTGATAGAAAAATTGATAGAAAAATCACTGATTTTTTTCAAAAAGTATTAGAAAAATGGCTATTTTCAGAGAACCTATTTTAAGCACAAAAAAAGAAGCCTTGATATACAAGACTTCTCGAATGGTCCGAGTGGCGAGACTTGAACTGCGTCGTCGCGGGCTGCGCTTAATTGTTTACGCGCATGGAAAAAACTGTCCGCGCGAAAACTCATCCGCTCCGCCGCTCCTCCTTTCCCCACCAAATCTATCTGATTTGGCGGGGGCCCCATATCTTACTGAGGCTGTGAGTTCTTCATCTTTCAAATAATAAAAGAGCCTAATACAAAAGTATCAGGCTCTTTTATGGTCCGAGTGGCGAGACTTGAAGTCCGAATTTGTCATTTCATTGCTTTCCATACCGTTTCATATTGAAGCGGTAAACCCTTGAAAATAAAGGGCTTCGGGCTTCGCTCATTTCAAATCTTTTCATTTTGTGTTAAAACATTTCACAAAAATAAACATCAAATAAACATCAAAAAAGCACGGGAGCGGCTGCCGCTAAACCTGCCAGGTCATAACTCCGGAAACCGCTCCGCCGTGACAAATCATCAAAAGTATTATAACACAAAAGGAGATTAAACGCAATGGGAAATACAACAATCGATTCTGAAAAGGATTATGTTGAACAAAAGAAGATTGAAGAGGTAAAAGCACTTGCAAATATTTTAGATTATATGTGTGATGATATATTATCAGCTGATAACCAAAGA
>JAILMJ010000077.1 GCA_024692685.1 Clostridia bacterium
ATCGCCTCTTCTTTCTCCTTCGGCGTTTCCGGCGACCTGCTGTTCTCATTCTTTGGCAGATTATAATTCTGCCGCTCAATGATGCCGCATTTCCGCTTGGTTTTCGCGATATTTAGGTGTGTCACATGGAAACCGTACTTTGCCTGCACCCACTCCTGGATCTCTTCATATGTAGCCGTACTCTCGGCGGCGGTTAGATCCAGCTCGTCCATATCCACCTGAACGCTGATATGATGCTTCGCCTCAGAAAGTTTGGACAATAAACATACAGTCTCCACGTGATTTGTATGCGGGAACATATCAACCGGTGTGATTCTTGTGACTTTGTAGTTGCCTTTGGTTATTTTGCGCAGATCGCGCGCAAGTGTTTCGGGGTTGCAGCTTATATAAACTATTTTTTTCGGGGCGATTTTCAGGAGCGAGGAAATGAATTTGCCGGTGCTTCCGCTTCTGGGAGGGTCCATAAATACTACATCCGCATGCATATTTTCGTCTTTCATTGCGTTCATAAAATCGCCGGCATCATCGCAGTAAAACCTGATATTTTTAATGCCGTTATTCCCGGCGTTTGCAATGGCATCCCTGACTGCATCCGGATTGAGTTCAACTCCGATTACCGATCCGGCGGTTTTTGCCGCAACAAGACCGATTGTTCCTATTCCGCAATAGGCATCTATAACAGTTGAGTCCGGACTGAGGCCGGCATATTCCGTTGCTATGCCGTACAGCTTTTCTGTCTGAACGGGATTTATCTGGTAAAACGAGCGCGAAGATATGGCAAAAGTGAGCCCGCACAGGGTGTCTCTGATATAACCTTCTCCGTAAATAACCTCTTCTCTGTCACCGAGCACAAGATTGGTTGAGCGGGGATTGATATTGAGAATGACGGTTGATATTTCGGGATGCTTTTCCAGCAGAACGCGGGTAAAGTTTTTCTTTTGCGGGAAAATATTATCTGCCGCGACAAGCACCACCATAACCTCGTTTGTTGAAAAGCCTCTTTTTACGAGCACATGGCGCAGGAAGCCCGTACGCCTGTCCTCATCATAAACGGTCATCTTGAATTTAGGCAGCATATTGCGGATATCAACGATTATACTGTCTGCCGTTTCATCCTCAATCATGCAGGAATCCACGCAGACTATCCGGTGACTGCCGCTTTGATAAACTCCTGATATTATTTTTCCGTTTCTCGTTCTCCCGAATGCCGCCTGCACTTTGTTCCTGTAATGATACGGGTTTTCCATTCCAATAATCCTATCAACCTTGCCGAATCCTCTGAGCAGGATTTCGACTCTTGCCTGTTTCCATTTTAACTGGCGTTCATAGGTCATATTTTGCAGTTGGCATCCGCCGCATTTCTTTGAAAGCGGGCACGCGCCGGGATTGGTTCTGAATGTTGATCCGGACATAATTCCTCCGAAAAT
This sequence comes from Clostridia bacterium, assembly GCA_024692685.1. GTDB lineage: Bacteria > Bacillota > Clostridia > Oscillospirales > Acutalibacteraceae > CAG-177. The sequence goes on from JAILMJ010000077.1 coordinate 1,428, forward strand.
ACCGCAATGAAACGATAAACTGAAAATGCGCGGACGAGAGCTCCCATCCGCGCATCAATATATCACGTTATCAGTCTTCGTTTTCGTCTCTTATCTGGTCGATTACCTCATCTGAAATTGTCTGGGCCTCACCGTGTTTTACAACAAGGATACAGAGCAGTGAAAGGATGAATGCAACCGGGCAATAGTAGAACAGTGACATATATGTGCCTGTAAGCATACGGATAATACCGTAGATGATGGGGGTGGCAATCTGGGCGGAGAATGTTGCCGTATAGTAGTAACCAGTGAATGTTCCGACTTTATCAATTCCTCCGATTTCAAGGACAAGCGGAAGAGTATTTACGGTGATGAACATATTTGCGGCTCCGCCGACTACGAGAGCAACCCAGATGAATATTCCGCTAAGCGCGTCAATACCCGCCTTGGCGGTAATGAGATAAGCGGCAAATGCAACAATAAAGATTGTAAGACCGCCGAGAATGGTCTTTTTTCTGCCGAACTTTTTGCCGAGCCAGCCCGCGGGTAAAGCGGCTACAGCCGACGCAGCGGCAAAAGCGGTGGTCATAATTGTTGCCTGAGCTGTGGTCTTGCCGAGAATTTCACCGGCAAACAGGGCGAAGAAGGTCTGAACGGCGTTTGTGCCGCAGAAAAGGAAGAACAAACCCATAAGCATAAAGATAAGACTTCTGCGCTTGTCCGGAGTAAGCTTTTCGGCTTTTCTTGCTTCTTTTTCAGCCTTGGCGGCTGCTTTTTCCGCTTTTCTTCTGGCTTCATCATCCGCTGCCTGGTTGATTTCACCTTTAACCTTTACAAGTCTGCTGTCCGGCTCCTTGACAAACAAAAGAACGATAAGCATACCTATTATCATAACAAATGAGCCGAGAAGGAAAACATAGGGGAAAGTCTGGATTTCGTCCCAGTCCGCCGCCTTTGAGCTAAGGCCGGTTACAGCGCAGTAAACCGCAGTAACTATTGTGCCTGCAAACAAGCCGATTGCCGAGCCCGCGCCGCCCATAAGATTAATAACCGCGTTTCCTTCGGAGCGGAGCTCATTGGGAGTAAGGTCGGGCATAAGTGCGACAACCGGTGCACGCCACAGCGACATAACAAATACAAACAGGATGATAAATATCATCGTAAGAGGAATGGAGCCGATTTTAATTGCGACAAGCGGAATGATTGCGAAAAGAACGGCCGCAACGGGGGCTCCGAAAATAACATAAGGACGGCGTTTTCCGAAGCGGGTGTGGGTATTGTCGGAAAGCTTGCCGAAGGTCGGCTGGAAGATAACACCGAAGATGTTATCAAATGTCATAATTATACCGATGAAAAGAGGAACCAGTGTGATTCCACCTGCTGCCGTGGCAACCTCTTCACCGTTTGCCGCGGCAAATTCCGCAAGCTTGGGGAAGGCTTCGTTGAGCTTAACGCTCCAGCTTGTTATTGTTTCGCTCTTATTGAGGAGGAAATTAAGAAGCTTTGTAATATAGGGATCGTAAATAGCCCATGCTATCGATGAAGCAAGGAAGCCGAATCCCGTCAGAATGGTGTGGGGATAGTGAAGCTTGCCGTTGGGCTTGGCGCAGAATTTTACTCCGTTTGTTTCCATGTTTTTTTCTCCTTTGCAGTGAAAGCGGGATTAAAATCCTTTATATTATAGCATTTTATATTTATATTTGAAATACTGAAATATTAACCAAAAAGTCCGGGAAAATTTGTGTGAGTTGCCTAATCATTTTTGCTCTGTGTTGTGATATAATCACAATCCGGAGGGCTGAAAATATGAGCTTGACAGAAAAGACCGTCAGAAAAAATACGGTTTACAGCGGCAGGATAATAAACGTACGCTGCGATGATGCAGAACTGCCGAACGGAAAACCCTGTATAAGAGAGGTTGTTGAGCATAACGGAGGGGTCTGTGTTGCTCCCCTTACAGCCGGCGGAGAACTGATTTTTGTGCGGCAGTTCCGTTATCCGTATATGGAAGAGCTGCTTGAATTGCCGGCCGGCAAGCTTGAAAAGGATGAAGATCCGCTTGAAGCAGGCAAAAGAGAGCTTGAAGAGGAAACAGGCAGGGTTGCGGACAGATTTATATTTGCCGGGCAGTTTTATCCTTCGCCCGGTTACTGCGGTGAGATTATACACCTTTATATTGCCACAGGGCTCCGTTTTACTCACACACATCCCGATGAAGATGAATTTCTTGAAATTGAAACCATACCGCTAAAAAAAGCGAAGTCAATGGTAATGAATAATGAAATTAAAGACGGCAAGACAATCGCCCTGATTCTTAAGGTTGATGCTCTGCTTACCGAAGAAAACAATTCCGGAGGTTTGTTATGAGAAAAGTTATTCTTGCTTCTTCCTCACCAAGGCGCAGAGAACTCCTCAGCCTTGCCGACATTAAATTTGATATCTGTATAAAGAATATTGACGAAACCATGGAAGAAGGGATTGACCCTGCAACAGCTGCGGAAATGACAGCTGAAAAGAAAGCAATTGCTGTTGCCGAGATTAATGATGAGGCGATAATAATAGGTGCCGATACAATCGTGGTGCTTGACGGCAAAATTCTCGGCAAGCCCAAAGACAAGGACGAAGCTTACGATATGCTCCGCAGTCTTTCGGGCAGAGAGCATACCGTTATAACCGGAGTGTGTCTGGTTCTCGGCAAAAATATCAGGACCTTTCATTTGGAAACAACGGTTAAGTTTTATGATTTGACCGATGATGTTATCCGTCACTATATCACAACCGGCGAGCCAATGGATAAGGCCGGAGCCTACGGCATTCAGGGTAAGGGCTGCATCCTTGTGGAAAAAATCGACGGGGATTATTTCAACGTTGTAGGTTTGCCGGTGGCAAAACTTGCAAGAGAAATCAAAAAGATGCAGGAGGAGTTCGGCGACCTGCAAACGGAGTGGTAAAATGTCAACAAAATCAATAGCCGCTTCTCTCAAAAAGGGCGAGTCATATCTGATAATATCCCCTGAAAACCGCAGATATTTTACGGGTTTTGATTCTTCCGACGGCTTCCTTTTTATTACACCGGATGCATCGGTTTTCCTTACGGACAGCCGTTATATCGAAGCGGCGAAAAGCAGTGTGAAATACTGCGACGAAGTTTTGCTGCTGAAAAAGGCCTCGGAGCAGATACCCGCTCTTCTGTCCGGGTACGGTATTTCAAAGGTCTGCACCGAAAGCGAAAAATTAACCGTTGCGCAGCTCAATTATTTGAAAAGCTTTATCAAAGCAGAGATTGACACAGCGCAGGCAGACAGGGAGATTACAGCCCTGAGAAGGCAAAAAAGCTCAGAGGAAAAAGCAAAAATAATCGCCGCGCAGCGAATTGCCGAAAAGGCTTTTAATCATATACTCGGCTTCATTAAACCGGGAGTTACGGAGAAGGACATCAGGCTTGAACTTGAGTTCTTTATGCTCAGAAACGGAGCCGATGCGCTGTCGTTTGAAACAATAGCAATCAGCGGAAAAAACACATCCAGGCCTCACGGAGTGCCTACGGATAAAAAGGTTGAATCCGGTGATTTTGTAACCATGGACTACGGCGCACTCAAAGACGGGTATCACAGTGATATGACAAGGACTGTTGCGGTCGGAAGTGTCGGAGACAAACAGGCGGAAGTTTATAATACTGTTCTTGACGCCCAGCTTGCTTCGATAGCTTCAATGAAGCAGGGAACCGCCTGCGCCGATGCCGACAAAGCCGCCAGGAGTATTATTGAAGCGGCCGGTTACGGCGGATATTTCGGCCACGGAACAGGGCATGGAGTCGGCATCGATATTCACGAAGCGCCTTCCGTTTCGCCCTCAAGCAAAGAAACTCTCAGGTGCGGCGATGTGGTTACGGCTGAGCCCGGAATTTATATTCCCGGTGAGTTCGGAGTCAGAATAGAGGATATGCTTTTTATCACGGAAGACGGATGCGAAAATCTGACAAAATGCAAAAAATCCCTTATTGTTCTGTGATATATAAAAAGTACTTGAAAAACTTATGTTTTTAGTGTAAAATAATTTCTGTTAATTAAGAAAATGCCGATACGGTCAGTGTTTTCGTAAAAATCATAAATTTAAGGAGATTATTTATGGTATCAGCAGGTGATTTCAGAAACGGTCTGACTTTTGAAATGGACGGACAGGTTTATCAGATTATTGAGTTTCAGCATGTTAAGCCCGGCAAAGGTGCCGCTTTCGTAAGAACAAAAATCAAGAATGTTATCGGCGGCGCGGTTGTTGAGCGTACTTTTAACCCGACCGATAAATTCCCGACCGCTTACATTGAGCGTAAAGAGATGGAATATTCATATGCCGACGGAGACCTCTATTATTTTATGGATCCCGAATCATATGAGCTTGTTCCCATCAGCGCGTCAACTCTTCCCGATAACTTCAAATTTGTCAAGGAGAATGAGACCTGCCGTATTCTTTCCTACAAAGGAAACGTTTTCGGTGTTGAACCTCCGACATCGGTTACTCTTCAGGTTACGAAGACAGATCCCGGTTTTGCCGGTAACACAGCTACCAACGCTACCAAGCCCGCTACCCTTGAAACCGGAGCCGAGGTTAAGGTTCCTCTTTTCATTGACGAGGGTGAAATGATAGTTATCGATACCCGTACCGGCGAATATCTCAGCAGAGCATAATCAGATTTCATATTACATCTTCAAAGGAGGATTTCACTATGTCATTATCAGAAAAAGCAGCATATCTCAAAGGTCTTGCAGACGGCATCAAGCTTGATGAAAGCAAGGATACGGAAAAACTTCTCAAAGCCGTTATAGACGCCATTGGGGAAATCAGCGAAACTGTTGATTTAATTGATGAGGATCTTGATGAAATTTCAATGCAGGTTGACGCGGTTGACGCGGACCTCGCAGATCTTGAGGATTATATCTATGATGATGAGTGTGATTGCTGCGGCGGTCATGACGACTATGATGATGAAGAATACTATGATGTAAAGTGCCCGGAATGCGGCGAAATCATCAGCGTTGACGAAGGAATCCTTGAAGAGGGCGGCATAGATTGCCCGAATTGCGGCGCTGCTCTTGAATTTGACTGTGAATGCGATGATTGCGATGACGGAGACGGCGAAGACTGATTTCTGTACGTAGTATTTGCTGATAATAATTATTCTGACGGGAAGTCGTTTGTTTTATGCGGCTTCCCTGTTTTAGTTAAGGGGGACCAGATATGAGAATTGTCAGGCCGGGTGAAAAGCTTACCAATAAAGAACTCAGATTTTTTGCCGAAATGGCCGGCCGCGCTTACGTCAATGATCCCGTGCATTCATATGCCACAAAAAATCCCCGGAGAAGGGTACGGTTTGTTTCCCATTTTATGATGGAACGCCTGCATACTTCAAACGGGGAGGACTACATATATATAGATGATAAAAACAGAGGAATCTGTGTATGGAGAAAAGCGCATAATGAATACGGAGTTCTCGACTTTCTCAAGTGCGCCGACTGGCTGTATCTTTATTGGTACTGGCCTAACACCCTGCGCACTCTATCCGCCTATGCTCCGCTTGATGTGCACGTTTTCAGCGAGGATACCTATATCATTTCTCCCGTGTTTGTAGACCCCGACTGTCAGGGAATGGGCATAGCGACAGAACTCATTAAGGCGGGTATGAATGATTTGGGGGAAATGGGCTTTAAATTCGGCCTTGAGGCGCAGGATGAAAAGAACGTTAAATTCTATGAAAAACTCGGTTTTGAGGTAACAGACAGGGCGTATTACAAAAAAGGAAACATCACCCATTATTATATGGTGCGTGATAATGACAGCAAAAAATAAAAGAGCGTAATTTCGGTTACGCTCTTTGAAGTTATTCATTATTTTGATCCTGAATAGAAGTGAAGCACCCATATATAACTGTATTCACTGTCGCAGTTAGGCGAGATACCGACTCCGACATATTTGAAATCGGGATTCATTATGTTGGCGTAATGTGTTTCCGATTCTTTCCACGCCTGGCATACACCTGCGGGAGTTGAATATCTGCGCCCGACATTTTCTCCGCATTTGCCGCTCGAAAAACCGTTCGACCTGAATATCGTGGAGAAATAGGTGTAGTTGGGTCTGTAATGTGAGAACTTGCCGGACCATGCGATTTCTTCGGCCCTGACATTTGCCTGTTCGGTCAGTTTGTCGCCCAGAGCGAGGGGCTTGAGTCCCTTCTCGGCCCGCATACCGTTTATGATTTTAAGCACTTCGTTAATCTGAGAAGCGTAATTATTCCTGTTTGCCTTTGCGTCGGGAAGAAGCTCATTATAAGTTGCGTGATACGCAAGCCGGAGATAGGTCTTATCCTCCTTGGTGCCTACGAGCACCTTCTTGCCTTTGCTGTTGTATTTATAAGTATAGGTTATGTTGTTTCTGACAACAACACCGTGTTTTGTGTATCTCTTTGTTTCGGTTTGCGTAAATGTGCCTTCCTGCTTGCCCGAGGCGGCATAGGCTCCTACTCCGAATGATGAAAAGACGGCAAAAGCCGCAAGCATAAGTGACAGTATTCTGATTAGGTTCTTCATAAATAAAACTCCCATCAACATTTGTTACTTTTTTATTATATCACCGATATGGGATTAATTCAAGTAAAACAGAGAATGAAAACATATATAACGGAAGGTGGTTAAGTGGAGGTATTGCTTCGGGAACTCTATCTTATAAGGCATGGAGAAACATACGGAAATATCGGGGAAAACGAATCCGACAGTATGGCTGACTGTGAAGACACAATGCTTACCCCGAATGGCGAAGACCAGGCGGAGCGGCTGGGCCGTTACCTGAAGGATACGGATTTTGCCGCAGTATATTCGGGAGGCCTTCGCAGAGCAATAGCAACGGCTGACCATATTGTAAAATACAGGGAGAAAAAAGAAATTCTTGTTTTGCCGCCTCTTTGCGAAATAGGCATAAATCCCGTATATAAAGGCATACCGGCTGATGAGTTGAGCGGCTTTTGCAAAAATGCCGTGATTGCTTCCGGATACGAAAACAGCCCTCTTACCATTCCGGATGAAACTCCGCAGCAGAATGAGGAAAGATATTTTGCAAGGGCAAAGGAAGTCCTTGATTATATAAGCGAGCGGTACAGCAGCGGCGAAAAGGTTGCTCTTGTTTCCCATGCGGGATTTCTCACTTACATTATCTTTTATATAATTGGATACAGAGACAAACAGCCTTATTACGATTTCAGGCTCGGAAATACCGGTGTAACAAGGATATTGTTTTATGAGCCCGGCACAAATCCCTACGGAGACATTGTTTTTGACTGCATAAACGACAGAAGCCACCTTGTCTGATTTTAAGTTTCTGCCGTTATTGACATTATTTAAATATAATATTATAATTTTTCTACGGAGGTCGTATAAAATGAAAACCAGAAATTCAATTATTTCATTTTTGCTGTTTGCGGCTGTGCTTTTGTGCTGCACAACAGTTGTATCTTTCGCAGAAAACGGAGATATTCATAAGGATACCGTTAACGGTCTGGTTTTTTCCGAGTCCGGCGGCGCGTTGAAACTTATATCTGCAAATAATACAAATATAACCTCGGCAAATATACCTGCTGAGTTTGACGGATTGGCTGTCACTGAAATCGGTGATGGTGTTTTTTCCAATTTCTCGAGGCTGAGGAGTGTTACAATTCCCGGCACGGTTAAAACAGTCGGCTCATACGCATTCAAAGAATGCGCTTCACTCCGTTCAGTTACCTTCGGCGAGCCGTCGGTTCTCGAAACCATCAAAGACGAAGCGTTTTCAGCCTGCGATTCTCTTAATGAGATAACTCTTCCCGATTCCTGTGTAATAATCGGCAATTCTGCTTTCAGAACCTGCACCGCCCTTGAATCGCTTCCCTTATCTCATTCGCTTGTTACCATAGGTGATGAGGCGTTTCTCGGCTGCAAAAAAATAACTGAAGTTTCTGTTCCCGCATCCGTAACATCCATAGGTAATCAGGCGTTTTACAACTGCAAATCCGTTACGTCCTACACGGTTGAAGAGGGAAACACCGCATACAAAAGTGTGTCCGGTTCCCTAATGAGTTATGACATGCGGACACTTATCCAGTACCCTATCGGTAAAGGAGAGGAAACCGTGACTGTGCCGGAGGAAACGGTAAAAATCGGCGCGGGCGCTTTTGCATTCGGAAATATGAAAGAAGTGATTCTTTCCTCTTCTCTTAAAGAGATAGGGGATGATTGCTTCAATTCCTGCGAAACCCTTAGCAAAGTAATTTTTCCGGAAGGTCTTGAAGTAATCGGGCAGAGGGCATTTTTATACTGCGGTGCTCTTAAAGAGGTGACCCTGCCTTCAACTCTCCGGAATTTTGAAAACGCTTTTTCTTTCAGCGGTCTTGAAAAGGTGACTGTATCCGAAGGTATCAAAGAGATTTCTCCTTCGGCATTTGAGAAATGCACTTCCCTTTCAGAAGTTAATATGCCGTCAAGCATTGAATCAATAGGATACGGAGCTTTCAGCGGTGATGAAAAGCTTGAAAAGCTGACTGTCGGAAAAAATGTTACGAGCATCGGTGACGGCGCTTTTTCAAAGTGCACCAATCTGACACTTGAAGTTGAGCAGGACAGTTATGCAATGCGGTATGCGCAGGAAAAGAATATCAATTATACCAACATTCATCACCACACAGATTCCGCTCCCGTAATTGAAAACAGAGTAAATCCCACCTGCACGGCAGCCGGCAAATATGACGAAGTGATTTACTGCTCCGGGTGCGGTGAAGAACTGAGCCGCAGAACGGTTAATACCGGAAAAATTGCCCACACTCCCGGGAATTGGGTGACAGTCAGAGTCGCAACGGCATCGTCAAACGGACTTGAGGCCAGATACTGCACGGTTTGCAATGCTCAGATTGATACAAGGGAAACCGCAAAACTTCCGGCTGTGTCTCTATCAATCAGAAATATGTCAAAATATAACAACAAGACCGTGGGTTACAGGTCCAATATCACATTCTATGCCGTTTCCGGCGGCACGGATACGAATAATATTGTCTGGTATGTCAACGGAGATAAAAGAGGTACAGGTGAAGTATTTGTGCTTAAAAATATGACCGACAAAGTTTACAGTGTTTATTGTGAAACAAGTGACGGAAGCTGCAGGAGCGAAATCGAAACCATAAAAGTAAGCACTACGTTTTTTGCGAGAATAATAGCGTTTTTTAAAAGTTTATTCGGTTCTCTTGACCTTGTTCAGGACTGATTGATTGCTTTTGATTTAAATGATGCCGGAGGTTATGCTATGAGAATTTATACCGAGGATAAAAGGTTTATTGACGAAGAAGGGCGCCAGAGGATATTCAACGGAATCAATCTCTGCGACAAAGGCCGCGCTGAAGCAGGGGAGGAGAGAAGAATTTATTCCCTTGATTTCAATGAAGACCTGATAAAGGCTTTTGCAGAAAACGGATTCAATCTCATCAGACTCGGTCTTACCTGGGATGCGGTTGAGCCGGAGCCGAGGTACTACAATGAGGAATACCTTGACAGAGTTGAAAAAATAGCGGATTTATGTGAAAAGTACGGTATTTATTTTTATCTGGATATGCATCAGGATTTGTTCTCCGGCAAAAAAGAAACAGCGGGTGACGGAGCACCTTCCTGGGCTTGCCTGACCCACGGAGCCAAATTCAGGAAAACACGTTTTGTCTGGGCGGAAGGTTATTTTTGGGGCAAAGCGGTACACAGAGCCTTTGACTCATTCTGGTATAATGAAGAGTACAACGGCATTCCTCTGCAGACGTATTTCTGCGATATGTGGAAGCACGTAGCCGAGAGATTTGCCGACCACCCTGCTCTTTTCGGCTTTGATTTGTTTAACGAACCCTTCCCCGGCAGCGACGGCGGAAAGGTATTCAGGAAACTTGTTTCCGGTATTATCAAAACCGTTATAACGGATAAAAGATGTAATGTGCCTGTTCTTCTCGGTAATATAATTTCCGGTAAGATTATAAAGTGCCTTGAGCCGTTCAATGATTACAGCCTTTTCAGAAAGATAACTTCAAACGCCGACGGGCTGATCCGCAAATTTGATACCGGGGTCTATTCCGAATTTCTCAACAGGACCGCTTCCGCCATCAGAGAAGTTACGGATAACGGAATAATAATGATGGAAAACAGTTACTATTCCAACCTCGGCATTCCCTACTCAACTCCCGCTGTTACGGTAAACGGCAAACGTGAAGAAAAGCTTTGCTTTGCTCCTCATGCTTACGATTTGATGGTTGACACACCGGCATACAAATATGCAAGCAACACCAGAGTCGGCGGAATATTCGATGAGCACAGGATATCACAGCTTAAACTGAATGTTCCCGTAATTGTCGGAGAATGGGGCGGACAGAGCGAAGGTACAGAGTGGCTGTATCACATTGATTTTCTTCTCCGGAAGTTTGACTCTTATCACTGGGGTCAGACATACTGGTGCTATTACGAGGGACTTCTTGAAAACCCGGTTATGACCTGCCTGCGCCGGACATTTCCCAGGGCGGTCAGCGGAAAGATAGACAGTTATAATTGGGATAAGGATAATAAGGTGTTTACCCTTAACTATACTCAGGATAAAAATTATTCCGCGCCCACCGAGATTTATCTCCACAAAGAGCCGATAAAAATTGTCTGTGACGGGAAATACAAAGTCAGCGGAAGTATTCTAAGTATAGAAACGAAGCCGGGAACTCACAGCGTGACTGTTTCATTCTGATAAACTCAATATAAAACAGCCGGAACTATTCTGAATAGTTCCGGCTTTTGTATCGTTAAACCGTTTTGATTATTCCTCTGTTTTGCTGTTCTTTTTCTTCCTGATGAGCAGGATAATTATCAGAGCCGTAATGGCAAGTATGACTGCGGCTGCAATGCAGATTATGAGATTCCTGTTTATGCTCTTAACTGCTTTTTCAGCGGCTTTCTCGCTAATATCTTCTGCTTCGGCAATGTCGGCGCTTTCTTCCGGCGAGGAGGTTTCTTCCGGCTCTTCTTCTGTATTCTCTCCGTTGAACTCTTTGATTACCTTATCAACATCCGTTTCAAACTGATAATCGATATTTATAATTTCGCCATCCACCCAGCCTTGTAAGTGTGAATTAAGATCAAATATGTAACAGCTGAAAAGATTGTTTTCTTCCCCGTAGTATTTATCGAAAACTGAGTAAACTTTGCTTGCATCTGTTATTGTGCCTATAGGTTCTCCGCTAAGCGCATAACTTGAGAATACAGGTAATTCCGTATGTCCGCCGTTTAATCCGACCCTGTAACAAAGCCCGAATGCTCTTTCATAATCGTCATAATCGTCCTGATCGAAGCAAATCCAGTAGTCTTCATTATCATATTCGACAAGGAACCAATGATCATAATACATAGTGTAATCATCGTCATCATCGGTATAGGCATTCGCGATATAATATGCTTTGGCTTTTACCATTGTATCCGCCGGCAGTTCTTTGTCCGCCTCGCTGTCAGTATTACCGCTCTCCGTATAAAGATCGGTGTCGTCATATACCATAATGTAGTCATTGATATAGGTAGCCACCGTGCTGTTTTCAAAGTCTTTATTGACGACGATTGCACCTTCTGTACCGTTATACTCCGTAAGAGCGTATGTGACATGAGGAGAGTCATAATAATACTTGAAGGTCAGTTGGGTGCCTGCCGGAATGACATCACCCACAGTTTCAAATATTTCGTGGCTGTTTTCATCTTCAATCGGTTTGGACAGATCCAGAAGTTTTACATCATCGGCTATTACTTCCGCTTTTCCTGCCAGATATGATGTCCCGGTAACAATATGTGCAAGATCAAAGCCGGAATAAGTATAATCATATACCCAGCCTTTGATGTCACCGTATTCGATGTAACCGAATGCGTTTCCCGCATTTTCATCTTCGCTGTTATCTGTTGTGTTTTCCACATACAGTACTTCTATGTCTGCTCCGTTCGGAACAAGGCCAACTTCTTTGTATGAAATTGAGGGACCGCTGTAAACCTTCAATCCGTCTTCAGCAGTAATATGAAACTTCCGGGGCTCCGGAAGTTTATATGCCTTTTCGAGAGGAAAACTGTCTTCGTTGCTTGTTACATCGTCAATGGAAACATAACCGTATTCATCATTATAGCTTACGGAAATGAATTTCATTCCTTCAAATTCGGCGTTGTCTTTTAACTCATAGGGTATTTCGTATTCCGCGCGGGCCGTGAACTTTGTGCCGTAAGGGATGGTTTGAGTTTTGATTTCGAATTTGTCGGTTTTTTCGTTGTAATACGATGTATAAAACTTTGCGCCGTCCGGGTTTGAGACGATATAATCAATGGATCTGAGAATGGGACCTTCAACATCCGCAAAAACCGATACGTACATAAATGAAAAAATAAGAACGGCAAGGAAAACGGATATAAGCTTTTTCATTAAATCACCTTCCGATATAATTGTAATATAAAGTATAGCTTATATTATCTATAATGTCAATTTTCATTTAATATATTGATTTTAGACGGACGTAAATGTATAATGTATAAGAAATGAAGGCGGTACAATCAGACCGCCGTATTCTGAAAGGGAGGATAAGAATATGTATTGTCAGAACTGCGGTACAGAGTTACCCGAAAGCGGAGTATGTCCGAATTGCAATCCATCCTTTCCTCAGCCGAAGCCCGAGAAAAAGCAAGAGGAAAAATCCGCAGAGAAAAAGCAGAAACAACCTTTCCGCTTAAACAGACAAACGAGGAGCTATGCTGCAATACTTTCTGCTTTGCTGGTATTTCCTTCATCGCTGAGCATTGCGATTGATTTAAGCTTTCACAGATACGATTTCTGGTTCGGCTATGTTGTCGGGGCGCTTTTCGTAGTATGGGTTTGCGCCGTACTTCCGGTTTTAAAAGTTTTTCCCGCTCCCGTCAACGCCGTTATCTGCTTTGCATCCGTTTTGGGTTACACCGCATATGTGGTGAATAAAACCGGGCATCTTGAGTGGCTGCTTCAAAGGGCACTTCCCCTGTTTGTTTTGTTTGCTGTTTTTGTTTCTCTTGATGTTATGCTGATAAGTTCAAAAAAGGCTAACGCGCTGGCAATCCTGTCCGCGATATCGTTTGAAATCGGTATTTACCTTGTAGCAATTGAAGCAACATACAGAATGAGCTTAAAGACTCTTCACTGGTCACCCATACTCGCTTGCGGATTTGTTTCTGTCGGAGCAGTATTCCTTGCCTTTGCTTACATAGGCAAAGCAAATAAGAAAGATGACCGCTGACATCAGGTGATAAACAATGACAGATAAAGAAATAAGCAATATTTCCGACATAATAAATGATGACAGTATTATCGAAAAAGCAGAAAACCGCGGAAAGATTATTGTCCGCACAAGCGTAATAGGCATTATTGCCAATGCACTGCTTGCGGTATTCAAAGCTATTATCGGTCTGCTTACGCATTCCATAGCAATAGTGCTTGACGCAGTCAACAATATTTCCGATGCGGCGTCTTCGATTATAACAATTGTCGGTACAAAGCTTGCCGGCAAAGAGCCTGATAAAAAGCATCCCTTCGGTCACGGAAGGATAGAGTATCTCAGTGCCATGATTATTTCGGTCATTGTTTTGTATGCGGGAATAACATCTTTTGTTGAGTCGGTGAAGAAAATAATACATCCGGTTGTTCCCGATTACAGCGTTGTTTCTCTCATAATAGTTGCGTCCGCCGTGGTTGTGAAGATTTTTCTGGGAAAATATGTAAAGAGCAGGGGAATCAAGGTTAATTCCGATTCCCTGATTAATTCCGGTCAGGATGCCGTGCTTGACTCGGTCATCTCAGCCTCAACCCTCGTTGCGGCTGTCATTTTCATTCTGACTAAGGTTTCACTTGAAGCATGGCTTGGCGCGATTATCTCAGTTATCATTATCAAATCCGGCGTTGAGATGCTTAAGGACACCATCTCAAAATTATTGGGAGAAAAGGGCGACGCAAAATTTGCCCACGAAATAAAGGAAACGGTTACATCATATCCCGGCGTGAGCGGAGCATACGACCTTGTGCTCAATAATTACGGCCCGGATACCTTCAACGGCTCAATCCATATAGAGGTACCGGATTATTACTCCGCAAGTGAAATTGATGAACTGATACGTCAGATATCTGTTGATGTTTATTCAAAACATAATGTTCTCCTTACCGCGATAGGCGTTTATTCTGTCAACACATCAAACGACGAAGCCGCACGGATGCGCGATGAAATTTACGCGAAGATAACGGAGTATGATTACGTTCTTCAGGCTCACGGATTCTTTGTGAATGAAGAAAAAAAGCTTATCCGTTTTGACGTTGTCATCAGTCTTGACGCTGATGACAGGCATAAGGTTTATGAGAAGGTTGTTGCAGGAGTGCGCGAGATGTATCCGGATTATGAGCTTCAGATTGCCATGGATACCGATTTCAGCGAAGAATAAACATTTTAAAATTCAAAGAACAAATCCCTGCGCCCTCAGCGGCGCAGGGATTAATTATATTTATACCGGCACTTATACCGGCACTTCGCCGTAAATCTCGGCCTTCTTTCCTCTCATCCAGAGAGATGCGTCAATAAGCAAAGTGAAACCGCAACAGTTCGGTACCGCCCATTGGTGCATCGGCGCCTGCGGCAGACCGTAGGCAGAAAGGATTATGCTTATGACTCCGCCGTGGGTTATAACCGCCGCTTCATGAACGCCGCTTTTAACCAGACCGTCAACTATTTTTTCAAAAGTTGAGCAGATTCTGTCTCCGAATTCTTTGCTGCTTTCCCCGAAGGGAGGAGCGTTTTTGCCCGCAAGCCAGCCGGCAAAATCCTCATTGTCACGCAATTCGTCGGCAGTCTTGTTTTCAAACTCACCGAAATTGCATTCCGTCAGGCCGTCTATGATTATCGGCTGCTTGTCGGGATAGAGCAATGAGCAGGTTTCAACACAGCGTTTCAGAGGGCTTGAAAATACCGCTTCCGGTTCCGGATAATGATATTTGTTTTTGAACTCCGCCAGTTGCTCTTTGCCCTCATCCGAAAGAGAAATATCGGTGTGACCGATATATTTGCCTTTTTCGGCATCCGTGTGGCGGGCATGGCGTATAAGATGTATTTTGTAAGTCTTCATCAAAGTATGGATTTATAAAGTTCAATGTATTCTTTTGCCGATTTGCCCCAGCTGTTGTCGCATCTGAGAGCTCTTTCAGTCAGGACTTTTCTGTAATCCTCATCATAATATGCGCCGAGTGCTCTTCTTATGGCGTCAAGCATATCATAGGCATCATAGCTCTTGAAAGTGAAACCGTTTCCGTGGCCGTCACCGCTGTCTGTGATAGTGTCTTTCAGTCCGCCGGTTTCCCTGACTATCGGGAGCGCGCCGTATCTGAGCGCAACCATCTGCGAAAGCCCGCACGGCTCGCTTTTGGAGGGCATAAGGAATAAATCCGATGCCGCATATATCTTCCTGGCAAGATCTGGAATAAAGCCGAGACGAAGCGCAACCTTTGCGGGGAAGGCGGCGGCAAGTTCCGAGAAGAAGGATTCGTATTCCCAATCTCCTGAGCCAAGCACATACAACTGCATATCTGCATTGGCAATATGATCCCACATTACGCGCTTAACAAGGTCAAAGCCTTTGTGTGAGACAAGACGCGAAATTATGCCCATCGCCGGAATGTTTTCATTGACGGGGAGACCGAATTCTGCCTGAAGAGCTGTCTTGTTTTTGACTTTGTTGCTGAAATCATCAGCCGAATAGTTAAAATAAATTGCCTTGTCTGTTTCGGGTGAATAATTCTGAGTGTCAATGCCGTTAAGTATACCGCTGAGCTTATAACTTCTTTCCTGAAGAATGGTGTGAAGCCCGTGGCTGAACCAGGGATCAAGGATTTCCTGCGCGTAGGTGTAACTGACGGTAGTAACTTTGTTTGCGCATTCGATTCCGCCCTTCATCAGGTTTATACAGCCGCTGAATTCAACCAGGGCCGTGTGCTCTTCACCCAGACCGAAAACATCGCCGAGAATCTCCTTACCGTAGATTCCCTGATACTGTATGTTGTGAATTGTAAAAACTGTTTTTATGCCTGTGTAGCCCTCTCTCTGGGCATACATTGTCGAATAATATACGGGAACAAGCGCGCTCTGCCAGTCGTTGCAATGGATGATATCCGGCTTGAATCCGATGACGGGGATGATTTCAAGAACCGCTCTCGAAAAGAAAGCAAATCTTTCTCCGTCATCATAATGACCGTAGAGAGTATTGCGCTTGAAATAGTATTCATTATCAATGAAATAGTAGGTTACACCGTTGGCCTTTGCCTCAAAAATACCGCAGTATTGCATACGCCATGAAACGGGTACCATTATGTTTGTGATGAACTGCATTTTCGAGCGCATTTCATCGCTGATTGTGCCGTAAAGCGGCATAATAACCCTGCAATCGGTTTTGCTCTTTTTGAGGGCTGCCGGCAGCGAGCCTGCTACATCGGCAAGACCTCCGCTTGCTGCAAAGGGGAGAGCTTCGCTTGCAACATACAGTACTTTCATCTCATTCTTCCTTTCGCATCAAACAAGTATGTTGTTATTTAAATTGTTTTCCGCTGACGGCATTGTGACCGGCTCTGACTGAGTTTGCGGCGCCGGCTGTGAGCCGATTACAGGCGTGCCCGAAGTACCGGGTACGGTTGTGGTTGCGGTGGGTATGGAAAAATCGGGGAATGTGAAGTTTTGAAGGATTGAATCTTTTGCGGTTGAGGAGGTTATTTTTGCCGTTGATTCGGTTGTGCTCTCGTCCGGGGACGAAGCTCCCGGTTTTACGGTAGTGGGTTTTGTGGTTGTTGAGGTGGTTTTGGGCTTGCGCGTGGATTTGACCTCTGCTTTTTTTGATTCCTTCGAGGATTCGCTTACTTCTTTTGTCGTTGACTCTTCGGTTGTAAAAATGTGCCTTCTTGAAAACGGATTGGAGATAGTCGGCTTTACAATCGGGTCTCCGTGAATATCCGTAACAGTTTGTCCGTTTATTTCGTAGTAATCAACAGTCGTCGAAGTTTCGGAGCTTTCTTCCGCCGAGCTTTCTTCAATCACATTTCCTTCCTCATCTGTCGGAACGGTGTATGTGACAACATTGGTTACCAGTTCACCGTTTTCATCAAAAACAGGATTACCGTCTTCATCGGTTACCGGTTCGACCTCTGTCATCTCAATGTAATATTCAACCTCGCCTTCTTCTGTTGACACCTGTTTTTTCGTGGTTGTTTTGTATGTGTGATTGGCGGACATATTGGGAGCGATATAAGTTTCAACCATCGTGTAATAGACAATATCTCCGTCTTCGTTAACCGTGCTTTTTTCAACAATTTTTGTCACGGTGACTTCGCTGCTCTCGGCCTCGGTCTGCCTTTCCTTAAATACTCCGGTTTTGCCCAGCAGAACCACGGTGGCGAGAACAACTGCCAGAATGATTATCGCGGCGGTTATTATATTGTAGGTCTTTCTTTTGTTAAGAGCCATTTGCTTTTCACTCTCTTTACGGATTATTCATTTTGCGGTTAAATAATAACGCCGGCCGATAATCAAACAGAGATGCCCTTGCCTATATAAACGGGGTAATTCGGCGCCCCGCAAAGTTTCCTGTTCGATTTTACGATGACATCTTTATCGGTGATTATACATTCAAGATTTGCATTGTCTTCAATTATTGTGTTTTGCATTATTATGGAGTTTCTGACAACTGCGCCTTTGGCAACTCTTACGCCTCTGAAAAGGATGCTGTTTTCAACTTTGCCTTCAATTTTACATCCGTCGGCGATAAAAGAGTTTTCCACCTGTGCGCTGATGCCGTAGTAGGCGGGAATTCTGTCACTGGTCTTGGTATAAACCGGACTGTCGGGATTAAACAGCGCTCTTCTGACCTCCGGTTTCAGGATATCAAGATTTGCTTCATAGAATGAAGAAACAGACTCGATGATTTTCACATAACCTTTGTGGACATAACTGTACGCCTTCAGGTTTTTGATATTTGCGGCAAAGAGAGCCTCAAAGTCATAGATTCTCTTGGCGTTTGCCTCATGCAGCAACCTTTCAAGCAAGGACCTCTTGATAATCATTGTCTTGAGAGAATAAGTTACCGGCTTTGTAAAATCGTTTATGTATCTAAGCTCGGTTATACGGTTGTCTCCGTCTTTCACATATTCGATTGCGTTTTTTATTTTTCCGGGCATACCTTCCGCCGCGGCGAAAATAACATCTGCGTCTTTTTCAACAATGACCTTCAGCATATTTTCGTAACTGAGGTCGCTGACAAGATTGGTGTCGGCAATAAGTACATAGTCCTTGCCTGATTCCGAAATATAGCTGATACTGCCGTAGAGCGAGTCAACCTTACCCCTGAACATTCCCGTATCGGGTACGCTGAACGGAGGCAGAAGTGTGAGGCCTTCTCTTTTTCTTGAAAGATCCCAGGGTTTTCCTGTGCCTATGTGATCCATCAAAGAGCGGTAGTTACTGCTTGTTATGACGCCGACCAGTGAGATGCCGGCGTTAACCATTTTTGAAAGAGGGAAATCTATAAGGCGGTAACGCCCTGCAAAAGGAACGGAACCCATTGTTCTCAACGCGGTGAGTTCGGGTATTACCTCATCATAGGAATTGGAAAAGATAATGCCGAGAACATCGTTTGCTGCCATTATTCTGCACCTCCCACATCGGAGTCTATCATTGCTTTGGGTTCAACAACGGCACCCTTACCTATGTGAACGCCGCTGCCTATGACCGCAACTCCCCAGTCATCAATGTTTCCCATCTCTTCGGGGCTTTTTCCTACTACAGCATTTTCATCTATCACCGAGTTCTCGGCAACGATGGAGTACTGAACCTTTGCGCCCTTTTTGATAACGGTGCCCGGCATCACTATCGAATAGTTGACCTGAGCGCCCTCTTCAACAATAACATTTGCGAACAGAACCGAATAATCGATGTTACCGTCAATTTCACATCCCTCGGTAATCATTGAATTTTCAACCTTTGCATTACTGCCGACAAAATGCGGCGGAGCAACAGGAGTTTTTGAATAAATTTTCCAGCTGTCATCGTCAAGGTCAAGGTCAACCTTAGGATTGAGAAGATCGAGATTGGCATCCCACAGGCTGTTGATGGTTCCGACATCCTTCCAGTATCCGTCAAACTGATATGCGAACATACGCTCGCCGTTGGAGTGCATGGCGGGGATAACATCGTGACCGAAATCATTGCCGGAATTCGCATTCGCTTCATCTTCAATGAGATATTTGCGAAGCTTCTTCCAGTTGAAAACATAGACACCCATTGACGCCTTGTTGCTTCTCGGATTTTTCGGCTTTTCCTCAAACTCGGAGATTGAACCGTCATCATTGACTATCATAAGACCGAATCTGCTCGCCTCATCCCAGGGAACTTCAAGCATGGCTATGGTGCAGTCTGCGTTCTTTTCCTTGTGGTAATCTATCATTTCCGAATAGTCCATCTTATAAATATGGTCGCCTGAAAGGATGAGAACATATTCGGGGTCGTATCTCTCTATGAAATTGATATTCTGATAAATTGCGTTTGCGGTTCCTTTATACCACTCAGTTCCCTTTATCTGCTGATAAGGGGAGAGAATGTGAACTCCTCCGTCAACACGGTCAAGATCCCAGGACTGGCCGTTGCCGATGTAATCGTTGAGCTCAAGCGGCTGATACTGGGTGAGAACGCCGACGGTATATATGCCGGAATTCACGCAGTTGGAAAGAGGGAAATCTATAATTCTGTATTTTCCGCCGTAAGGAACAGCGGGCTTAGCAATGTTTTTTGTGAGAATGCCCAGGCGGCTTCCCTGTCCGCCAGCAAGGAGCATTGCTATGCATTCCGGTTTCCTTGCCATAGTTTCATTATCCTCCGTTAAAGAATGATTATTTTACTTTCCGGATTTAGCGCCGGAACGTGATGTGTTTTTGATATACATACAACTAAGACCCTCAAGGTCAAGAGAAATGCTGTATTCAAAGCCGTGCATAGGAACCTTTTTTGCCTTTACCGAGCCCACAGTGCCCTCGTTGCGTCCGCCGTACTTCGTGTCGGCGGATGAGAATATCACCCTGTATGTACCCGGTTCAGGAACTCCTATGCGGTAGTTTTTCCTGGTCAATGTTGTAAAATTGCAGATTGAGATGAGCTCCTTGCCCTTCTTATCTCTGCGAAGATATGCCACAACGGAATTTGCACAGTCATCGCTGACTATCCACTTGAAGCCTTCCCAACTGTAATCATCCTCCCAGAAGGACGGATTTTTAAGATAAAAGGTGTTCAGGTCGGCAACATACTGTTTGAGCTGCCTGTGCGTTTCGTAATCAAGCAGAAGCCAGTCAAGCCCTTGTTTGTAGTTCCACTCGATAAACTGGCCGAATTCGCTTCCCATGAAAAGAAGCTTTTTGCCGGGATGCGACATCATATAGCCGAGGAATGAGCGGACACCGGCAAACTTTTCTTCATAGGTGCCGGGCATCTTATTTATCAGCGAGCATTTTCCGTGGACAACCTCATCGTGCGAGATAGGCAGCACAAAGTTTTCCGAAAACGCATAGAAGAACGAAAATGTCAGGCAGTCGTGGTTGAATTTCCTGAATATACCGTCAAGTGAAAAGTACCTCAGGCAGTCATTCATCCAGCCCATATTCCACTTGAAGTTAAAGCCGAGACCTCCGCTGAAAGTCGGCTTTGAAACCATCGGCCAGGAGGTGCTTTCCTCGGCTATCATCATCACATCACCGTATTCACGGAAGATAGATTCGTTGAGCCCTTTGAGGAAGGCAACAGCTTCAAGGTTTTCCCTTCCGCCGTATTTATTGGCTATCCATTGGCCGTCATCTCTGCCGTAGTCAAGATAGAGCATTGAAGCGACAGCGTCAACTCTCAGACCGTCAATGTGATATTTTTCTATCCAGAACATCGCGCTGGAAGACAGAAAGCTTTTTACCTCGTTTTTGCCGTAGTCGAAAACCCTTGTTCCCCATTGATAATGCTCACCCTTGCGCGGGTCGGCATATTCATAACAGGGGCTGCCGTCAAACTCATAAAGGCCGAAGGCGTCCTTCGGAAAATGGGCGGGTACCCAGTCAAGTATAACGCCTATGCCGGCTTTGTGCGCTTCGTTGACGAAATAGGCAAAATCTTCAGGTGTACCGTAACGTGAGGTCGGGGCAAAGTAACCTGTGACCTGGTAACCCCACGAGCCGTCAAACGGATGCTCCATAACGGGCAGCAGTTCAATATGTGTGTAACCCATTTCACATACATAGGGGATAAGACGTGACGCAAGGTCTCTGTAAGGAATGGGGTTGCCGTCATCATACACCTGCCATGAGCCGATGTGGACTTCGTAAATGTTTACCGGGGATGAATAAATATCCGTCTTTTTTCTCTTCTTCATCCACGATTCATCGCTCCATGAGAAGTCGATTGATTCGTAGTATTTTGAAGCGGTGCCTGGGCGGGTTTCCGCGTGGAAGGCATACGGATCTGCTTTAAAAAACGAACGGCCGTCACCGGTTATTATCAGGTACTTGTAAGCGTCGTATTGCTTAACGCCTTCAACAACGCATTCCCATACACCGTCGCTTATCTTTTTCATAGGTGCGCAGTCAGCCTGCCAGTTGTTGAAATCACCGGCCACGAACACCTGCCTTGCGGCGGGTGCCCAGACTCTGAACACAGCCGAGTTCCCGCCGCAGGGATGGGAACCCAGGTATTCATAAGCTTTGGCGTTTGTGCCCTCATGAAACAGATAGAGCGGTAAATTGGTTTCCGACATTCGCAAATTCCTCCAATTTTCCCTGATTATACAAAATATATTATAACAAGATTAAAATAAATTTTCAATACGGACACTCTCATATTTGCTAACAAAAAAACGATGTTATTTTTTGATATTTTAACAAAAAATATTACAATGTTGTAGTATTCATTGACAGCAAAATCTCTTTTTGATATATTTACCTATAATAAATATAACAGCTCTTTTCAAAGGGAGTATCATATATGATAAATTCAGATAATCTGTGCATGGGTTGCATGCGCGAAATCGGCGAAGAAGAGAAGAAATGCCCGCATTGCGGTTATCATATTCAGACCGTCCAGAATGTACCTTATCTGCCCGTGAGGACTGTTGTTTTAAACAGGTATCTTGTCGGCAAGGCAATGGAAACAAACGGCGAAGGTGTCACTTACATCGGCTGGGATATAAACGAAAAGAAAGCGGTATTTATCAGAGAATTCAATCCGTTTTCTTTTACTGCAAGGACTGAGTCGAATCTCAACCTTCAGGTAATGCTCGGCTCCGAGGCAACATTTGCGGAGTTTCGACGCAGTTTTGAAACCCTTTGGACTCAGCTTGAAAAACTCAGCGGTCTTTCCGCTCTCATAAACGTTACGAATGTTTTCGAGTGCTTCGGCACTTCATATGCGGTTTACGATCATTTTGACGGCATTTCACTGAGAGATTTCCTGCTCAGGAGCAAGACGGGCTATATCTCATGGGAAAAAGCGCGCCAGCTTCTTATGCCCACGCTTTCAACCATCGGTAACCTTCACTCAAACGGGATTATTCACAGAGGCATTTCTCCCACAACGTTGATTATAGCTGAAGACGGAAAGATAAAGATTACGGGATTCTCCATAGGAGAGGTAAGGACTGCCGGCAGTCATCTTGATCCTCAGATATATGAAGGTTACGCCGCCGTTGAACAGTATGGGTTTGACGCCCCTCAGGGTCCGTGGACGGATGTCTATTCCTTCGCAGCTGTCCTGTACAGAACACTTATAGGCAGCGACCCGATTTCCGCAAAGGAGCGTATCAGCAATGACAGGCTGATGGTGCCCGGAAAGTTTGCCGAGGCCCTGCCCGCATATGTTATAAACGCCCTGATAAATGCCCTGCAGATTCTGCCTCAGGACAGGACAAGGAACGTTGAGCAGCTCAGAGGAGAGCTTTCCGCAACTCCGTCCGCTTCCGCCGCGGGCGCAGCATATACCAGGCAGAAGAACAGCAGAACGGAGCAAGCTCCGGCTTCTCCCCGAAGCAATACCCCTCCGAAGAAAAAGAAGAGTCCGGTTGCCACTATGTTTCTTACGGCTCTGATAATCATATTTGTCGGCATTGCCGTTTTCGGCGCACTCGCAGCCACGGTTTTTAAGGATAAATTCAATGTTAAGGTCGGAGGCGGTGAAACTACCGTAACCCAGGCCGCAAAGATTGCGGTGCCGCAGTTTGCCGAACGCAGTTATTACGATATTCAGCAAAACCCGGTATTCAATAAAAACTTCAAAATTACCGTTGAAGAGGTCTATAATTCGGATATTGAAGCCGGCTATGTCATTACTCAAAGTATCGAATCGGGCACAATGGTTGACCCCGGCACTGAGATAAAGCTTTTTGTCAGCAAGGGCGGCGAGATGGTCGAGCTCCCGAATATTGTCGGCGAAATATACGAAACAGCTGAGATGCGCCTCACACAACTCGGTTTTGTTTGCAAAAAGCAGGAAACCACCGAAGGAAACCATAGCTTCAACGAAGTGATTATGATGTCCCCCGTAGCGGGCAAGAAGTACAGCAAGGGAACTGAAGTAACGCTTATGGTCTATGTTCAGGAAACTGAAGTTCCTCATAATGATGAAGGAAATTCCGAGATTGACAGCGCTTCTTTTTCTTCTCAGCCTGCAGAGCCTCAAACCGAGTATTCCGATCCGGAAATCACTTATGACTATTACGATTCAACTACCGGAGCCTGAGTCCTTCCGAATACTGAAAATGTACACATCCATCCGCGAGCCGGGTGGATGTTTTTTGTCACAAAAAATGCCGCGGTACGACGCCGCGGCATAAATGATTATATGTGGTTTCTGCGTTATTTTGCTGCCGGAATGTTTACCACAAGGTCGGAAAGCGGGAATGTGCAACAGGGATGAATACAGCTGTACGGAATATCGGCCATTCTTCTGTAATCGAGGGACTTGGGAATATAAACATTGCCCGAAATGAGATGTGAATGGCAGAATCCGCACTCTCCGCTTCTGCATCTCGAAGGTACTGCGATTCCCTGTTTTTCAAGTATCTGCATAACAGTATCGGATGTGGAGCCGGTGACTGTGGCAGTGAAATCCTGAATAGTGACCGTTATGTTGACCGTTTCAGGCACATCGGCGGGATAGTCCGCAAACTGTTTCGGATTATGAATCTCACCGAAGGTTTCACGGCGTATGAATTTGCGTTCCTTGCCGAGTGATTTAAGTTCTTTATCAAGGAAGTCATACATCTGCTGAGGGCCGCAGATAAAGATAGAATAGTCCCCGTCTGCAGGGGCATATTTTCTGATTAAATCAGAGGTGATAAAGCCTTTTTCCATCCCGTCGGGGAGGTCGGAAGCATCGCTCAGAACATGTACAACTTTGAATTTTTCGCATTTATTTGCAATGGCATCGAGTTCGTCACGGAACAGGATGTTTGCCTCGTCACGGCTGCCGTAGAGAAGAATGAGATTGAAATCTTCATCTCCGTCTGCTATTGCATTAGCCATTGAAACAAAGGGTGTTATGCCGCTTCCTCCCGCAAGACCGATAACGGTTTTTGCATCTCTGAGCGGCTGATATTCAAAGTTTCCAGCAGGAGCCGAGACTTTTACGCTCGTGCCGACGGTCCAGTTTTTCAATATATAATTTGAAACAAGTCCTCCGCCGACTTCTTTTACGGTGAGTTCGTATTTGCCTTCAAGCGAATCGGCAGGTGAGGATGAAATGGAATATGCCCTTGTAACCTGCATTCCGTCTATTGTTTCAAATACTGTCAGATACTTGCCGGCCCCGAAAAAAGCAAGACCTTTTGTTCCTTTTTCCGGATCGGGAACGAGTGTGAAGCTCTTGCAGTCAGGCGCTCTTTCTTTAACCGCCGCAACGGTGAGATACTGATAATCCGGGTGAAGCGCCTTTGCAAGTTCACGCGATGAATCGGTTCCCGATGGAACCGTGGCGGGCGCAGAGTTGAACTTCTTCTGTCTGCCTCCCAGCAGTGAGGGGAATTTTTTGACTGTCAGTGATTTGATCGGGCTTGCCATATTATTTTCCCTCCTTTTTAAGAGCCGCAACGGTTATATTCGCCGCTTTTTCTCCGCTGTGATACGCGCAGCCGTAACCGTCGCCGCGCTCCTGTGAAGCGCCGCAGAAAATGAAATTGTCATACGGCTGATCCTGAGCAAACTGTATTGTTCTGGGAATCATGCTGTCCCAAAGGTCAAGGCGGTAACCGTAGGGGGTACCGTAAGGGGTGTTGAGATAACGTGAGAATGTAGGCGGCAGTGCGATTTCGATTTCTTCAATATAGGGCTGAATCTCAATGTTGAGAGCCTTTTCACAGGTCTCTATCAAATCCTTTGCCACCTTGTTCTTGAATTTTTTGTAGTCTCTCGGTTTGACTCCCTTCATAACATCATCAAAGGTGATTGTGGTCAGGAAAAGCTGGGATGTTCTGGGGGGTGTGCAGTCCGGAATTACGTGGTTCAGGCAGTTTATAATGCAGTATCCGCCGCCGAAGTTTTGCGAAGCGGCAAACTGTTCATCAGAATCTGAGGACGGGGCAATAAACACCGAGTAGTCCGTTATTCCGAGTTCTTCCTTGGTTTTGTTCATCCCGAGATAAACCGTGGTCAGGGAAGCGGCAATTTTTCTTGCGTTTGTCATGCGGAGCTGTTTTTCCGGGGCGTCGCTTTCGGGGATAAGGTCGCTCCAAACAAAATTGGGCGAGGCATTGCAAATAAAGCGCTTTCCGTAAACTTCCTTTTCTCCGTTTATGACTACGCCGTCGGGTTTTCCGTCCTTCATGATGACGGATGTAACCTCGGAGTTATACCAGATTTCTCCGCCGTTGTCACGGATAACCTTGTCGATTGAAAGACTGAGCTCATGACTGCGCAGCTTCGGCATTCCGGCTCCGTTCATAACATAGCTGTGCATAACGGTCATATAATAAAGGAAATCAAACATATCGCCGGGTACGCCCATATAACTCCAGTAGGTCGAGAAAATATCCTGCGCCTTTTTCGGCATACCGAGGGCGTCAAGACCTTCGTTGAGAGTATGTGTAGTCATTCTCATAAGGTCGGGAAAATACGGCAGAGCCTTGAAAATCCCGGAAAAATCGTCGCCCTCACCCAGGGCGTCAAAGGCCTTATACATTCTGGTTGAAAGTCCGAAGGCTTTCATGGCGCTGTCATATGAGCCGGGCACAAGTTCGTCAAGCTTTTTTGCGAATTTTTCAAAGCCGACCGGCATACGCGCGTCAACAGAAACAAGCACACCGTTTTCATTGACGAAGGCGTCCTTATCGCCTTCTTTTGCGGGAACTACAAGGCGGAAAGTTGAATCTTCCCTTACCCAGTTTACATCTGCGCCGAGTTTGGAGAACATATTGCTGATTGAGCCGACTTCGTCCGCTTCACCCACGCCTGAAAGTTCATGAAGTGAAGGCTCAAATTCAAATCTTCCCCTGACAAATGAGGAGGCTGAGCCGCCGGGCAGATTATGTCTTTCGAGCAGGAGAGTTGAAAGGCCTTCACGGGCACAGGTTGCCGCTGCGGCAAGTCCGCCGTTACCGGCGCCGATAATGATTACATCGTACCGTTTCAATTTGCATCACCTTCTGTATTTTTATAATACTAATTATAAATTTTTGCTTTTTTTCTGTCAATAGTGTATGTTTCTCAAAAAGGGGTTTAAAATTAGGTTAAAGTGTCAACAGGGGCGGCAGTATGATTACAGATAAACCCGCACATCCCGGTCCGACAGAAGAACAGTCCGAAAAGACGGACAATAAAAAATCCCCGTCACAGATGACTGTAACGGGGAAAAACAATATTGCAAAAGTGTAACCGGATGAATGATAATTATTAAATCTTTAAATAAAAACAAATAACCCGAACGTATTTCCGATTTGAAATAAGTCCGAGTTATGTGCGTTTGGTGATCCACCGGGGACTCGAACCCCGGACACCTTGATTAAAAGTCAAGTGCTCTACCGCCTGAGCTAGTGGATCATAAGCGCGCGTTTTTTTGACGCTCACATATAATATATTATTTGCCTGAGATTGTCAAGTGTTTTTTTGCTTTTCGCACGGGTATGTGATGTCATTTTTATAGACTCTGCGAAAGTTATGTGATATAATCGGGATGTAATAATAATCTGTTTAAGTGTTTTGTGAAGGATGATGAAAAATGAGTAAATTTGATTTCCTCATTGAAACAAAGGAAGACCTGATCAAAGCAGTCAATGATTTCGGCTTTGTTCCGCTGTTCAGCAATTTAATCAGGGGCTTTTCGGTTGAGGAACACGTTTCTCCCTCGGCCTGGTTTTCTGCGGAAGAAGGAGTCTGGGAATGGAAAGGCCCGGTCATTAGGGAGACAGGTTGTGCCTACGGAAAATTCTTTGAGAAGAAAGCAGTTTTTGTAAGCCGGGAGTGGTTTCCGGACTTTGCGAATTACCGCCGTGACGGCTATGATTTTGACGCGAGGTTTGATGATGGTCTTGCTTCTTTCCGCGATAAAACCCTCTATGAACTTGTTGCCGAAACCGCTCCGTCTCTGTCAAAACGGATAAAAAGCAAGGGGGGTTACGGAAAGAACGGCAGGAAAGGCTTTGACACCGTAATGACCCGTCTTCAGGCGGAGTGTTATGTTATTATCAGTGATTTTATATATGAGCTTGATAAAACGGGAAAGACTTACGGCTGGGGTGTTGCTGAATATTCTACTCCCGAAATTTTTATGGGAGAAAGCTTTACCGGTAAAGTTTATTCAAAGGAGCCGGAAGAGTCATACAATCTTATCTTATCACATCTGAAATCAATATTGCCCGACACGGAGGAGAATAAAATAATAAAGATGCTGAAAATTTAGACAAAACTGTGATTTTGTTGATTGAGAAAAAAATATTATTCTGCTAAAATACCGATGGATTAAAGAAAGAACCGCACATTCAGGCAATAAGGAGGCACTTAATATGCTTGAAAAGTTGCAAACACTCATTTGTGATTATGTTGATATTGAGCCGTCGGAGATTACATCTACTGCGGAACTCAGAGGAGACCTTAACCTCAATTCAATGGACCTGGTAAATCTCGCTGTTGCCCTTGAGGACGATTTTGACATCAGGATAACCGATAAAGAGATGGCTTCTCTCTACACGGTCGGTGATTTGTGCACCTTTGTTGAGGGTAAGGCGTAATCTGCGAAGAAGAGAGCTTGGAGTGTGATATTCCGGGTTCTTTATTCTTTTTCGGCGTAATTATAAAGCTTAAAAAACCGGAGCGATTTGGAAAACCGCTCCGGTTTCGGTATTTACGGTGTTACAGCACATAGAAGTATACGGACATAAAATGCAAGGCACTGCCTATAACTGTAAAAATATGAAAAATGACGTGCATGGAAGGTCTTTTCATCCCGAGCCTGCAGAATACGGAACCTGCTGCGTAGGCAATACTGCCTGCAACCAGAATAAGGAAGCCGGTTTTGTTAAAGTTCTTTGCGAGCGGGATTGCGCAGGAAAGCATCACGATGCTTCCTGCAAAATATACAATCATTACCGGGGTTTTCAGCTTTTCAAAAAAACACAGTTTGCCGAAAATTCCGAAAGCCGCACAAAGCCAGGCAATGACAAATACAGCTATGCAGTGAAGCATACTCACTCTTCTCAATGTTATCAGGGCGCAGGGTGTAGCTGTTCCGGCAAGCAGCAGGGGTATGGTAAGGTGATCGAAAAGCCTTGCTCTTATTTTTTTGTTTCCCGGCGGCAGGCCGTGATATACCGCTGACCCGGTATAAACTGCAATGAGTGACAGCGCATATACAACACATGAAAAAACCGCGATTCTGTCACCGGTTCTGTAACTTTTGACGGTTATGAATACAAGACCCGCGACCGATGCCAGGGCGCCGGCGGCGTGAGTAAGGCAGTTCAGTCTGTCAACCGCAGGCGGATAATCAATCAGCTTAACATCTCTTACGATATTCATTACGTTTTAATAATTCCTTCTTCGCATGCCATGTGTGCGCAGATTTTCAGCAAATCCGAGGTCGCCTTGCTGAATCCGGGCAAGCTAAACGGGCTCAGGTTTGTTCCTTCGTTGAAAATTTTTTCATACAGACAGCAGGAAGCAAGGAATTCGCCGAGTTCATTTGCGTCAACCCCGTTTGTTGTGAGTCTGTCACCTATGCTTGAATTTCTTGCAATCTGCCATGCCCTTCCGATGGGAACAATGTCATCGGCGTCCGCTTCGTCTTTTATTTCCGCGCAGCATCGGGCAATGGTGTTGTACATATTGACCTGATTGCCTTCAAAAACTTCCCTGAATATCCGGTCGGGGCTTCCGGCTTCATAGGCCCAGGTTTGAAAAACCATTATTTTTGCTTCGGGGTGCATTAATTTGCAATATGCGGCAAGCTCTGCCAGATACGGCTTATAGCTTTCTTTGTCGCCGCTGAGCTCCCCGTTTTGCTGTAAAGTGATAATATCCCAGTCGTCATCTTCAACTGCCTCGTGCAGAGCAATGCCGTCGGGGCAGAGTTTTTCCGTTTCACCGGGAAGAAAGCATTCGTAACTGTAAACCTCTTCTTCATCCGTATAGTTTCTGTAGTGGTCCTCTATACTTGCTCCGTCAAGCCTAAGAGTACAGGCGGTCAGTTCTTTGCCCGCTGCTCCGGCAAGAAAAGGAAGATAGGTCTGCGCCTGGGATGAGAATTCGTTTCCTACAGACAGTATTTTCATTGAGCACCGTCTCCTTTGCCGTTTACCTTGTAGTTTTCCATAACGGAGAAATAGAGTGTAACGAGGAAAAGATATGGGAACGGAGCGAATATTCCGGGATTTACGAGCGACATGAGTTCGAGTCCTATAAAAGATAAGAACAGTGTCAGGGCAAAATCCGAGCGGTCTGCAAGATAAACCCTGATTCGCTGTATATTAAGGAAAGTATAGGCGGCAATGCCGACTGCGCCGAAGGAAGCGGGAACCTGAACAAGTGAACAGTGGTACCAGCACAGAGTGTGCTTGGCGCTTGCGTGGATATCACGGTTGCCCATATAAGCAAGGCCTCTTCCTACCACAGGACTTGCTCTGAAATCTTTGATACCTCTCTCTATGAGGTCAATTCTTATCGAATTCTCGTCGGGATCAAACAGACGATGTATGGTATAATTGAGAATTTCAATTATAAATCTGTTGGCTGCAACGGCAGCGGCAGCAAGCACTCCTATTGATATTAAAATATATTTTCTGTGCTTTTTATCCCTGACAGTCATTACCGCCAGGCAGATAAGAAATTCAACAAAGCCGAATATGAGTCCGCCTCTGGAGCCCGTGAAAACAATGGCCGCGTAATCAAGCACGCCCAGGAAGAAATACCTGAATTTTTCTCTTGAAAACCAAAAGGCAAAAGGCATTGCGAGCATCAGAAGCGTTGCGGCGTTGTTTCTCCACTGAAAAGGGATAACGCTCATGGTTTTCATAAACTCATCAAAACGGGAGGCGTACTCCCAAATAAGGGAAATGCAAAGAGTCGGTATGATGCTTATCATCATCTTGCAGAATCTGTTTTCGAAAGCATCGTATTCATCATAAACAACATTGGCGTTAAAGAAGCAGTAGAAAAAGAGCATACCGGCTCCGAGGGAACACATATAGAAAACGGACGTCGGTGAAAAATAAGTCAGGGGATTGATAATTCCCACGCCTCCGATAAATATAGCAATCGAAACCGCGATCAGGGCATAAAACAGTTTCCCCCTTTTAAAACGCGGAGTAATCCTGAAAAAGTGGCCGAAGAAAAGGATGATTACTATCACCCCGAGAGGCCAGAATTTCAGAAACTCATCCATGCTGTTTTTGCATCTTATTGCAAAGCAGGAGATAATCAGAATACCGTGAATCGGCGCGATGATATCTTTATTAAGGAAGAAAAGAAGGGCGCAGACAATGGCAAGTATATATGTGCCGAGAACTTCCTGACGGGTGATGATAAAAACCGCAGAGAGAAAAACAAGCATAACCGTATAGAGGTCGGAGGCCGCAAACGCCCTGACCTTATCGGCTGTAAGATTCAATCTTCCCGTTTTCAAAATCTGTCCCTCACAATTGAATAATGATATATTTATAATATCATTTTTTCGTATAAAGTCAACGAACCGAGGAAATTTATTACAATATTGTAAACTTTGCGGAAAAGACTTGATTTTTTCGGGTTTAGTGTTAAAATACAAATTAGCACTCAAGAAATGAGAGTGCTAATAAACAGCTTATTATTTTATATATTCAATTTGGAGGTAATGAAAATGAAGATTAAACCCCTTGCTGACAGAGTTGTCGTTAAGGCCGTTGAGGTTGAAGAAACGACAGCCAGCGGAATCATTCTCGCTCCTTCCGCTCAGGAAAAGCCCCAGGTTGCCGAAGTCGTCGCAGTCGGCCCCGGCGGAATCATTGACGGAAACGAAGTAAAAATGTATATCAAAGTCGGTGACAAGGTAATCACCGGTAATTATTCAGGCACAAAGGTCAAACTGGATAATGTTGAGTATACAATAGTGAAACAGAGTGATATTCTCGCAAAAGTAGAATAATTCAGGAGGAATAGAAAATGGCTAAACAGATTATTTACGGAGAGGAAGCCCGCAAAGCTCTTCAGAGCGGCGTCGACAAGCTTACCGATACAGTCAAGATTACTCTCGGACCCAAGGGCAGAAACGTTGTTCTTGATAAAAAATACGGTGCTCCTTTAATTACAAATGACGGTGTTACAATCGCCAAGGAAATCGAGCTTGAGGATCCCTTTGAGAATATGGGTGCCCAGCTTGTAAAGGAAGTTTCAACAAAGACCAATGATGTTGCCGGCGACGGCACAACCACAGCAACCCTTCTTGCCCAGGCCCTTATCAGAGAAGGTATGAAAAACGTTACCTCAGGCGCAAACCCGATGATTATCAAAAAGGGTATTGCCAAGGCGGTTGACGCAGTAGTTGAAAACCTCAAGAAGAATTCAAAGAAAGTCAGCGGTTCCAAGGATATCGCCAGAATCGGCACAATCTCTTCCGGTGACGAAGAAGTCGGAAAGTTTATAGCCGAGGCTATGGAAAAAGTTTCCGCAGACGGCGTTATCACCGTTGAGGAGTCCAAGATTGCCACCACAGAGGCAGAGGTTGTCGAGGGCATGCAGTTTGACCGCGGCTATATTTCACCCTATATGGTGACAGATACCGATAAGATGGAAGCAGTCATAGACGATGCTTACATCCTTATCACCGATAAGAAGATTTCAAATGTTCAGGAGATTCTTCCTCTTCTTGAGCAGACAATGCACGCAGGCGCAAAGCTTGTTATTATTGCCGAAGATGTTGAGGGCGAAGCCATTTCAACCATACTTGTCAACAAACTCCGCGGTGTGTTCACCTGCGTATGCGTAAAAGCTCCCGGATTCGGCGACAGAAGAAAAGAAATGCTTCAGGATATCGCCGTGCTTACAGGCGGTGAAGTTATCACAGCCGATCTCGGCCTTGAGCTTAAAGAAACTCAGCTTAACCAGCTCGGCAGAGCCCGTCAGGTCAAGATTTCAAAAGAGAACACCATAATTGTTGACGGTTCGGGCAAGAAGTCCGATATCTCAGCAAGAGTAAGTCAGATTAAGACTCAGATAGAGAATTCCACCTCTGATTTTGACAGAGAAAAGCTTCAGGAAAGACTCGCAAAGCTTTCCGGCGGTGTTGCCGTTATCAAAGTCGGCGCGGCAACAGAAACCGAAATGAAAGAGAAGAAACTCCGTATTGAGGACGCTCTTGCGGCAAC
Organism: Clostridia bacterium; assembly: GCA_024692685.1. Classification (GTDB taxonomy): domain Bacteria; phylum Bacillota; class Clostridia; order Oscillospirales; family Acutalibacteraceae; genus CAG-177. Next base: position 34,352 of record JAILMJ010000077.1, read on the forward strand.
CAAGGCTGCGGTCGAAGAAGGCTGTGTAGCCGGCGGCGGTGTTGCGTTGCTCAACAGCGTGAATGATGTCAAAGCTCTTCTTGACAAGACTGAGGATACCGATGAAAAGACGGGCATCAAAATCGTACTTAAAGCTCTTGAGGAGCCCGTACGTCAGATTGCTTCCAACGCAGGCCTTGAGGGCAGCGTAATAGTAAACGAAATCGTTTCCTCCAAGAAGATAGGTTACGGCTACGATTTCGCAAGCGATAAATATACCGATATGGCAAAAGCCGGAATCCTTGATCCGACAAAGGTTACCCGTTCCGCACTCCAGAATGCGGCATCCGTGGCGGCTATGGTTCTCACAACCGAAAGTCTTGTTGCCGATAAGCCCGATCCCGCAGCTGACGCCGCAAACGCCGCAGCAATGGCCGCTGCGTCCCAGGGCGGAATGTATTAATCGGTATTAAACTTTATAATACGGCCTCAACAGACGGTCCGCAGTACCGTGTCAGGCTGATGACAAAGTCAATTTTGCAAAAAATTGGCTTTGTTTTTTTGCAAAAAAATCGGCAGCGTTTTACGGACACCCGCCCTTACCGCTGCCGAATGTGATATTTTTAATTAAGAGAAAGTGGCCGGAATATTCAAGAATAACATGTGCCGGTTATACAGCGCCGACTTTATATTATCGTGATTTCGCGGGCAATGCCGCCGTATCCGCTTCCGGTGACAAACTGCGGCATTCCGGGCGCAAGGTCACTGACAAAGCTGAAGTGAATGTGTCCGGCAAGTACTGCCTTGATCCGCGGTTGCGATTTGATGAAAGCGACCGCCTCATCTGTGACTCCACGGGGTCTGATTTCAATTGCCCGCCATTCATCATCCGGCAGGTGGTCCTCGTCACAGCCCACAAGGTAAGAGCTTTCGCCGGGGCCGTTGCGTTCAATATGGTATTCATATAATGACTGCTCAAACAGCGGTGCGTGCAGGCACAGAACAATCGGAAGCCCCTTTGCAATCTCTTTTTTGAGCCTGGTTATCTGCCACGTCTCAAACTGGTGGTAACTGTCGTCAATGCCGACAAAATTGACGCCGCCCACCGTTCTTGAGTTAAAGAAAAGCGGAGCGCCGAGTCCGGGCATCATCTCACGGAAACTGTTCATTTTATAGGCGCGGTCTTCGTATGCCTCGCCGACATATTGAGAAAACTCGTGATTCCCGGCAATAAAAAACACTTTATCCTCGGCAAGGACCTTGCGGGCAAAATCAAAATTTGCCTGAGAGGTAAAGTCAATCAAGTCGCCTGTATGCACCATAAGGTCGCAATGCTCTTTTGCATAAGCCAGATGTTCACGAAAGTGCTGTTCTTTTTCCGGAGCCCCCAGACGTTTTGCCAGAGCGTGCTTGCGCTCGTTGTCGCGCTCATCCGCAAGCGCAATGTGTGAATCGGTGACATGCAGAATTTTTATCGGGTTTTCCAGGCCGATTTGCAGTGTGGATTTAATAAGTTCCATAAAGTTTCTCCTTTGCTGACGGTACTCAGTTGTTTGCGTTTCGTCATATACGCAGTGCGCCTTGTTTAAATGTCCTGCGGCTTCGGTCAGTGACTCGCCGGGTGGTGTATCAATTATGCGCATACCCGCATTTGCTCCTTTTCATAATACTAAATTCGGCGGAAATACACAAGCCCCATTTATTTTTCGCGGAATCAATACGCAGGGGACAGTTTTTATATTTGTATGTAAGCAAATCGGATAATTACGGCGATTATAAATAAAACGCAGGAACTTTCGCAAAAAAATTAAAAAAATAACGAAAAACATTAAAAAGTACTTGACAAACGTAAAATTCGTGATATAATTGGATTAACGATAAACGTTAAATAATTTATTTCGGAGGATAATTATGGGCAACAAAAGAATCAAGAAAATCAATACTGCCGGTACGGTCGGCTATGTAATCTGCATACTTCTCATAATCGGCTCAATAGCCTGTATGGTCGGTGTAGCAATCGGTACGGCAGGAGCTGCGGTTGTTTCATCCGAAGATATCAATGTCAGCATTTCAACCGGCATCACAGCTGATTCAAAGGGTGATTTTTTCGGTAAGCTCAACCATTTCATAAAGATGGACGGAGTTGAGGATCTCAGTGATCTTATCACAGAGGACGGCAAAGTCTTTACACCCGATGATAAGGACATTTCCGAAATCTCGGTAAAGAAACAGGGCAACGGACTTGCCTTGAACGCAAAGTTCGGCGAAAAGAAATTCACAATGAAGCGCATCATTTTTTCCCTCACGGTTACCTTCTTTTATCTGGGCGCAATTACTGTCACTCTCTTTATGCTTAAAGCACTTATGAAAGCGCTCAAAGAATGTGACACTCCTTTTTCCGCTGATGTGGTAACCCGTATGAATACTTTTGCAAAGTGGCTTATTCCCACGACAGTTCTGCACATTTTCAATTCAAGTGCCTGGGGCTCTGTCGGCAGTGATTCGTCTTTCAGCCTTACGTTAAATCTCGGGGTTGTTATGCTCGTGGCTGTTGTATTTCTTATCGTTTATATTTTCAGATACGGTGCGGACCTTCAGAAAGAATCCGACGAAACTCTTTGAGGAGGCGCGTTATGGGAAAGATAGTTCTGCGGCTTGACAGAGTGATGGCGGATAGGAAAATCAGCCTCAACGAGCTCTCTGAAAAAGTCGGAGTTGCCAATGTAAACCTTTCCAAGCTCAAAAACGGACATGTCAGCGCAATCAGGTTCTCAACCCTCGTTGCCCTGTGCGAAACGCTGAACTGCCAGCCGGGTGATATTATGGAATATAAGCCGGAATAACAATACCGGGCTGATTTGAATCAGCCCGGATTTTTTATATAATCCTGTGAATTTGCAGCAGCCGATGTTCCTGTAAACTTCCTGCAGTGTTTTAAACACCCGGCAATTTCATGCGGATACTGTTATTAATTCGGCCGCGGAATCTCCTCGATAACGGCAGAAGATGATGACGAGAGATTTACAGACCTTCTTACCGCTGTGCCTGATTTCAAAAATTGTAATCCGGCCTGACGGGCTCGCCTGTTTTTGACGACTCAATAATCGAGAGGCAGACCTCAACGGTCTTTGCTCCCTCGCGAGCGTCGGTGGCGACGGGGCTGTCATTTATTACCGCGTCGGCAAACACTTCGAATTCTCTTGCGGCGTTGTGATTGTTCACTTCTACGGTTATGAGTTCGGGCTCTTTGGTTTTGCCGTTTTCATCGGTTTCAAACAAGGTCATGGCAGGCGAAGTATTGTCGCATATCAAAGTTCCCTTGGTGCCGTAAATAACCGTGCGCATCGTGTAATCGCGCTTGCATCCGGTTGAAACAAAGACCTTGCCCGCAACATTGTCGTCAAATTTCATTACGGCAATTGTTGCGTCGTCGTATTCCACTCCGGGCAGCATTTTATGCATACCGTATGCAAAGACCTCCTGAGGGTCGCCCGCAAGCCAACGGAGAAGGTCAACCGCGTGGCAGCCGCCGCCGATAACACCGTGACGAAGGGGATCCGACCTCCATGTACTCACAAGGTCCATATAGTCATGGGCATATTCGCTTTCGGCAAAGTATATTTCGCCTATCGCTCCCGAGTCGATAATCTCCTTGGCTTTTTCAAAAGCCGGAGTAAAGCGGCAAATCTGCCCTACCATAAATTTGCCCGTCGAAGCGTCTGCGGCTTTTATGATTTCAGTTACATCTGCACGGGTGAGTGCCAGCGGTTTTTCACACAGAACGTTTTTGCCTGCTCGCAGCAGATCGCAGGATATTTTTTTATGCATCTGGTCCGGAACGGCAACTGTGACGATGTCAATACTCTCATCGTTGACTATATCCATATAGTCGGTGTGCCACTTCTGCGAATCAATTGAATATCTCTCACCGGCAAAGCGGAGATTATCTACGTCGCAGTCGCATATGGCGGCTATTTCCGCTCCGTAACTTATGGCGCCCTCGATATGTGACATACCGAATTTCATGCCGATATTTGCAACTTTAAGATTATTTTTCAATTCCTGTTCATCTCCGTTTGATGATTTGTGCGCAATGCACGCATACCGGTATTATGTTTTTATCAATCTTACTTCTATCATGGTCCCGAGGCAATTCTCAAGAATCAGTCTCATTTATTTCCCGTTTGCGCCTGTACTGTTGTTTGTTTGCGAAAGAAAGCAAGACCGACTGCTGATTATCAGTCTGTGACTATGGATTTTCTTTTGCCGTTTTTGTTTGTCGGGTATTCTCTCAGGCGGATGACGTAGTCAAGGTTAACCACAGTTTCCTTGCCGTTTTTTTCCAACACAACCGCGTTGTCCGCAACTTCTTTTATAACTCCGTCATAACTGCCGGATGCGACTGTATTTATCAGCACATCTTTTCCGATTAATCTTTCAGCAAATTTTTGCATTTCGAGGTCTCCTTTTTGCTTTTTTATTTTTGCTTCAATAAATTTTGCCGTTTGTTTTCTGTCATTTCTCAGCAGCATAATAATAATGAACAGAAAAAACCAAGGGAAATAGTACATAAGCATTCTCCTTTATGATACTATTATACCTGAAAAATAATAAAAAAACAATATGCAGGCACCTATTATCAGAACTTGCAATTATTTGCGGATTTCATTATTATTGAGGCGTAAAGCGCTTATCGGGAAATAATTCAGAATCGGAAAGATTTGTGTGAGAATACGGCGGTGACAGTTTACGGTAATGATATTTATAAATTCAACTGATGGTTGATATTTTTTCAAGAATCAGGTTATTGTGAAAAACCGGCTGATAGATTATGATTAAGTCAGACGGTACCGCCAATACAATCCGAGGTGATAAAATGAATACTTATTTCAGCGAAAATATTAAAAGGCTCCGCAAAGAACGCGATTTGACACAGGAGGCGCTTGCTGATTTTCTCGGGGTTTCTTTTCAGGCAGTCAGCAAATGGGAACGGGGAGAAAGCTACCCCGATATAGAATTGCTGCCGGTGATTGCGGGTTTCTTCTCTGTTTCAACCGATGATCTGCTCGGAGTCGACAAAGCGAAAAATGAGGAGGATATTCTCGCCTTCATCGATAAGTTTGATAACGGCAAATATAAAGGCAGCGAGGGTTCACTGTCATTTATGAAAGACGCTTATCGGAAATATCCTTCAGATTTCCGCATTCTTGTGCGTTATATGCATTCGCTTATCAATGATAATGTTGACGCGGGCGATTACCTGAAAAACAAGAAAGAAATATTTGCAATTTATGACAGGATACAGGATTACTGCACCAATGACAGAATAAGAATGTATGCCAAAAACCTGCTGATTCATTATTACAAACCATTGAGTATGGTTGAAAACAGCGGAGTCAGCGCTCAGGATATGTATAACCTGATTGAGGAGATGCCTGCAATTTCCCATTCAAGAGAATACCTGATGAGTTATATGCCGATGGATATTGAAAAAGTTAAAAATGGCTGTCAGAAACTGTTTGACAGTCTGATGTATTATTTTGACAACGCCGTTTCGCATTTTTCGCGCAGCTATATGTTAACGGGCGTTGAACCTACCGAAGAGCAAATTCAGGAAGCTGTTGAAGCGCTGGAACTGATGGTAAAAATATTTGACCTTGTTTATACAGACGGAAACTACGGCAAATGCTGGCGTGTGGCAATTTATAATTACGGTTATCTCGGGCAGTATTATCACCGGCTCGGCGACGATAAAAAAGCGATTGAGAATCTGAAAAAATGCGCTGAGCTCGCAAAATTTTTTGATACAATGCCCGATGTTACGGAACGCACCGCATTATTGTTTAAGGGCACAACCGTAAATAAACAGGAGGATGTCGCCGTTTATCTTGACACAAGCGTTTGCGCGCAGATGACGCATCATATGCTCGATAATTACCCTCTTTCAGATGAGTTCAAAGCGAGGCCGGAATTTCAAGAAATATTAAATATAATGAAATAACAACATCAAATTTTAAGATGCTGTTTTTCATTTACAGAAAAATAATATTGATATCAATGAAAAGAGCACCTGCGTAAACAGGTGCTCTTTTCCGGCAGTTTAACGCAATTATGATACAATGCATACCATTGCTGTAAGGGCGGATTTTTGGCGATGGGGTGCAAAAAGAAAAGAACTCCGATTGTATCAAAATCAGAGTTCTTCTATGGAGCTACCGGTCGGACTCGAACCTCGTCGTCGCGGGCTCCGTATCGTTCGCCTCCGCGCCCTGTTGTCCTCTTTCGCGCGAAGTCTCATTCACTCCACCGCTCCTCCTCTCCCCCAAAAGCCTGTTGGCTTTTCGGGGATCCCGTTTATTATCAGGCCGCCGTTTCTCGTTCGTTATTATATTTTAAAACACCGAAGCAACAAAAGCTGCTTCGGTGTTTTGGAGCTACTGGTCGGACTCGAACCGACGGCCTGCGCATTACGAATGCGCTGCTCTACCAACTGAGCCACAGTAGCAAGTGAGCGTATTATACTTCATTTATTCTCCTTTTTCAAGTGCTTTTTTCCAAAATTCGGTGTTTTTCGGACGCAGTGTTAAAATTTTGTTAACAATATTGTAAAACTATGGTCTATAATATTTAAGAAATCCTACTTGATTTCAATTTTGGAAAACTGTATTCTATTATTGTACAGATGAGATGTCTGTTATTACTGAACAAGGAGTTGCAGTATCAATGGGAATCAAAAATATTTCTGCGCTGGTTTTGGTTTTTGCGCTTGTATTTGCCTTATGCGCCTGCCGCAAACTTGACGGCAGTGTTGACATCGGCGACGGCGCCTATGCTGTTGACGAAAACGGTGTAACCAGAAACGTTGAGACTACACTGAATGATAAAAACGAGGTTGAATATTTCTATACCGACGGAGAGGGCAATTCGGTTACCGTTGAATCGAAAGAAATTCATACAACAACCGCAAAGGCCGAGCTTTCGCTTACTCCCGAGCAGGAATCTTTTGTTGAAATATTCAACAATCCCGATGAGTTTGAACAGTATACCGAGGCCGCTCCCGAGGTGACCCTTGAGATGTCGGATGACATTATTCCTGTTGATGATCTCGAAAAGGCACAGGTTGAGCTTGACTCAAACGGCGAACCCGTACGGCCTGCGAGAAATATCCTCTCAGGTGAAAAGTTTACGCTTAAAATGAACGTAATCAATACCACTGCGGATAACGGCACTCAAAGTATTCCCGTTTACCTTGCCTGCGACGGAGACAAGATATATATTGATACCCAGGCGCCGGTTGATGAAGGCTCATCAATGCACCTCACTTTGATAAAGGATGATAAAAAAGCCTCGTTCTACCTTCCCGGTATGAAGGTTTATATGGAGGCTCCTCTTGAGTCCGCAGAGGGTGTTGAGGATCAGTTCAACATCAATTCTGTTACCGAGGATAACGGCGAATATGTTGAAACCGTTAACTATACAGATGAAAACGGTGATGTTTATGAGGTTGACGTATATAAAGACGGCACTTCCGAGACTCGTATTTTCTATCTCGGCGATGAGATAAGGCGTGCCGAAACCACGGATTCCTCAACCGGTGATTCCACAATCTGGGAGTTCACGGAGTGTTCTGCAGATGTTGATAAGAGTGTCTTCAATCCCCCGACAGGTTACCTCAATGTTACCGATATTATGACGGGAGACTACATTTCCGCCGATCTTTTCCCGGCTCTCAACTGATAATGGCAAAGTCGGTTTTTATAACCGGTGTATCCGGAGGCATAGGTAAAGCAGTTGCGCTCAGACTGGCGCGGGACGGATATTCCGTAGCCGGTGTTTACAACAGGAATGTAAGCGGCGCGGAGGAGCTCGGAGCTCAGCTTAAAAAAGCCGGTGCGGTATTCAGACTCTATGAGGCAGACCTTGCCGAGCCGGATGCCGCCCAAGCTGTATTCATGCAGGCTGAGAAAGATTCCGGCGGGTTTTACGCCGTAATTAACTGTGCAGGTGTTGCTCTCAGCAAGCTGACCCAGGATGTAACCGCCGATGAATACAACCGTGTTTTCAATGTCAATTTCGGCAGCGTTTTCAATATATGCAGGCTTGCTCTTCCGTATATGATTAAAGAGCAGAGAGGAAAAATTATCAATATTTCCTCAATTTGGGGCGTAAAAGGCGCTTCGTGTGAGACTCTGTATTCGGCGTCGAAAGCTGCCGTAATCGGTTTCACCAAGGCGCTGGCAAGGGAAGTTGCGCCGAGCAATATTCAGGTTAACTGTATAGCCCCGGGAGTGATTGACACAGCAATGAATAATCACCTCTCAGATCGTGAAAAGGCTGAACTTGCCGCAGAAATACCCGCAGGCAGGTTCGGAAAACCCGATGAAATAGCCGGGCTGGTTTCCTTCCTCGCAGGTGACAATTCATCGTATATCACAGCTCAGGTAATAACCGCTGACGGCGGATTAATATGAGAAAAAACTCCGTAATTGATTTTACGGAGTTTTAAGTTTATAATAGCTTTAGGTGATGTTTATGCCGGATGTAAAATATCCTCACGCGGACCACAGAAAGAGAATGAGGGCCGCTTTTCTGAAAACAGATATCGATTCCGTTCCCGACAGAAGTATGCTTGAAATGCTTCTTTTCTACGCGGTTCCGAGGAAAGATACCGCCCCGATTGCCGACAGACTTATGGAAAAGTACGGTTCTGTTAAAAATGTGCTTGACGCCCCTTATGAAGAGCTGAAAAACATTGAGGGGATGGGTGAAAGTTCCGCCCTTATGATGAGTATTCTTTCGGCTCTCGGCAGAAGGCTTTCCGCCGGCGGCGAAGCAAGGCCCGTCAAGGGGAATGAGGAGACCGTCGACGCGATTGAGAAGAAACTCAGAAACGCGCCGAATGAGATTTTTACCGTCATCTGCTGCGACGCGTTCGGCAGAGTGATTGCTTTCAGGGAAGTGGGAGAGGGCAGTCCGAGCGAGGTGGCGGTTGACAAAAGAAAGATACTTGAAACGGCGTTTGAATTTGATGCCGATTCCGTCATTCTTGTCCACAACCATCCGGGAGGAGATGCCGCACCTTCAAAAGCGGACATTACGCTCACACGGGAAGCGGCCGCACTGCTTGCCCAGACAGGCATAAAACTTACCGATCATATCATAGTGGGCAAAGATTCCCGCCTTTCGCTCGCATCAACCGCCAATTTTTCATCGCTTTTTGATTAAGGAAAAGAGACTGTACGTGTGAATACAGTCTCTTATCTTTTATTTTTCTTCACCGTTACCGGCATCCCTTATGTTGTCAAGAAGTTTATAAAGCAGAGTGTAAAGAACAACCGTATCATTATGGCTCAGAGCCGTGCACCGCATCAGTTTTTCGGGTATTTCGCTTGCGCTTTCCCTGAGGTTGTTGCCCTCAATGGTGATTTCAACAATGACGATTCTTTCGTCTTCCGGTAACCTGTGCCTTGAGATATATCCCTTCTTTTCAAGGCTTTTCAATACGGGGGACAGGGTTCCGCTGTCAAGGTAAAGCTTTGCACCGAGTTCCTTGACGCTTATCCGTTTTTCTTCCCAGAGCACCATCATGGTTATATATTGAGTATAAGTGAGGTTGAGGGCAGTCAGATAAGGATAGTATAGCTTAACTATCTCTTTTGATGCGGCATAGAGAGGGAAACAAAGCTGGTTCTTGATTTTCAGAGATTCATAATTTCCCATTTTTTACTCCTCAGGATAACTGTGCCTTTTCTTCGTCTGCCGCTTTTCTGACCGCTTTAGCAAGCTGGTCCGCGCAGGATGTCGGCTTAAAGCCGCAGGTGTTGCCGAGAAGAACTTCCTCTATTTTGTCGGCGGTCTGACCGTCAACAAGTTTTGATATTGCCTTCAGGTTCCCGTTACAGCCGCCGTAAAATTTAACGTTGCTGATTATGTTTTTGTCTATATCAAACTCTATCATCTGCGAGCATACGCCCTGTGTTTTGTATGTGTAATGCATTACAACAGCTCCTTTATCTTATCTTCAATCTGTCCGGGCTTAACCTTGGGGGAATAGCGTTCAACAATGTTACCGTTTCTGTCGATGAGGAATTTTGTGAAATTCCATTTGATTTTGCCGCCGTTTTTGCTTTTCAGGTATGTGTAAAGAGGCGACTCATCCTTGCCGTTGACATGGATTTTGGCAAACTGCTTGAAGGTCACGCCGTATTTCGTCTGGCAGAAGGATACTATCTTCTCTTCGCTTCCCGGAGCCTGAAAAGCAAACTGATTACACGGAAAATCAAGAATTTCAAAGCCGCTTGAGTTGTATTTTTTATAGAGATTCTCAAGTTCTTCGTACTGAGGCGTGAATCCGCACCTTGTAGCTGTGTTGACAACGAGGATTACTTTGCCTTTATAGGTGTCAAGGCAAACATCTTTACGCTCTGAATCTTTGACCGTAAAATCGTAAATGTTCATTCTTTCATCTCCTTATTTAATTGGACTCAACTTAATTATACTCAATTTATCGCTCCTGTCAAGCCCGAAATGACTGCCGAAAGGACTCCTCTCCGATGCCTGAAATTTACAAAACCACAAAATATTGTGGTCAGAAGCGAGGTGCCTGAAGTGATTTGCACAAATTTTTTCAAAAAATTGTTGACAGTTCTAAAAAACCATGATAATATATTATAAATTGTTGCTCACAATTATAAACGACTTTGGAAAGGTTGGCTTTATTTATGAAAAAATTTATGGCGATTGTGCTGTCTTTGATGATCGTTCTATCGTGTTCGGTTATGGCTGCAGCCGATGATAAAGTCGGAGACAGAACATCTTCAACTACACCTACCGGCGAGTATTCGTGCAGCATATGCGGGGCTTATTTCAAAACATCCGAAGCCCTCGTAACTCATATGAATACCTATCACAACAGCAATACTGCGACAACTGCCTCCGATAAAGGTTATGTCTGCGGTATATGCAACACTTCATTTGCTACACAGGACGCACTTGTTCAGCATATGAATACTTATCATTCTCTTAAATGCCCGTATTGCGGTAACGTATTTACGAGCCAGGAAACCTATAACGCACACCTTCCTGTTTGTAAAGAGAATCATCCCACTCAGATAGATCCCGCCGATATTTCCGTTAACAGTGTTATTCAGGCGCTTCAGGATTTCTTCGGGCTCCTGAACGGAAACTTCGATACTTATCTCTGGACAGATATCCAGAACGTTATCATTCAGCTTATTGAATTTGCGAACAACCTTATGAATAATATGTTTATGTACGGCGTTGTCGGCAATAACACACCGTCACAAAACGATGTTATGGGCGCAATTGATGATCTTGAAGCAAAAACTTCTCTTCTCGGCCTTTCAGATGCGAAGTTTACTGAGTTCGAAGGAATCATTTCTCAGCTCAAATCAAAGATCAAGGCTATATATGCAAACAGCGAATCCGCACAGATTGAAGAAACCGTTGCGGAAGCTCCCGTTGACACAGGTTCAAGCACAGCCGCGATTGTTGCTTTCTGTGCTGTTTCCTGCGCAGCCGCAGCCGCTTATGTTTGCGTCAAGAAAAAATCATAATTGAATTCGGAAAGCACTGACTTTTATTGCGGCGTACCTGTTTGGTGCGCCGCATTTTATTAAAGAAAAGGTATTCTTTATTTTTATTTCGAAACGGGTAACTGTATGAAAATTTTTCAGAGGATATTTGCTTTTGCCGTCATAACGGCGCTTGTAATGACACTTATTCCTTTAACGGTTTTTGCCGATAATGAATTTGTCAACAGCGACGTTGAATTCACAAGCGGAGATCGCACATATATAGTCAATAACGAGGGTAGGGTTTACAGCGAAACTCTGCCCGGGGTTGACGTTGTCTTTCTGACGGATTATAAAGCGGATACTCTCGCGGTTTATAATGACAGCCTGTTTCTCTCGGCCGGAAGGGAACTCAGGAGGATTGACCTTTCCGGCGGTACCGATTCTTTCGTCTGGAAGTCGCAGTCGGAAATAGGATACTTTTCTGTTTGCGGAGGAGCGGCTTACGCCCTTTCCGACGGTACTATAATGAAAATAAATATATCATCGGGCAAATCATCCGTTTATTTCTCCGGTTATGATATAAAAAAATTCTGCTTTTCGCAGTCTGACACTTTGGAATTTATGGTGGATGATGAACATATATACACTCTCGATGTTAAAGAAGGAGAGCTGACCGAAGATATAAATCATATTTCAAATCTGGGCGAGGATATACCGACGGTAAGCCCCAAGGACATCGACGGCTATATTGAAACTCAGGCAACAATTTTATCGTTACAATCAAAATTTCCCGCCGGGAAATACTGGAATCACGCCAATAATCCCGGCAGTTCAAATAACAATCAGAACGGTTACACATCCATTCCCTGTCCGGATCACAACGGCACGATAGGCACTGCGTCTCAAACTTGCAACGGCTTTGCTCCCAACGGTTCCCAGCTTTCATGGCAGTGTATGGGCTACGCAGAAAAATGCGGTTATGATGTGACCGGCTACAACCCCCGCAACACAGGATACGGCTGGGTTAAATCATCCGACTCATCAAGAGTGGATACAATTAAAGCGGGCGACATAGTCAGATACAGAAACGGCGGTCACTCGATTTATATAACCGGTGTCAGCGGCAGTACAATAACCTTTACCGATTGCAATTCCGACGGAGCCTGTATCATCAGATGGGGAAGAACCATCGAAAAGTCAACCTTAAAAAGTACTTTTACTTATATTCGGATTGCTCCCTACGAAGGCGACTCGGTCTTCGGGCCCGGCACTTCCGTAAATGCTTCAATTCACCTTGACGCCAACGGCGGCTCGGTTTCCGTGAACGTTGTCAGAATCAAAAGTGGAAACACTTACGGCGACCTTCCTGTTCCGGTCAGAGAGGGTTACGGTTTTGACGGCTGGTTTACCTCGGCGACCGGCGGCACAATGATTGATTCCCAGACCAAGGTCAGCGGAGATGTTTATCTCTATGCCCATTGGACAAAGAACAAATATACCGTCACTTACGATGCCACCGGAGGTATAAATGCTCCTGCGGTTCAGGTGAAAGAATTCGGAGAAAAAGTGACCATCAGCGCCGACAGGCCTGAAAGAGACGGTTACCGTTTCATAAACTGGAATTCGAAAATTGACGGTTCGGGTAAAATATATACCGGCAGCGCCACATATAGTGACAACGCTTCGATAGTGCTGTATGCCCA
>JAILMJ010000096.1 GCA_024692685.1 Clostridia bacterium
TCAGTCGATTTCAGAGATAAGTCCTATGACGGCTGGCGCGATCATGTTGAGAGCGTTACCTTTCCCTCAAAGAAATATTATTCAAGAAAGTACTCCGAAATTTTTTATAAGCATGTATCATTAAGACCTTCTTGTTTTGAATGTCCGTATAAGAATTTTAACAGACAGGGAGACATCTCTTTAGGAGATTTCTGGGGAATTGAGCACCTGGACAAGTCTTTTGATGATAATAAAGGTGTTTCTCTGATTCTGATAAATTCCGATAAAGGCCTTTCAATATTCAATGAGATAAAAAGCTCATTTGAAATAAGAGAATATCCTGCCGCTTCCGCTATGCAGCCTGCGCTGAAACAGAATTATAAAGCGCCCGATAACCGTTCATTATTCTGGGAAGACTTTCATAATATGCCGGTTGACAAATTGGTTTCCAAATGGGGAAAAGAAGGCAAGATTAAAATCCTTAAAAGATTTGCCAAAAAGATGTTGAGGAGAGCGTAATGAAGGTATATGAAAATAAATCCGATTGCTCCGGATGCTCCGCCTGTTTCAGTATCTGCCCGGTAAATGCCATTACCATGGCTGCTGACGGCGAGGGCTTTTTATACCCTGAAGTTGACGATACAAAATGCGTATCCTGCAATCGGTGCCTTTCTGTTTGCCCTATCAGAATACATCATAAAGAAAGAGATAATAATAACGCGTTGCCGCATATCGGTATTCTGAATTTACAAAACACCTCCAATTACGGCGCTTCTATTGCAGCGGCCGTTCTTGAAATGAATGTCCGTGATATATCGGGCAGCGAATATGTTGTTGAAACAATAGATTATAACGGTAAATATCGAGGAAATATAATTAATAAAGTTCTGGATTATGTGGAACAGAATAACGGTTGGATTAATTGCTTTAAAGGCGCATACAGACGGTTATTCAAGGAAGACAAGGCGTTGAGCTCGGACTTGAGAAACATCAGAAAAGAAAGATTCGCGTCTTTTAATGAAAAGTTTTTAAACAGAACCATTGAGTATAACGACGCGGCAGACATCAATTCCGATAAAAATAATTACGCTTTTATCGTCGGAAGCGATGTTGTCTGGCATCTTAAAAGAGTTACAAATTTCAGGTCGGAAGCGTACTTTTTAAAATTTGCAGGTAAAGACACAAGAAAGATATCATACGCGGCAAGTGTTGATATCAAATCCGATTATTTAAACAATTATAAAAGCACATATTCGGACGGGCTGAAAAACATTGATTATATATCGGTCAGAGAAAAAGACACATCCGACTATTTATCTGAATTGACTGATAAAAATATATCCGTTGAATGCGATCCCGCTTTTTTATTTACTTCAGAGCAATATAATGAGATGATTGAATTTTCCTCTGAAAAACCCGACGAAGACTATATTTATCTCTACCTTCTTGACAGGAATGATTTTTTAATTGAATACGCTAAAAAATTATCCAAAGAAAAAGGGCTGAAATTATATTATTTCACGCCGAAATACCCGGCTTTCGATGAAAACTCACATAATTGTCTCAGCGACGGTCCCGCTGAATTTCTTATGAGGGTTAAAAATGCGAGATATATTCTTTCCAATTCTTTTCATTGCATAGTATTTTCTTTGATATTTGAAAAGAAGTTTCTTTCATTTGACCGGAGCAAATCGAGTATCAAAGGATATAATCTGCTGAGTCAGTTTAACCTTACCGAAAGAATTGTCAAAAGCGATAGTGTGATTGATATAGATAAGCCGATAGATTTTGATTGTGTCAGACAGAAAATAAGCGAAATGAGAAATGACGGATTGCAATTTTTGAAAAATTCTCTACAATAATTTTTTTCGGAGAGTTTTATGAGTGAAAATAAAATTAAAGTTTTAATGGTTGTTTCAAATCTCAGACCTTCCAACGGCGTATCAAGTTATGCGATGAATTATTTCAGAAAACTTGATCACGATTCGGTTCAGATGGATTTCGCTGTTTATAAGCAGCATGATAATCCCTATGATGATGAAATAAAAGCCAACGGGGGCAGAGTATTTGTCCTGCCAAATATCACAAATGATTTTATAAATCATTGTAAAGCGTGTAAAAAGCTTTTAAGAAATGAGCGTTATGATATTGTTCATGATAATACAATGCTGGTTTCTTATCCAATTATGCATTTTGCCCGCAAATCTGTACCCGTCAGAATTTTACACAGTCACAGTTCGATGCTCGGAGAAACTGCAAAAAAATCCAGAAGAAATAAACTGTTTATTCCTTTCTTAAAATCAAAATCCAATTTTTATGTCGCTTGCTCTGAAGTTGCAGGCCGAGCTATGTTTCAAAATGAACATTTTGATATTTTGCCTAATGTTGTTGATGTAAACCGTTTCAGATATAATCCTCTTATTAGAGAGAAGGTCCGCAAGAATCTTAATATTGAATCTAAGAAAGTTATTATAACAGTAGGACGTATTGTTAACGCAAAAAACCCTTATTTCGCCCTTGATGTATTTGATATTTCAGCTGATAAAGACCCGGATGTTGTTTATTTATGGGCCGGTAGCGGCGCTTTGGATAAACCTGTTTCAGAATATGCTTCCCGTCTTAAACATAGTGACAGAGTAATGTTGCTCGGCAGCAGAAACGATATTCCCGACTTATTACAAGCGGCTGATTTGTTTTTTCTCCCTTCGCTTTTTGAAGGACTGCCTGTTACGTGTATAGAAGCACAGGCAAACGGACTCCAATGTGTTATTTCCGATTCAATTACAAAAGAAATTAAATTTACTGACTTATTGGATTATGTTGATTTGAACAAATCTAAAACTGAGTGGGCCGATTTGATTCTAGATAAAATATCTTCTGATTGTTCCAGAAATGATTATTATAATGAAGCGGTTAAAAGTAATTTTTCAGACATAAACGCCGGGAGCAGACTCGAAGCATATTATAAATCATTATTAAATCAGCAGACACATTTATCTAATTGATGTTCAGGTGAGATTATGTTTATTATTGAAAGAATGATAAGCCTTGCCGCTTTTGCCTTGGCTATATTTGTTTTTTCTTTTGTAATTGAATCGGAAATAACACATTGGAGTCCGTTTGCCTGTGCTTCTATGCACGTAACAGGCAGTCCTTCGAAAAGCGACGGAAGGAAAAACA
>JAILMJ010000008.1 GCA_024692685.1 Clostridia bacterium
AAAGTATGATTTCGCAATTCTTCCTTGCTCTGCGGCTTATTTTTCACGAGAAAACTGCTTCGCACCTCAAAAAGATGAAATTTGAGCATATTTGCAGGTTATGACGACGAGGAATACTTGGTTGTATTCTGAGGAGGAATGTCTGCATAAGATGCCAAAGTTCGCTTTTTGAGGCATTACTGTTTTACGGACACCCGCCCTTATGCCGCGTTTTTTATTTTTTATCCCTTAACTATCTTGGCGTCCTTTGCGTTTTTGCCGACACTTGCTACGCCGTTAAGGCAACTCTTCTTGGTTTTATAACCCTCTGAAGAAATGATAATCTGGCCGTTCTTTGCTTTGAGCCTGAATCTGAACTCGCCCTTCTTATCGGCATAAACTTCATATTTGGGATTTTTAAGAGCTTCGTAATTTTCTTCGGTCTGATCCTCAATTGCTGCGCAGGCGTTGGTTTTAACACTCTCAATGCCCTTTTTGCAGGAAGCGTCGGACTTGTAAATCTGGGATGTTGCAATTATTTCGCCATTACCTGCTTTTAAGTTAAACCTAATGCCGGAAGCGGTTTCACCAATAACAAATTTTCCCATTTTTCATTTTCCTTTCTTTTTGTTTTTGACCGATTATAAAGTGCCTTTTGCAAAACACCTTGATATTATTATAAACTCACGCTTTGAATATGTCAATAACGCTTTTTCAGGCGGCCGATAACGACGAAATAAATCTGATAATGAAATTGATAATGCTGATAATCGCAGAAATAATCATATAAAGCGTCGAGGAGGTGTCTGCCGTATCGGGCTGATTTGTCTGATTGCCGGACGAAGAGGCGGAGGTAACGTTGACTGTAACGGTGGATTTGAGTTGCGTACCCGAAAGGGCGGCCGTTACCGTTGCGGTTCCCGGGGCAACACCGCTGATTGCTCCCTGACCGCTGACCGTTGCCACCGCTGTGTCGGAGGATGAAAACTCAACCCCTCCCGTTGAGTGGGAGAGCGAGGGGGTAATCGTTTCGCCGACCTTTATATTCACGGTTTTGTCGGCATAGGTTATAAAGTTATCCTGAGCATTTACATCCGCTGACGCAGAAATGGAAACTTTATAAAATCTTCTTGAACCTTCGCCCTCATTGACATACCACACGAGGTCTTCTCCGTTGAGAACCGGAGCGCAGTCCCTTGAGAGCACGGCATCGGCAGTCTGAATGTCTCCTACACGGTTACCGGCGTCATCAACCATTACAAAACGCAGGCCCTTATCCTTTCCGTCATAAGTGAATTCCTGCCAAAGCACGGCGAATTTCGAATCGGATATCTTAACAATTTTCGGAGTACTGCCCAAAAGGCCTTTACCTATATAATCGGTGAGGGTTACAGCACGGGCTTCGGAACTGTCACCCTTTGTTTTGACAAGCAGTATGATGTTTCTCTCATCTTTGTCAAGCCCTTTCATCTCAAATGAAGTATAGGATGATACCTTGCTGTGATCGATGGAGTTTATCGGAACAAGATAGGATGACGGGCTTATTTCCAGGCCGCCGACGGTAACTCCCGTACAATTTGCGCCCGTTTCACCGGGAATTTTTTTAAGTGTAATTTCTTTTAAATATTTGCCTTCCGTTACGGAATACTCTGTCAGAAGCACAGAGCGCGGATAGGCGTCTCCGTGATCAACAAGAACAAATTTATCGCCGTCTGCCTTTACATACTGATTAAAGGAGTGGCTGACATGGTTTGCCTGAAAAGCTCCGAGATCGTTTTCAACCTGCAGAGTCGTGTAATCCATTATGACCGTAAGCTGCGACTGATGGTTGACTCCGTTTTTATCGGCATATCTGAGCCTTGAAGTATGAATCATTATTTTCCCGCCGTTTTCCGCAATGGAAACATTGCCCGAGCGGAAGGGACCAATGGTGTAGCAGTTTGAAACGGAGCCGGCTGCGACTCTTTCAAAATTCTTTTTGTAACGGACAAGGCGCATTACCTCTGCGGAATCGTTTTCGCTGTCGTTCCACTGGCCGAAAAGCAAATAGTTATACTCCGAGCCGGAATAAAAGCCGCCGAACAGGGGCAGTTCCCTTGTGACGGTCCTGGCGCTGACTTTTTTGAATGCGCTGTCATAAACGGTCACATTAACGTCTTCTTTTGCACAGTCAACAACGGTATATCCGGATTCCGTTTTATAGATATATGAATTTGTGCCGCCGTTCCATCTGCTCGTTGATGAACTTACGGTGATTGCATCGGCAACTACCTTGGAGCCGATGTCGTTAAGCAGGGTTGTTTCGGTTTTGGCAGCCGCAAATGATGATATCGCCAAACCCGTGCACATAATGATGAGTGCCATTAAAACGCAAAGTGATCTTCTGAATATTTTCATTTCCTCAACTCCTTATTGATATATTACAACAAAATCGGAAACATTTCAACCATACCGATTGAAAAGGCGGATTATCTGTGGTAATATATAGACAGAGGTGAGTTGAGATGAAAATAGTGGTTATCATTACAGTCATCGCTGTTATCGGCATTGCATATTTCTTTTTCACCAAAGATAAAAAGCCCTCGCGCAAGGAACTTTCAGCTGAAGAAAAGAAGGCGCTTTCCCTTATGAAAAGAGAGGCTCAGGCTATGGCCGACCCGGACTCCGAAGGGGATAAGCTTATATGTAAGTACTGCGGCTCTCACGTGGATGAAGGAAATGAAGTCTGCCCAAACTGCGGCGCGTCGCTGGAGGACGCAATTCAGGCGGCAAATATGAAAAAGGCAATAGAGAATCTCAGAGAGCTCAACACCCAACTCAAAGCCGAAGAAGAACAGGAAAAAGAGGAAAAGAGGGAAAAGATGGAGGACGCCGTAAAGATGGCGGCAATCTCCACAGTAGCGCCGATAACCGGCAGATATATCTACAAAAAAATCAAACGGAAAAAATGATATAAACAGGGGGAACACTGCAAAGTGTTCCCCTTTCTTTTTGTTATTGGATTGTAATATGGCACATCTTCATGGCGCCGAGCGCGTTGGAATGGCTTTCGGGCGTTACTCCCGCGCAGCAGGAGGAATCAACCTTTATCTCCGCCTCCGGCAGATACGCCTTGATGAGCATGGCGTTCGAGATAACGCAGATATCTGTGCACAGTCCGATTAACTCAATGCTGTCGTAACCTTTTTCACGCACATATTCCGCAAGTTCCGTGCTGCCGAAAGTTGGCTTTTCAAAGCACCTGTGCCCCGCGGCAAGTTTCTTTATGTCTTTCTGCAGTTCCCAGCCGGGGGTGCCTTTCACACAGTGAATAACGGGAAGATTTCTGCCTTCACATGTATTGAGATAATTCTCCGTGTGAGTGTCAAGGGTAAAAACCACATCGCCGTCAAAGTTTTTTATCTTGCGTATAACCGGCTCCGTAATCTCCTGCGCTTCGGCTGTGCCGAGCGAACCGGTTATGAAATCGTTTTGCATATCAACAACGATTAACAGCTTTTTCATTTTATGTCCTCACCTCGTCAAGATCCTGCATCTCAACAGGCTCCTTGGCATAGAAGGATGTGTATTTATCCTGATAATAATTCTCGGCATGCCAGTTGATAGCTCCGTCAGCGGCTATATCCAGCACTGTGCATCCTCTCTGTGAGCCGAGTTTGTAAATGCCGATGTACGCAAGGTAGTCAACGCTCATACCGTAGGTAAGACCTATTCCGTTATAGACAACCGAGAAGTTGTTGAGATGGTCATGACCGCAGAAGACGCTGTCGGTTGAGCCGAGTTCGAGCATTGTTTCGTAGAGTTCATCCTCGTGAATACCGCTGTATATACCCATATTCTTTTCGCCGGCGCTGCCGTATTTGAAATGAACCTTTTCGGTATCCTGACGGCCGTTGTCAATATATTCGTTCCAGGCATCTCTGTATTCGGTCATCGGGATATGGAAGAATACGCTTGAGGGAACCGAGTCAACATACCTTTCATTGGCCTTTGCCTTTGCCGCATCCAAAGCCTTAACCGTTTCGGCATTCTTCTGCTTAACCGAAGCGATTGTTTCCCTGTACCACTCTATCTGGTTTTCGTGCATATTGTCGTATTTCCACAGAACGCCGAAAATATCGCCGTCAATATACGAATGAGAATCCATCAGGACAAGCGACCTGACTATGACACCGTCATTGTTGCAGATATTGAATACCTGATTGCCGGAGCCGTCAACATCCTCGGGACCTGCCTGAAGCAGACAGTGAGGGAATTTGCCGGATGAGTAAAAGTCGGTTATTTCCTCTCTGGAATAATAGGAATATGCCTCGGTATCGTGGTTGCCGAAGGACATTGTCCAGTATATACCGAGGTCCTCCATAAGACGGGCAAAAACATCCGCGCCGGTCTTGTTGTTGAAGGTGCCCGACTGGAAGGGAACGGGATAGGCGATATCGCCTGTTACAATGACAAAATCGGGGCGTTCCGCACTGAGCATTGCCGCAACGGCGTTTATTGCCATCGAGTCCTTTTTTGTGCTTAACCAGCCGCCGCCTATATGAACGTCGGTGAGCTGAACTATTTTCATATCCTTGTTGCCGGAATAAATGTTCCACACGCCGTTTGACACGTTCTCCGCCTTAAGGGGAATATCAACCGCCGGGAACTGCTCCGCCTTGTTTATATTGCTCTTAACTCCTATCATTCCGATGGCTGTGGTGATAATGAAAAACGCAAGCAATGCGCACAGAATTGACAGGAGGATTCTCTTCGCTCTGCGTCTTCTCTTCTTTCTTTTGATTGATTTTTCAACAGGCACAGGTTTCTTTTCACTCATCATTTTTGCTCCTTCCGTCAAAGTATATTTCTCCGTTAAGCTCCTCGCTTATTGTTTTCTCCAGTAAATCCCAGGAAACAGCATCTCCGGCAGGTCCGGTTAAACTCACCGTAAAAACTCTGTTCTCACCGTATCTGTGACAATTTATCCTGCCGATGTTTTCAAGCCCGTATTCTCTGAGTATTTTTTCCGCCTGAAGGCAGAGACTTTCATCCCTTTTGCCTATCAGGGATGATATGGCGGAAACGAGCATTCTTATTCCGCCGACCTCTATTATCACAGCTATGAGCATTCCAGAAACACCGTCAAGCGAGTATCCGATTTTTTCGGAAAGGGTGAAGGATATCAAGGTGGCCGCAGTGATAAAAAAATCAAGGACACTGTCCGTCCTCATAGCCAGCAGGGTGGATGACCCTGCCTTTTTTCCCGTTGCCGAGAACATCACCGCAAGCCCGGCTTTGACCGCTATTGTAAGCGCAATGAGCAGGGCGTACTTCGGAGAATACCAGACGGGTATGGGATACATCAGCCTTTCGAGCGAAATGTAGGCAAAATAAAACGCCGTAGCGCAAATAAAGACCGATATAAGCAAATCGGTTATTTCCTCCGCTCTGCCGAAACCGTAGGGATATTTTTCGCTGCTGCTCCCGGCTGCAATATACATCCCTACCGTTGCGGCCGCGCAGGCAATTGAGTCAATAAGGTTGTTTATCGAGTCGGCATAAATACCGATGCTGTTTGTAGAAAGGCCGATATAAAACTTCAGGAAAAACAAAGCAAGATTGACGGCGAGACCGGATACAACTGCAATCAGCACAATGCGTTTCTTTTTTTTATGCATCGGTCTCTCCTTTCGGTTATTGTATCAAGGGGAACACCGAACCTGCGGTGTTCCCCGAACAGATTATTCTTCCTCTTCCTCATCTTCAGCAGGGAGAATCTCGACCTTGATTTCCCCGAGCCTTCTCTCATCCATGGAGACAATGGTAAATCTTATGTTGTCATAGTCAACCGAGAGCGGAAGCTTTGTATCCTCACCGGGCAGATAGCCGAGAATGCTGATGAGGAAACCTCCGAGAGTGTCATAGTCCCCTTCCGGCAGCTGTGTGCCGACAAGTTCGTTGACCTCATCAAGGTCGGCGGTGGCATCTATTGTGAAAGTCGTTTCGTTTATCCGGACTATTTCTTCCTGTTCATCGTCGTCATATTCGTCGCGGATATTTCCGACTATTGACTCAATGACGTCCTCGAGAGTTATTATGCCGGCGGTGCCGCCGTATTCGTCAACAACAACGGCAAACTGGGTTCTGCTCTCATTCATGGCCTTGAAAATATCAGAGCACGCCTGGGTTTCGGCAACATAGAGGGGCTTCCTCATAACCTTTTTGATGGTCAGGCTTGCGGGAATTTTCTGCCCGACATACTGAAGCAGATCCTTGGCATAAAGCACGCCGACGATATTATCCTGGTCATCCTTGAAAACAGGAATTCTCGAATATCCGTTCTCAACACAAAGGTCCGCGACCTCGTCAACCGACTTTGTCACCTCGATGGCAACCATATCGGTACGGTGAGTCATAATGTCACCTGCGTCAAGATTGTCAAACTCGAAAATGTTGTCTATCATCTCCGCCTGAGTATTTTCGATAACGCCTTTTTCTTCACCTGCGTCAACCATCATTCTGATTTCTTCTTCGGTGACATTTTCTTCGTCCGCATTGGGGTCATAACCGAAAATGCGCACAACGGCGTTAGTTGATATGGCAAGGAATCTCACAAACGGTTTCGTGATTTTCGCGAAGCCGAGCAATATGCCGACAACTTTGTAAGAAACCTTTTCCGGTGACTGCATCGCTATTTTTTTAGGCGCAAGTTCACCCAGCACAAGCGAGAAATATGATGTAAGTACAGTAATGAGAACCACGGAAATCGCAGAGAATAAGCCCGCACGTACGCCCGGCCATCTGCTGACTACAGCGTTGGTGAGCATAGCGGCAAACGAGGTTGACGCCGAAGCGGATGTAAGGAATCCCGCCAGAGTGACGCCTATCTGAATGGTTGATAAAAATCTGCTTGAGTTTTCCGTCAGTTTGAGAATTTGCTTTGCTTTTTTATCGCCCTCTTCGGCAAGATTTTTTATCTTGATATCGTTGAGCGATATGATGGCGATTTCGCTCATTGCAAAAAATGCATTGATAACAATGAGCACGAGTAAAAGTAAAAGTTTAAGAATAATTGAGACCGCAGGGCCCGGGTCATCCATAAAGGACTGTCTCCTTTCAAAAAAATAACGAAATTATTCTAACATACACGGTCTTAATTGTCAATCAGCCCGGCTGTGCTCCGCTCAGGCACAGATTGATAAGATCATTGACATCGGCCGAAGCCATACATTCAACTGTATCTGAGGCGCCGTAGTAAATCTTGACTTCCCCGTCATCCTCAAGAATCATACCGCCGGGGAATACCGTATCGCGGCGGAAACCGTCTTCAAGCTCAAAGTCACGGTCACACACAATAAGGGGTTTGTCGTAAAGTCCCTTCACCTTTGACGGGTCGTCGGGATCAAGCAGCATAATGCCTGCGCGGTAAATCTTTTCCCATCTGTCTTCCCAGCCGTTTTTCCCTCTGCCGGGTATAAGTTCAACAGCGTGGAAGGTTGTAAGCCAGCCCTTCTCCGTTCTGACGGGCGGGGCCGCGGGACCTATCTTATTATTTGCGAACGGCACATTCTCTATGCCTGCCACGAGTTTGTGGTTGCCCCAGTAAACAAGATCGGGAGAATCGCAGACCCAGATATCGAAGGCATCCCTGCCTCTTGAATAAACGGGCATAGGCCTTTCAAGCATAACATATTTGCCGCCGATTTTTTCGGGGAAAAGCGCCATGTTTCGGTTGTCCGGCGCGGAAAGGCTGATAATATCAATGCCGCTGAAATCATCCCTTACCCTGCCGACGCCGCCTCTGAGACCGTGACGGGTATCACAGGCAAAACAGGCATACATCACACCTTCCGTTACTGTCAGACGGACATCGTAAACCCTTGATATCTCGTCGGTTTTAACGGCAAAGAACGGTTTCGGGGATACCTCCCAGTTTATGCCGTCATCGGAAAAGGCAAGGCCGTTGTTTGTGCCCGAAAGTTTCCGCTTTTCAACATCTCCGTAATCATTGCGGAAAACCATAACATATCTGCCGCCGTACTTGCATACACCGGCGTTGAAAACCAATGCCGAATCAAACGGTATATCCTTCCTTGTGAGGACGGGTTTTTCGAGTTTTCTGATGACTCCGGATGATTTTTCCATACTGTTACCTCTTGACTCTGGCATTTCCGGACCAGACACTCCAGATCATATCTTCGTCCGCCGGCTGGGCATAGTCTGTCAGGAATGTGGTGGCAAGGGCTCCGCTTGCCCAACCAAACTGAATGCGTTTTTCGCTTTCCCAACCCTTAATGACTGCGTAGAGAAGTCCGCCGACAAAGCCGTCTCCTCCGCCGATTCTGTCGAGAACCCTTATTTCTCTAGGTTCGACTACCTGCCACTCGTCACCGTCAAGCATAATCGCTCCCCAGAGATGGGTGTTGGCATTGATAACCTGTCTGAGAGTGGTGGCAAACAGCTTTGCGTTGGGGTATGCAACCTTTACGCGGCCTATCATTTCCTTGAAGGAATCAATCTTCGCGCTGAGTTCCTTTCCGCCGGCTTCGGGGCCTTTTATGCCGAGGCAAAGCTGGAAGTCCTCTTCGTTACCTACGAGAATATCCGCCGCTCCCGCTATTTCGGAAAATATTTCACTGAGTTCCTTCTCGCGGTTTTTCCAGAATGTGGCTCTGTAATTCAGGTCAAAAGAGATAGCCGTGCCGTATTTTTTGGCGGCTCTCGCAAGTTCAAGGCAGAATCTGCCTGTTTCGGGCGAAAGAGCGGCAATAAGACCGGAAAGGTGAAGCACGGCAACGCCCTCTTTGCCGAAGATTCTGTCAATATCAAAATCGTTAATATTCAGTGTTCTGCCGACCTCGCCCGCTCTGTCGTTCTCAACTCTCGGGCCTCTTGAACCGTAGCCGCTGTCGGCAATATTGAACTGATGTCTGTAACCCCAGGGGCCGCCTTTTTCGATGTCCCTGCCTTCAAAGGCCATTCCCCTTGCACGAAGATCCTGCTTAATAAAAGAAGCAATCTGGCTGTCCTTTACGAAAGTGGTGAGAACCTTGACGGGTAAGCCCAGATACGATGATATCGAAGCAACATTGGTCTCGGCAGAGGTTGCCTGCATTCTGAATAAATTGCTTGAGGCAACGGTCTGCCCTTCTGCGGGGCAAATACGCACGCCCATACTTGTGGGCACAACCACAGCCCACTTATAACTGTCTTTTATTGTGATTTTCATATTGTCCGCCTCCCGGGTTATACATCGTAACGGGTAGCGGATGTATTTCCGCCTTCGCCCGTCCAGTTTGTGTGGAAGAATTCGCCTCTTGCTCTATCAAGTCTTTCATAGGTATGAGCGCCGAAGTAATCGCGCTGGGCCTGAAGAAGATTTGCGGGCAGGGAAGCGCAACGGTAACCGTCGTAATAGCTGAGCGCGGAGGCCATTGCCGGAACGGGAATCCCGTTTTCCGCAGCGGCGGCGCAGACCTTTCTCCAGCCTGCCTGTGCCTTATCCATAACTCCCTTGAAATAGGGATCAAGCAGAAGATTTGAAAGCGCCGGATTCCTGTCAAACGCCTCTTTTATCTTACCGAGGAAAACGCTTCTGATTATACAGCCGCCTCTCCACATAAGGGCAATGCCGCCGTAGTTGAGATTCCAGTTATAGGTCTTTGCGGCGGACCTCATAAGAGCATAGCCCTGAGCGTAGGAAACTATCTTTGAAGCAAAAAGGGCATTCTCTATGTTTTCGATAAACTCTGCCCTGTCTCCCTCAAATTTTGCTTCGGGACCTGTGAGGATACCGGAGGCGGTTACGCGCTCATCCTTCATTGCGCTCAGGCATCTTGAAAATACGGCTTCTCCGATAAGAGTCAGGGGCACACCCTCTTCAAGGGCGGCAATACCTGTCCATTTGCCGGTGCCTTTCTGCCCTGCCGTGTCGAGAATTTTATCAACTATGGGCTTGCCGTCTTCATCTTTATAGGCCAGGATATCCCTTGTTATTTCTATGAGATAGCTGTCAAGTTCGCCCTCGTTCCAACGGGCAAAAACTTCGTGCATCTCGTCAGCGCTCATTTTCAGATAATCTCTCATCAGCTGATAAGCCTCGCATATGAGCTGCATATCGCCGTACTCGATTCCGTTGTGAACCATTTTCACGAAGTGACCCGCGCCGCTTTCACCGACCCATTCACAGCAGGGAGAGCCGTCCTCGACCTTTGCGCAGATTGCCTGGAATACAGGTCTGACCTTTTTCCACGCGGCGGGTGAGCCGCCGGGCATCAGGCTGGGTCCTTTCAGGGCTCCCTCTTCTCCTCCGGAAACTCCGGTACCTATGTAAAGAAGGCCTTTGCTTTCAACGTATTCCGTTCTGCGGGCGGTATCGGGAAAGTGGCTGTTGCCGCCGTCTATGATTATATCGCCTTCTTCAAGCAGAGGAATGAGATTCTCAATCATATCGTCAACTGCCTGACCGGCCTTTATCATCATCATTACCTTGCGGGGCTTTTCGAGGGTGGAAACAAGTTCTTCAAGCGAATATGTCCCGACTATATTCTTACCCTTTGCCCTGCCTTCGATGAAATTCGTAACCTTTGATGAAGTCCTGTTATAAACGGAAACGGTAAAGCCCTTGCTCTCCATATTCATAACAAGATTCTCACCCATAACGGCGAGCCCTATAAGTCCTATATCAGATTTTTTCATTGTCAGCTTTCTCCTTTGCCGATTTTATATTTTCAAGTATTTCATACGGTATTCTGAGATTTCCGGTTCCTTTTCCTATGGCTATGTGCGGTTTGTTTGCACCGTGAAAATCGGAGCCGCCCGAAATCAGCAGACCGAGTTCCGCGGCAAGAGCTCTGTATCGCCTGCCCATTTCCTCCGTGTACTCGGTATATATTCCTTCAACTCCGTCAAGCCCTGCGTCTTTCAGCCTGATGAGGAACGCTCTGAGTTCATCACCCTCAAGCTTTGTGTGGTGAAGGTGGGCGGCAAATGCCATCCCCCCGCTGCTTTTGATAAGCTTTACCGCTTCCTCGTCTGTGAGGCGTTGCTCGCCGCAATAGGCATATTTTCCGCTTCCGAGGTAAAGATCAAACGCTTCTTTGACGCTTCCGGCATAGCCCTTGTCAACCATAAGCCTTGCAAAATGAGCTCTGCCTATAATCTGACCCCCTGCCAATTTGCGTATTTCGTCAAGGTCAATATTAAAACCAAGTTCATTGAGTTTCCGGCACGTGACCTCGTTTCTTTTTAAACGCAGTTTGAAGCATTCGTCGAGCTTTGAGGCGAGCATCCTGTTCCCCGTATCAATATAATAGCCGAGGATGTGGGTTTCCGCTTGCGAACTTGCCGAGATTTCTATACCCGGCACAACCTCAATACCGGCTTTCTTCCCTTCCTCCATTGCCTGAGCAAGCCCTTTCACGGTGTCGTGATCGGTCAGGGCGATTGCCGAGAGACCGGAGTCGGCGGCGTGCCTTACAAGCTGAGCCGGAGTCATTGAACCGTCGGATTCCGATGAATGAGTGTGTAAGTCAATCAGTTTTTCCATTTTTACTCCGTGGTCCACAGCCCGAGAGCCGGATTGCTTATATAGAAGATTTCTTCCCCGTCAACCGTGCAATATCCGTCCTTCAGCACGCCGGGATCGTATTTCTTAACTATTTCGTCATAGGGAATATAATCGAAATTTACTCCCCTGACTTCTTCACCGGTCAGTTCCTCGGTACAATAGGTTATGTTGAATCTGCCGTCGGACGAGCCGTGAATAAGGTGGGCGGCAACGGACAGGTTCTGCCTGAGATCATCACAGCTGTCAACAAGTTCGAGAACTTTTTCCCTTCCGACATAGCCGTATTTCCTTATCAGACGGTCATTCTCGGCGTCTTCGCCGAATTTTTTGACTCCGGGCGCAAGAATAATCAGGTCTCCGCCGTCTTTAATAGCCATTCTTGTGCGGTAAATCGCCTTGTTGCCCAGCCAGGTGCTTTTAAACTCCCTGGGGTCAAGGTAGACAACAACCTTGGAAAACGGCTCTTTGACGTGGGTGAGGTTTAACTCGCGGCTGAGTTCAACGGCCTGCTCAAAAACATATCGTTTGTTGCCGATATACAGCCCGTGAATCCTTGTATCATCCTTTTCATTCGTTGTAACCGTAAGAACATAAAGCAGCGGAATGTCTTTGAGAAAATTCTCCTGCGCATAGTCAAACACTTTGCGAACGGGTGAAAAATCCTTACCCATGATTCTTTCCATGCCGTAAAATGCGCCGAGCATGTGGGAGGAGTTTATCATATTGCTCCCGCCGCAGCCTACAAAAATATTCTTTGAGTAATTTGCCATTCCCACCACTTCGTGCGGTACAACCTGTCCAACAGATATAATAAGGTCATAACTGTCGTCCATTATCAGTTTGTTGACCTCGACATCTATTTTATCTCTGACAAGACCGCCGGACACCTCTTCGACAAATTCTCCGGGAACTTCACCGATTTTAACAACGTCTTTGCGCCAGTTATGAACTATGATTTTGTCATACGGCACTCTGTCTCCGAAAAACGCGAGGCATTCTTCCCTTGTCATCGGTTCGTGAGTTCCCAGGGCGGGCATTATATCAATCTCGCAGGAACCAATCAGCATATCATAGAGAATAGCCGTGATTTTTCCTGCTCCCGAATACATTCTCGTATAGTCGGGAGGCAAGATAAGAATCTTTTTCAGGTCCCTGCCTTCAAGTGCTTTTTCAAGCGCCTGTCTTATCTCAATGTCGGAAACCCGGGCATACTGTTTCATTGCGGGCATATTAAACACCTTCTGTCCCATTTTACGATTAAGATATTACCACATCAGCCGCCCTTTTACAAGTAACATAGAATAATTTAAAATAAAAAATTATTGAAAGAATTTGAATATTATGCTAAAATGAAAATACAATCAAGTGCAGAACGGAGGTGACATTGTGTATTCATTCTTTTTATTTCTCAGGTCGGTAACAGGTTTCATTATTGCAATAATAATAGCAATCACCTGCTTCTTTTGCAGACTGTTCCGTATTCCCTGCAAATACTGCAATAATCACGAAACCACCACTGTAACCCAGACTGCGGAATCCACAACCGTTACCTCAACCGTGCCTTCAACAGAACCTGTAACCGAACCCGGCAGCAAAATGATATCCGTCAATTACAGAATAATGCTTGAATCTGAGCAGGAAGGCGCTTATTACGGCGCGGGTATAATCAAAACAGGCGTGATTACCGTTGAAAACGGAAGCACGGTGGATTATGACGATGTAATTATTTCCGAGGGCTTTGCAACCCCCGAAGGCTATGTGCCCGATGAGAGCGCGCACTCCGTGCCTGCCGTTGAAAACCAGACCTGCAATTTCAAGCTGAAAAGAATAAAATTCGATGTCACCTGGAATAACGGCGACGGCACAAAGTCCGTCTCTGCCGAACGCTATGACTGCCCGGTAACCTCCCCCGTTCCGGAGCGGGAGAATTATACATTTGCAGGCTGGTACCGTTCGGAAACGGACGCCGCGTCAAAAACCGGCCGTGTTGACTTCGGTGACACTTACAATCCCGTCACGCTGAAATCCGCCGCTGAGTTTTATGCCGGCTGGGATTTCATATCCCATAATGTTACGCTTACATGGAAGGATATTGACGGAACAGAGCACACCGCAGAAGTTCAGACAAGTGAGGATAAAACCACCGTCCTCGCTTCACTCGAGGGGATTATGCCGGCTGAAGATTCCGTTGAAGGCTACAGGTTTGTGTTATACACCGACAGTGAATACAAAAATCCGGTAACCGATTCAACCGCGGCGGACAGCGATATGCGGGTTTACGGCAGATTTGAACCTACATCAATCCCGGAATACAAAGTAACCTGGATTATCACCAAACCCGACGGTACCGTTGTTACAGACGACACCTCTACATCTCCGAAACACGAAGGCGACGAATTCACCGATGCGGATGTTCCCGCCCTCGAAATGTTCCCGGGCTATGAACCTACGATAACAGGCGCCGAACCGGAGTTTAACGGCATTATGCCGGCCTCGGATTTACGCATCTATGTCGGTTATTCCCTCATTGAATATACGGTCACCTGGGTCTATACAGATGCAAACGGCAGCAGAGTCGAAGAATACTCACGCGGTCTGCATTTCGGAGACGATGTGCCCGATTTCCCGGGCAACACGGGAGAAAACGCAGTCATAGAGTGGGCTGTGCCCTCGTCTGTGGTTGACGGAAAGATGCCCGCCTCCGATGTTACAATCAACGGAACCTATTATTCCTTTGCCGAAGTTGAGATAGATCTGGAAACGGAAACCACGGGTATTTTTGAAAAAGCCGCCTCCGGCAGAGTCAAATTTATACCGGGAACCGCGGTCACTTTTGAGGAAACGGCAAATCAGCTGGGTTACACCGTTCCGGATGGATTTGAGCCGGGGCCGAATTCGGAAAGCATAATCATGACGGAAGGCGGAACATACTCCGCCGAACTTAACCGCAAGGCCTATGAAATAACCTGGAACGCCGATAACGGTTACGACCCGCAGATTACTTACGGGCGGCACGGACTCGGTGTGATTCCTCCGACAGTAAGAAAAACAAATCATACATTTTCAGGCTGGTATCTTACCGCCGCAGATGCGGAAAACCTGCAATCGCCCGTTGACTTTTCAACATACACCGTCACGCAGAAAACAGATTTCTACGCGGCCTGGACTCTTACCGCCTATACAGCCACCTGCAGGTGGACGGACCTTGACGGAAATGACAGGGTAAGTATAACCAACAATATTCCGCTCGGCGCGAAGATAACCGAAAATATTGCTTCTCATATACCTGCCGCGGATTCCGAAACAGGCTATCTGTTTGTTCTCTACAAAGACAGCGGCTTCGGCACTCCGCTGACGGAAGACAATACCTCCGACAGCGACATCACGGTTTACGGCAGATATGAACTGATTGATTATACAATAACCTGGACATACACTCTGCCCGGAGAAACACAACCCTCCGTTTTCACCGAAACGGCAAATATGGGTGATACCGTAACCGACTACGCCCACGAAACGGTGGATGGGTACGGATTTATGTGGGAAGACTATGACGAAATCATGCCCGCTTCCGACATAACGATAAACGGAATCTACGCCGAAAACAGTTATCCGGTGAAAATGATACTGAACGGAAAAACTGTTCATAAGGAACTGGTTACTGCGGGAAATTCCGTACCCGGATTCACTCCCGATACAGTACCCAAGGGTATGAAATTCGTTGTTGTGAGCGATATTCCGGAGGCAATGCCTGCCGCAGATCTGGTGCTGGAATGCGCTTATGTGCCCGAGGATTACACCATCACCTGGACCTATATCGATCCCAACGGCAGCACCTACACAGACGATACTTCAAACACAACCATGCACTACGGGGATGAGATTCCCGATCACTCCTACGCAGAATTTGAAAATTACAGTTTCCTCTGGAAATATCCCGACACCCTTGAGGACGGTAAAATGCCTGCGCAGGATATAACAATCACAGGCGAGTACACATACATTGGACCTCCGATTATTTATAAAGATTCGTTCGGCGGCACCGATTACGAGATAGTGACCGGAGCTTCCCGGTCGGGCGGAGACTACTGGGTATGCGGAAGAAGCAATTCAGACGACGGCGACTTTGCCGCTCTGCTTCCGTCCGATTACACCAAAACCATCGGAAGCCTCAACCACACTTACGGCTTTATCGCAAAGTATGATAAGAACGCAAACAGAACCGTTTTAAAAACGGTTTATGACGATTCCAAGGCTGTTTATGTTACGGGTATTTCGGCAATAAGCAATTCAAACGTTGCCGTTTGCGGCTATACCATAGACACCTCAAACAGCAGAGACGCTTTCGTCGCGGTTTACGATTCCGAAGGAACACAGAAGGTTTTCAGAATCCTTGAGGGAAGCGGTAATGACAGGCTCAGCTCGATTGCATCCGTACCCGGCGGCTTCGCGGCAGGCGGAGAAACTTTCTCCCTTGACGGAGACTATGCGTCCCTGCCCGCCGGTCACAGCTCAAATGCTTTCATAATGAAGTTCAAATATAACAATTCAACAAACGAATTGAGCATAGTTTTTATAAAATCACTCGGCGGGTCAAAAACCGCCGATGTCCCGGGTCTTTCCTCTGACAGCGCCGGCAATATTTACGCATCCGTGCGCACTACGGCCAATGACGGCGATTTCGCGGCTTTCAGCGGGTTGACAGGCTCGACTTTTGACAACATAATACTCAAATACAACAGTTCCGGCACTCTTATGTGGTCGTATGTCCTTGCCGGCAGCGGCAACGAAAACTTTGACTGTGTCGTTGCCGACGGAGCAGGCGGCTGCGCTGTTGCGGGCTATTACACCATGCCCGGCTCCGCCAATACGGGAACCATTGCGGATATAAACAATGTCGGCGGGATAGATTCCGTGCTCATAAAACTGTCCTCATCCGGCTCAAGGTCCTGGTTCAGGGTCATAGGCGGTCTGAAAGACGATTATGCAATCGGCCTCGCCAGAAGCGGTTCAAACTATGTTATCACCGGTTATACAAATTCATCAAACCGCGAATTTGACGAAAATTACGGCGGTTATGACGGCTTTATGGATGTCGTTTCTTCAAACGGAAAGCAGACAGAATACTTCAACATCGGCGGTTCTCACAGAGACGTTGCCTCAGCGGTTGCCGCAAACGGAACCGACGTTATGGTATTCGGTTATTCAACATCCATTGACAACTGGTTTGAAGGTATCAACTCCAATATCACCGACGAAATCAGGGAAACCTGGGGTCAGAACGAATATTACGACTGCTTCGCCGGCGGCTATTCGATAAGCGATTCATAAGAAAAGCAAAAGCTCATTTAAAATTTGTCCGTGAAAAAAAGCTTGACATAACCGCAGGTTCGTGCTAATATGTACGCAATTCAATATTGAAAAGCGATGACGAAGACGGAAAAAGCAGGGTAGCTTTACAGAGAGTCGGGGGTGCTGTGATCCCGGCAGTGAATGCTTTATTCTTATCCCTTCTGAGCTGAAGTGCAGAAAGTATTAAACCAGTAAGTGCTTCCGTGAATGCTACGTGAGTGCATAGGACTTGATTGAGTCCGAAGAGAGGCGCTTAACCAGCGCAATTTGAGTGGTACCGCGGGTATAATTTTATGCTCGTCTCAAAAGCCGTAAGGCGATTGAGACGGGTTTTTTTATTGCGATACACCTTATCATAATATACGGAGGAGATTAATATGGAACAGAATTCTCTCAACAGACTTGCTGAAATAGCGGCGCGTATAAAGGAGATGCGTGAGATTCTCGGCTTCAGCCAGGCAGAGATGGCCGAAAAAGCTGAAGTCACGCTTGAGGAGTATATTTGCTACGAAAACGGAGAAATTGATTTCCCCTTCACGTTTATCCACAAGTGCGCCCTTGCTTTTAATATTGAAATGACTGACCTTCTCGAGGGCAGCACCGCCCATCTTTCCTCATACACGGTCACAAGGAAAGGCGAAGGACATCAGGCGGCAAAAGAAGAGGGTATCACGATTCAGAACCTTGCCCCGAAATTCAAAAACAAGATTGCCGAGCCGTACTGGGTGCGTTATGAATACTCAAAGGAGCTTCAGGATAAGCCGATTCATCTGACAAAGCACGGCGGTCAGGAATTTGACCTGGTCCTGTCGGGCTCCCTGCTTGTTCAGATTGGCTCTCACAAAGAAGTGCTTCACGAGGGTGACAGCATCTACTACAACTCCTCAACCCCTCACGGAATGATTGCCGTTGACGGTCAGGACTGCGTATTCTGCGCTGTGGTGCTTGCCGGCGAAAACAACGATGAGTTTGTCATCAGAGAGAGCGTTGCCTCCGCACGTCCGACAACAAAACTCGTTGCGGAAAAATACGCCAAAACCGTTGAGGATGACAAAGGATATCTTCAGAGCATAACTTTCGAAAACACGGAGAAATTCAACTTCGGCTTTGATGTGGTCGACGTTCTGGGCAGAAAATACCCGGAAAAACTCGCAATGATACACCTTGATATAAATAAGAATGAAAGAAGATTTACTTTCAGACAGATTAAAGAGGAATCATCAAGGTGCGCAAACTATTTCAGTTCCCTCGGTATAAAGAAAGGCGACAGGGTTATGCTCGTGCTCAGAAGGCACTATCAATTCTGGTTCGCCATGATTGCTCTGCATAAGCTCGGAGCTGTCGCAATACCCGCAACCTATCTGCTCAAAGATCACGATTTCGAATACAGATATAACTCCGCAAATGTTTCCGCTATAGTCTGCACCTCATTCGGCGACACGGCGGAAATCGCTGAGAGAGCAGCGAAAAACTGCCCCTGTGTTAAAACCAAAATCCTTGTCGGCGGCTCAAGAGAGGGCTGGCACGATTTTGACAGTGAGTACAAGAAGTTTTCAAGCAGACTTTACCGCAATGACGCCACTCCCGGCGGCGAAGACACCGCGCTGATATTCTTCTCATCGGGAACAACCGGAGAGCCGAAAATGGTTGAGCACAAGCACACTTATCCTCTTGGCCACTTCGTGACGGCAAAGTATTGGCACTGCTGTGAGAGAGACGGCCTGCACTTCACCATCTCGGACACCGGCTGGGGCAAGGCCCTCTGGGGCAAGCTGTACGGCCAGTGGCTCTGCGAGGGAGCGGTATTTGTCTATGACTTTGACCGTTTCTCATCTGCGGACATCATGCCTCTTTTCTCGCAATACGGCATAACAACATTCTGCGCGCCGCCGACAATGCTCAGAATGATGATAAAAGAGGATCTGAGCAAATACGATTTTTCGTCGGTAAAGCATATGACCACTGCAGGCGAAGCGCTTAATCCCGAAGTCGCCAAGCAGTTCGAAAAACTGACGGGGCTTGAAATAATGGAAGGCTTCGGTCAGACTGAAACAACTCTCACCATAGCAAACCTTGTCGGCTGCCCCATCAAAACAGGGTCAATGGGTAAGGCTTCGCCGCAGTATGAAGTTGATATTGTCGATCCGGATGACAATCCGGTTGCCGACGGCG
Organism: Clostridia bacterium; assembly: GCA_024692685.1. GTDB lineage: Bacteria > Bacillota > Clostridia > Oscillospirales > Acutalibacteraceae > CAG-177. Next base: position 19,055 of record JAILMJ010000008.1, read on the forward strand.
AAACAGGCGAGATTGTCATCAGAACAGGCAACGGAATGCCCGTCGGCCTTTTCAAGCAGTACAATAATGAAGAGGAAAAGACCGCCGAGTGTATGAGAAACAATTTGTATCACACAGGCGATACCGCCTGGCGCGACGAGGACGGTTATTTCTGGTATGTCGGCAGAGTCGATGATGTTATCAAGTCATCCGGCTACCGCATAGGGCCTTTTGAAATCGAAAGCGTAATTATGGAACTTCCCTATGTTCTTGAATGCGGAGTTTCCGCCGCGCCCGATGAGATAAGAGGCCAGGTTGTCAAGGCGTCAATCGTTCTCACAAAGGGTACACAGGGAACCGATGAACTCAAGAAAGAGATTCAGCAATATGTCAAGGAGCACACCGCCCCCTACAAATATCCGAGAATAGTGGTATTCCGTGATGAACTTCCGAAAACCATCAGCGGAAAAATCCGCAGGAATCTCCTTTAATCCCTCAAAAGCGCTCCTGTGCAGGGTGAATACTGCCGGTTTTTCAATAATATTTGAAAATCAGGCTTAATCAAGGTGTTTAATTCGTTAAAAATAAACATTGACAAATACGGAAAGTTGATTTATTATATTGTGCAATAAAGGCTTTGACGAAGAGAGCCTGTGCAATGTGGCTTTTCAGAGAGACAGCGTTCGGTGTGAGCTGTCAGTTTACGGCACAGGATTGTAGCTTCCGAGCCGGGAGGAAGAAAGCGAAAGTGAGTAGAACCTCCCCGTGATTGCTGCGTGAATGCATAAGGCTTGTCTGAGCCTGATGAGAGGTGCTTTTAAAGCGCAATTTGAGTGGTACCGCGGGTTTTGATTTTTCATGGCTCGTCTCAAAGTTTTCAATCAACTTTGGGGCGGGTTTTTTATTGAGCAGCCCGCCCGGCACTCCAGGAGGAAAAAATGGAAATATCAAATCTCGATACCAGAATCAAAGAGATGGCCGCCCGTATCAGGGAGCTTCGCGAGGTCGAGGGTATTTCGGTCGAAACCATGGCAGAAAAGACGGGAACAACTGTCGAAGAATATCTTGCCTGTGAAAACGGTGAGAGCGACCTTAACTTCGCATTCCTCTACAAATGTGCTGCGGCTTTCTCGGTAGATGTTACCAACCTTATCGAGGGACACAGCCCCAAGCTCTATTCCTACTTCGTTAACCGTAAAGGCGATGCGCCGAAGATTACGGATGCCCACGGCATGACTTACTACAACATGGCGTATGCTTTCAGAAACAGGATTTCGGAGCCTCTCTATGTTGTGAGCAAATACGATGAGGAAGCTCAGCGCAAGGCAATTGAACTCACAAGCCACAGCGGTCAGGAACTCGATATAGTCATTGACGGCTACCTGTGCGTCCAGGTCGGCGAGCACAAAGAGACACTGGGGCCCGGAGACAGCATATATTACGATTCCGGCACTCCCCACGGAATGATAGCGGTCAACGGGCAGGACTGCAGCTTTTACGCAATAGTCCTCAACCCGACCGGCGAGCCGATTCCTGAACTTGCGGCGGCAAAAAAGGTCGATGCCCCGTCAAAAGGACATATAAGAGACACAAAAGACCGTGTATATAAGAGATATATCGACACCGTCGAAGATGAAAACGGAACACCGGTTTCCATCAGTTTCAAAAATCAGGAGCATTTTAACTTTGCGTTTGATATCGTTGATGAGATAGCAAACAAAGATCCCGATAAAATCGCGCTCCACTATGTTTCAAACAATAAGGAATATAAATCATTTACATTTAAAGAAATAAAGCAAAATTCAAATCGCTGCGCAAACTACTTCAAGAGTCTCGGCATCAAGAAGGGTGACAGAGTAATGCTTGTGCTGAAGAGACACTATCAGTTTTGGTTTGCAATACTCGGCCTTCACAAGCTCGGCGCAATACCCATCCCCGCCACAAATCAGCTGCTTGTTCATGACTTCGAATACAGATTCAAGGCGGCGAATATCACATCAATAATCTGCACGGCAGACGGCGAGGTTTGTGACAATGTTGACGAGGCGCTCAAGAGTTACGACGGCATGGCCAATAAGATGATCGTAAACGGCGAGCGCGATGGGTGGCGGACCTTTAACGAAGAATATGTTCTTTACAGCAGCCATTACCCGAGACCCGCCGATGCGCCCTGCGGCAAGGATTACATGCTGATGTATTTCACCTCTGGCACTTCGGGATATCCCAAGATTGCAACCCATAACTACCTCTATCCGCTCGGCCAGTTCCACACGGCAAAATACTGGCACGACGTCGATCCCGACGGAATCCACTTCTCAATATCGGATACCGGCTGGGCAAAGGCGGCCTGGGGAAAGCTCTACGGCCAGTGGATGTGTGAAACTTCACTCTTTGTATATGACTTTGACCGCTTCCACGCGGAAGATGTTTTACCGATGTTCGCAAAATACAACATCACAACCTTCTGCGCGCCGCCCACAATACTCAGGATGCTCATCAAGCAGGATATCACGCACTACGATCTGTCTTCAGTGCAGCATATGACAACGGCAGGCGAAGCTCTGAACCCCGAGGTTTACAGACAGTTTGAAAAGGCCACGGGTCTGCAGATACTCGAAGGCTTCGGTCAGACGGAAAGCCCCGTTTTGCTCGCGAACTTCAGAGGAGCGGACCATAAAGTCGGATCAATGGGCAAAGCAGCACCTCACCTGAATATCAAACTCCTTGATACGGACGGCAAACCGGTTCCTCCCGGAGAAACCGGCGAAATATGCGTCGATATCAGCAAGGGAATACCAAACGGCATAGCGGTCTGCTACTTCGGTTCTCCCGATAAAACGGCGGAAACCTGGAGAGACGGCTGGTATCACACGGGCGATACGGCCTGGATGGATGAAGACGGATTTTTCTGGTATGTCGGCAGAGTCGATGACGTCATCAAATCCTCCGGCTACCGCATAGGACCGTTTGAAATAGAAAGCGTAATAATGGAGCTTCCTTATGTTCTTGAGTGCGGAGTTTCCGCCGCGCCCGACCCTGTCAGAGGCCAGATAGTCAAAGCAAGCATAGTCCTGACCAACGGCACGGAAGGTACGGAAGAGCTGAAAAAGGAAATCCAGCAATATGTCAAAGAGCATACCGCTCCTTACAAATACCCCAGACTCGTTGTTTTCCGCGAGGATCTTCCCAAAACGGTCAGCGGAAAAATAATGAGAAATCTGCTGTAATATAAAAGATTATGAAAGGAAGTCAATAAAATGGAAATCAAAATCACAAAAACCAACAACCCCAAGGCAAAACCCGCAGATGAATCCAAACTCGGTTTCGGAAAAATCTTTACCGATCATATGTTTATGATGGATTATACAGCTGAAGAAGGCTGGCACGATGCAAGAATCGTTCCCTTTGACTACATTCCCATTCATCCCGCATCAACCGTTCTTCACTACGGCACGGAGATTTTTGAAGGACTCAAAGCATACAGAACAGTCAACGGAGACATCCGTATGTTCCGCCCCATGGAAAACATCAGACGTATGAACAACTCTGCGGAAAGGCTCTGCCTTCCTCAGATTGACGAGAAGGATGCTCTTCAGATTCTTGACACCATCGTTGAGATGGAAAAGGACTGGGTTCCCCATTCGGAAGGCACTTCCCTCTATCTCAGACCGTTTATGTACGGCAACGAACCCCATCTCGGTGTTCATGCCGTTAAAATCGCAACCTTCGTCGTAATCTGCTCCCCCGTCGGCGCATATTATGCAGAGGGAATCAACCCCGTTAAAATCGCCATAGAGTCCGAGGATGTCAGAGCGGTCAAGGGCGGCACCGGCTATGCCAAGTGCGGCGGTAACTATGCCGCTTCCCTCAGAGCCGGCGAAAAGGCGGAGGAAAAGGGCTTTACCCAGGTTCTCTGGCTTGACGGTGTTCACAGAAAGTATATCGAAGAAGTCGGCTCAATGAATGTTATGTTCAAGATTGACGGCGAAATCGTAACTCCCGAACTCACAGGTTCGGTACTTCCCGGCGTTACAAGAAAATCCTGCGTTGAGCTTCTCAAAGAGAAAGGATACAAAGTTTCCGAGCGCCTCATCTCCGTTGACGAACTCTTTGACGCTGCCAGAGCGGGCAAACTTGAAGAAGCCTGGGGCACAGGCACTGCGGCAGTTGTTTCACCAATCGGCTGGCTCAGCTACAAGGGCGAAGAGTTTGAGGTTAACGGCGGCAAAATAGGTGATGTTACTCAGGCGCTCTATGACGAGCTTACCGGTATCCAGTGGGGCAAGATTGAAGACAAACACAACTGGTGCCATAAGGTATGCTGAGTGACAGAAGAGTAACTCTTTTCTGCGGCCACTACGGCAGCGGCAAAACAAATATATCGGTAAACTATGCGCTTTACCTGAAAAACAACGGAAAAGAAGTTGATATAGCGGATATGGATATTGTCAATCCGTATTTCCGCACAAAGGACAGCGAAGAGTTGCTGAACACGGCAGGCATAAGGCTCATCTCTCCCCGCTTTGCCAATTCAAACGTCGACCTGCCCGCTCTTCCTCAGGAGCTCTACGGACTTTTTGAAAGAAGAGAGAGGTGCGCGGTGCTTGATATCGGCGGAGATGACAGAGGCGCCTATGCCCTGGGCAGATTCACTCCCTTCATTCTGGAGGAAAACGACTATAACAACCTCTACGTGGTAAATTTTTACCGCCCTCTTACGATGACCGCGGCAGATGCCTTTGAAGTCATGAAAGAAATTGAAGCGGCGGGCAGAATTCCGTTTACGGGAATAGTCAACAACTCCAATCTCGGAGAGGAAACCGCCGCCGAAACGGTTGAAAAAAGCGCTGCGGCAGCCGCGGAGCTTTCCGCTCTGTCGGGAGTACCCGTTGTGATGACGAGCGTAAAAAGCGATATTGCCGGAGATGTCAGGCTGGAAAATGTTTTTCCTCTCCGGTTACAGGCAAAGTATTACAGTTAAGAAAGGAATGTTTTTAATGGCAAAGGTTACCTTTGATACGGATCTGTGCAAGGGCTGCGGACTGTGCGTGAGCGCCTGCCCCAAACAGATTCTCGTTATTGCAAAGGACAAAATAAACAAAAAAGGACATTCTCCCGCTGAAATGACAGATCAGTCCAAATGCATCGGCTGCGCTTTCTGCGCAACCATGTGTCCCGACTGCGTTATAACAGTAGAAAAGTGAGGTGTTGAAAATGGCTGAAAAAGTTCTTATGAAAGGTAACGAAGCAATAGCTGAGGCCGCCATCAGAGCCGGCTGTCTTCACTACTTCGGATATCCCATCACTCCGCAAACGGAGCTTGCCGCATATATGGCAAAGAGAATGCCCAAAATTGAAGGCGGAGTCTTCCTTCAGGCTGAGAGTGAAATCGCCGCAATCAATATGGTTTACGGCGTTGCATCCACGGGCAAAAGGGTTATGACTTCATCATCAAGCCCCGGAGTTTCACTTAAACAGGAAGGTATATCATACATAGCGGGCGCAGATTTGCCCGCACTCATAGTCAACGTGCAGAGAGGCGGCCCCGGTCTCGGCGGTATCCAGCCCTCTCAGTCCGATTATTTCCAGGCCACCAAGGGCGGCGGACACGGCGACTATCATCTGATAGTGCTCACCCCGGCTTCGGTGCAGGAAATGGCGGACCTTACAGGCCTCGCATTTGACCTTGCGGATAAATACCGTATGCCCGCAATGCTGCTCGCAGACGGCACCATGGGTCAGATGATGGAGCCCGTTGAGCTCCCCGAAACAGCCCCCGAAATGATAGAGAAACCCTGGGCTGTCACCGGCACAAAGATGCAGAGAAAACACAATATAATCAACTCGCTCTACCTCGTGCCCGAAGAGCTTGAAAAGACAAACTTCGAGCGCTACGAAAGATACGCACAGGTTGAGAAAAACGAGGTCAGGTATGAAGAGTATATGATGGATGACGCCGAGATATGCGTTGTCGCATTCGGCATTGCCGCCCGTGTTTCCAGAAACGCCGTTGTTGAGGCAAGAAAACAGGGTATCAAGGCAGGCCTTATCAGACCCATCACAATCTGGCCCTTCCCCAAAGAGGCAATCGCCAAGGCGGCAACTCACTGCAAGGAGATAATCTCCGTTGAGCTGTCAATGGGTCAGATGATAGAGGATATAGCCCTTGCAAGCGAGTGCAGGGTTCCCGTTACACTCTGTAACAGAGCAGGCGGTATGATCCCCTCACCCGATCAGGTATTTGACTCAATCAAAAAAGCGGCAGGAGGTAATAAATAATGGCAATCGTATTTGAAAAACCCAAATCACTGACCGATGCGCCGCTCCATTACTGCCCCGGCTGCACCCACGGTATAATTCACCGCCTCGTTGCCCAGGCAATCGACGAACTCGGCATTGAGGGCAGAACCATCGGCGTTGCTCCTGTAGGCTGCGCGGTTATGGCTTATAACTATTTCAGCTGTGATATGGTTGAGGCCGCTCATGGCAGAGCACCCGCGGTTGCAACAGGTCTCAAGAGGAGCCTGCCCGAGAACATCATATTTACCTATCAGGGCGACGGCGACCTTGCCTCAATCGGCATGGCGGAAACCGTTCACTCCGCAACAAGAAACGAAAACATCACTGTTATATTCGTCAACAACGCAATCTACGGTATGACCGGCGGTCAGATGGCTCCGACTTCACTGCCCGGTCAGATTACCCAGACCTCTCCCTACGGCAGAGACGTAAAAACAGCCGGTTATCCAATCAGGATCTGTGAGCTTCTCTCAACCCTCGACGGTCCGGAGTATATCGCCAGAGTTGCCGTAAACAATGTCAAGAACGTAAACCAGGCCCGCAAAGCCATAAAGAAGGCGTTTGAAAATCAGGTGAACAACAAGGGATTTTCTCTTGTTGAAATCGTTTCATCCTGCCCGACAAACTGGGGTATGACTCCCATTGACGCTCTCAAATGGATAGATGAGAATATGATTCCTTATTATCCTCTCGGCGTTTACAAAGACAGAAGCGCAAAGGAGGGCGAATAATATGACCACTCAGATACTTATAGCCGGCTTCGGCGGTCAGGGCGTTCTCTTTGCGGGAAAATTTCTCGCATACAAGGCGCTGCTCGAAAATAAGCAGCTCTCATGGCTTCCCTCATACGGCCCCGAAATGCGCGGCGGCACGGCAAACTGCAGTGTCATCATCAGCGATGAACCCGTCGGCTCTCCGATAGTTTCAAAGCCCGATGTTCTCATTGTTATGAACCTGCCCTCGCTTGACAAGTATGAGGACGCAGTTGTACCGGGCGGCAAAATCTTTGTTGACTCCACTCTTATTGAGAGAAAGGTCAACAGAACCGATGTTGAGGTTCACTATATCCCCGCCACAAAGCTTGCGAATGACATCAACGCGCCGACACTTGCCAATATGATAATGATAGGCAAGGTCATCAAGGAAACGGGTGTTGTTCCCTACGATAACATTGACAAGGCGCTTGATAAGGTCGTTTCAGCCAGAAAGGCTGCTTTGAAGGAAATCAATTTCAAAGCCCTGGATACCGGTTATAACAACTGATAAAACAGGATATGCAAATTTAAGGGACCGTGAAATTCACGGTCCCTCTGTTTTTGGTTGATAATCTGAAAACGCAGGAAAAGGAAGGTCAGCTCCCTCCCGCGCATTATTTCTGAGTGAAACTGTCAACGGTTATGCTCAAATCGTCCGAAACGTTTATGACGGCAACATACTGCTCAATCGTGCTGTTTTCTTCAAACGAACGGGAATATGAAAAGGTCAATGTCGCCTTGCCGGGCTTCCGTGCTTTGAAAGTATAATACTGCGTTCCGCCTACGCCCACCATATTGCCTGATTTTTTATCCGTCACATAGTCTTCTCCGGTCATTTCAAGAACACCGTCGTCACCTTCGGTTTCATAACTCCAGGTAAAGCCGGTAGAGGTATTTGCCTTGAATGAAAACTCGACCGTCTGCTTATCGATGCGATAGCCGGCGTTGCCCACTTTAACATCGGGCTCGGGCTTACCGGAGAATAATCCGAAAGTCGCAAGAATGCTCATAAAGAAAGCCACGATTTTTTGAATGATTGATGCCATTTTTACATCCTCCTTTGACTCTTTTGCGCAAATCATTGCATTTAATATTGCATAATGATTATATCAGACATATGTTAAAAATGTGTTAACCCGGATTTAAAAATGAGTTCCGGAGCGGACGGGCGTATCAAAAGTTTGTATTGATTTCCGAAGCGAAGTGATCTATAATTATAATAATAAATTGTCGGCTTGATACATTGCGTTCCGACGGTAATAACTGCCGGCAAATTCAATTATTATCTCTGCAAATTCCGGAAGGAGTGAAGCTTCAATGCTATGTCAGAATTGCGGAAAAAATGAGGCGGGAACTCACATTAAACAAATAATAAACGGCGAAATGTCCGAACTGCATCTTTGCAGGGAATGCGCCATTCATCTCGGATACAATGATGTCTTTTCGGGTTTCAATGTTAATCTTCCGGGTCTTTTCGGCAGCTTTCTGAATGATATGCTGCCCTCTGTTTCACCCGAAAAAACGGAAAGATGCCCCAGATGCGGCTCCACCTTCAGCGATATCGCCGGGGAGGGTAAGGCAGGCTGCTCGGAATGCTACAAAACCTTTTATGATAAGCTTCTTCCCTCCATCAGACGAATGCATGGCGAAACAAGATATCAGGGTAAGATAAGCGCAGGCCGTGAGGCCTCAGCCGAAATACCCGACGCGGGCAACGCCGATAAAATCCGTGAGCTCAGGGAAGCAATGGATAAAGCGGTTGCCGCCCAGAATTTTGAGGAAGCAGCAAAAATCAGAGATGAAATCAAAGCGCTTGAGGGGGGTGACCGGCAGTGAATAAATGGTATATGAACCCCGGCGAGCAGGATGATATTGTTATCAGCACAAGAATAAGACTTGCGAGAAACCTTGATGATTTTCTCTTCCCCTCAAAGCTTGACGCCGCAACCAAAACGCAGATAGGCGGAATTATCAAAGACGCGCTTGACGGCTGTGAACCCGCGCTTAATTTCACGGATATGTCTGCCCTTTCCCACCTGCAGGCAGTATCTCTTGCCGAGCGTCACATAATAAGCCCGGAATTCACTGTTCAGGCGGAAGGAACCGGTCTGCTCCTGTCGGAGGATGAAAGTGTAAGCATTATGCTTTGCGAAGAGGACCATATACGCCTTCAGGTAATGAAACCCGGACTTGACCTTGACGGAGCATACGAAGAGGCGGACTCCATCGACAATAAAGTAGACGGTAAAGTAAACTACGCCTTTGACGACGGTATAGGCTATCTTACCAGCAGCCCCTCAAACCTCGGTACGGCTATGAGGGCGTCGGTGTTCCTTCATCTGCCGGCTCTCACCGAAAACGGCCGGATATCCGACCTGGCAAACACAGTATCAAAACTCGGGCTGAGTATATCCGGAGTTTACGGCAAAAGAAGCAGTCCGATAGGCGATATCTATCAGATAAGCAACCGGCTCACTCTCGGAATAACCGAGCAGACGGCAATATCGAACCTGCAATCAATTGTTATGCAGTTAATTGCCCAGGAGAAGACCTCCGCGCAGAGACTGCTCGAAGACACCGCGGGACAGGACAGAGTATTCAGGGCTCTCGGAATCCTTAAAAACGCAAGGGTGCTCGGAGGCACTGAGTTTATGCAGCTCATCTCTCTGGTGAGGTGCGGCGTCGCGGGCGGATTGATTGATATTCCGATAGAAAAAATCAATACGCTTATTATCGAAATGCAGCCTGCCACTCTTTCTGTTACGAACAGCAGCATAGAAACAGTTGCTCAAAGGGATATAGCAAGGGCGGAGGCTGTCAGAAATTCACTTTCACAGTAACAAAAATAAAATACAATAATTAACCGGAGCGAATATTTCCGCTCCGGTACTTTTTTATCTTATGAAATTTGTATATGTCTTTTTAACCGCTCCGGGTTTCTCAATCCCAGCCTTTTTACCTGCCTCAATGCATCTGAGTATCCACGCCATATTTTTGCCGAGAACGGTCATTATCTGCTTACCTTCCTCATCCAGCTCAACATCGGCCGGAGATGAGCCGTGGACCATATTCCAGTAACGGGATGAAACAACAGGCATTTCCGCAAAGGCGAAATATTTGCCGAGGTCATCCAGAGTTGCGGTTGTTCCCGCTCTCCTTGCCGAGGTTATGCAAGCCGCGGGCTTAAGGCGAAGATCGCTTTCGGCAACGGAAAACAGCCTGTCAAGGAAGGCAATAACCTCTCCCGTAGGCCCTGCATAGTAAACGGGTGAACCGACAATCAGAGCGTCAGATTCTTTCATCTTTTGCGCGGCATTTTTTACCGCTTCATCTATTTTTCCGTTCACGGCATCCTTGCCGATATATATGATTTCCGTATCAATATTTTCTTCATTGAGGGCTTTTGCGACAACGGAAAGAGCAGTATATGTGCAGCCCTTTTCGCGTCTGCTTCCGTTTATCATCAGAACTTTCATCTTTTTCTCCCTGTATCTTTTTAATCTGTTGAAACTGCCGCTTCCTCCGCAACAAGGCCTTTCTTATAGCCGTCGAGGAACTTGCGGAAACCGTCCTTATCCTCCTGAGAAGGAGCAATTTCAAACGAATCCATTGATGAGAAAATCTCCTCATCCAGGAAATCTTCCAGACTTTGTCCTTCCTTCTTTGCCGCCATATAGAGGGCGAGAATCGCCTGACCCCAGGGGCCGCCTTCTCCCGCAGTCTTCATAACGGATACCGGTGCATCCAGAGCCGCTGCCATAACCGTCTGGCCGGATACGGGCGCTTTAAAATAACCGCCGTGACCGAGGAGTCTGTCAATTCTGACATTCTCCCTGTCAAGTATCTCCTTGCCTATGCCGAGAGTCGCTGCCGCAGAATAAAGTTGCATCCTTGAGAAATTCTCAAGTGTGAATTTGCTGTCCGGTTTTCTGAAAAACAGGGGATTCCCTCTGTCAAGTCCGGTAATAACCTCACCCGAAAGATAGTTGTAGCCAATCAATCCTCCGCAGTCCTTGTCTCCTTTAAGGGCAAGCTCAAACATCTTGTCAAGCACCTTATATATACTGACATCCGCTCCCATTTCGTTGCACATACGGGTGAGCAGCTGCGCCCAGGCATCAATTTCACCGGAGCAGTTATTGCAGTGCACCATGGCAACCGGTCTGCCCGACGGAGTGGTAACCATATCTATTTCGGTATGAAGTTCGGAAAGCTTCTTTTCGAGCACAACCATCATAAATACGGAAGTACCCGCGGAAATATTACCTGTTCTTTCGGCTACGGAATTTGTTGCCGTCATACCGGTCCCTGCGTCTCCCTCGGGAGGGCAAAGAGGTATTCCCGCCTTGAACTCCCCTGTCGGGTCAAGCAGAAGAGCTCCTTCCTCTGTCAGCTTTCCGGCGCTTTCCCCCGCCGTAAGTACGGATGGCAGGATGTCATATATATCCCACGCATAATCTCCGGTGAGCTCCCTGAACGAATTTATCATAGTATTGTCATAGTCAAAGGTCTCACTGTCAATCGGGAACATTCCGCTTGCCTCACCTATGCCGACCACTCTCTCGCCGGTAAGGCGGAAATGAACATAGGCGGCAAGGGTATAAACCGCCGCAATATCCTTAACGTGCTCCTCTTTATTCAGCATTGCCTGATACAGATGCGATATACTCCATCTCTGAGGAACGTTGAAATTGAACAGAGCGCTGAGTTTTTCCGAGGCCTGCGCGGTTATTGTGTTTCTCCATGTCCTGAACTGCGCAAGCTGATTCCCGTCCTTGTCAAAGGCAAGATAGCCGTGCATCATTCCGCTTATGCCCATTGAACCGACCGTGGTCAGTTTAACGCCGTATTTCTTCAATACATCGGCTTTGACAGCGGCAAACGCGGAACCGAGTCCCTCCCAAACCTCGTCAAGAGAATAGGTCCAGATTCCGTTTTCATAACTGTTTTCCCAGTCGAAAGAACCGGACGCAAGAGGATTCGCTTTTTCATCAATAAGAACCGCTTTTATCCTTGTCGAGCCAAACTCAATGCCCATTGCAGTCCTGCCCTCTGTAATTATGCGCTTAATGTCTTCCATGCCTGCACCTCACTCTGTTTGTTAAACACAGATATCTTTTAAATTATATAACAATCTAACTTAACCGTCAAGAAAAAAGCATAAGTGCAGCTCTCTTTTATGCACTTAACCGATTGACTCAAAAATCAAATGATGATATACTTTACTGGATTTATTAGGAAAGGAAGCGGTTCAAATGTACGGTGATTACCTCGATACAATAAGCTTTGTTGACAAGTATGACCACGAAGTCGCCGCGGCAATGAGACTTGAACTCAACAGACAGCGCAACAATCTTGAATTGATTGCATCGGAAAACATAGTTTCCCCTGCTGTCATGGCGGCTATGGGCAGCGTTCTTACAAACAAATATGCCGAAGGTTACCCCGGAAAGAGGTATTACGGCGGCTGTGAATATGTTGACATCGTTGAAGATCTCGCTATTGAGAGAGCAAAAAAGATATTCGGAGCAGAATTTGCAAATGTTCAGGCACATTCGGGCGCCCAGGCAAATATGGCGGCTTACGCCGCTGTTGTCAAGCCCGGAGACACCGTTATGGGAATGAGCCTTGCTCACGGCGGACATCTGACACACGGAGCGTCTGTCAACGCAAGCGGAAAGCTTTATAACTTCATCCCCTACGGCGTAAACGATGACGGTTTTATTGACTATGACGAACTTGAGACTCTGGCAAACAGGAACTCCCCGAAGCTTATCGTTGCCGGCGCTTCCGCTTACCCGAGAATCATCGATTTTGAGCGCATAGCAAAAACAGCAAAGTCCGTAGGCGCTTACTTTATGGTTGATATGGCTCACATTGCCGGCCTTGTGGCGGCAGGCCTTCATCCCTCACCGGTTCCCTATGCGGATATAGTCACTACAACTACGCATAAGACTCTCAGGGGCCCGAGAGGCGGTCTCATACTTGCAAAAGAAGAGCTTGGTCCGGCTATCAATAAGGCCATCTTCCCCGGAAACCAGGGCGGTCCTCTTATGCACATAATTGCCGCAAAGGCCGTTTGCTTCGGTGAGGCACTCAAACCGGAATTCAAACAGTATCAGCAGCAAATCGTCACCAACTGCGCCGCTCTCGCTGAGGGTCTGCGCTCAAGAAATATAAATATGGTCAGCGGAGGCACGGATAACCATTTGATTCTTGTTGACCTGCGTTCTCTCAACATCACAGGCAAAGACCTTGAGAAGAAACTCGATGAGGTTCATATCACCGCAAACAAGAACGCCATACCCAACGACCCCGAAAAGCCGTTTGTTACAAGCGGTATAAGGCTCGGCACCGCCGCAGTCACAACAAGGGGACTTAAGCCCGCGGATATGGACAGAATCGCGGAATTCATACTGCAATGCGCTACCGACTTTGACGGCAGGAAAGACGATATAGCAGCCGAAGTCAGTCAGATTTGCAAAAAATATCCTCTCTACGAATAATATCAGCTAACGGAAAACCCCGTCTGTAACAAAACAGACGGGGTCGTTTTTATATCATCTGCCAGATAAGGAAGGCAACCCATAACACAAATATTACGCAATACTTTTCGAGAAAAGCGCCTATCCTTGTCAAAAGCATCGGTATAAAGCCGAGGATGCTGCCGATTATTTTTCTTTTCGGGTTCTTTGTGTAAGCAATGCTCCAATAGTTCAGCACGTCCTCGGTAAGAGGGAATAAACAGCAGAGCAAAGAAGCCCCGACATAAACGCAGAGAACATAAAGTATGAACAGCGGCACGGAATCATAAAACGTCATGCCCATATATTTGAGGTTGATAAAACCCCAGAGGAAAATGAACAAACCGGTTATGAAATTCATAAAGCCGGGTCCGGTGGCCATGAGGAAAGCCGCAAACTGTTTGCGCGCGAGGGAATGCTCAACATGACCGCAGGCTTCATCCATTCTGAGATATCCGCCCGGCTCGACGGGCAGTTTCAGCAGTTTGCAGGTCAGATGCTCCCAGAATCCGCGGAGATACGCGCCCGGAAAAACAATAAACTTTGATATAATATAAAGCCATGTCATATCAGATCGCACACTCCTTCCGTAAGCACCTGCTCAACGGTAACCTTGCCGCTGAGAATATCCTCCGTCTTTTCTCCTGCGGTTACTCCTTCAATGGAATCCATCATCTGATTGAGCTTTTCAAGCTTATCGGCATCTTTGATAACGCCCTTTTCCTTGCAAAGGCTTGCAACAAGGTAGCTTGTTTCATCAAGCTCCGGAGTATAGGCGGATATGTCGCCGTAATAATAGCTCCTGTAGTAAGCCTTTTCGTTTGCGTCGGATATGCTGTCAAACGCGCTTTCGTAATCACCTTCAACCAGGTAGATGAGTGCATACTGACGGTCAAACTCGGGAATGAGGGAATACTCTTCCATTGCCTCATCAAGAAGAGCTCTTGCCCCGTCATAGTTTCTGCGGCTTCTTTCGAGGTTTATCATCAGGATATAATTATCGTCGGATTGCTTACCTTCGGTTGTGAGATTGTTTGCGCAGAACTCATCAACAAGCTTATCCGCCGCCTCAAAATCCTTTTTCCTGATAAGGATTCTCTCCTCGGCAATGACGGGAACCTCATTGCTCAGGTCGTCTTTTTTGAGCTCTTTTATGTAATACATCGCCTCGTCATCTCTGCCGGCGGAAACGAGCTGACCAATATAATCTTCATAATAAAGCCAGGAGTAGTCTCTCTTACTCTCCTTAGCCGCCTTGTCAACACCGTCGATTAACTCAAGCCTCTGCTTAACGGTGTAGTCGCTTGACGCGGAAATATCATAAGCCATATAGTAAAACCATACCGCCGGAACATCCCCGCTTTCTTTTAAGTCAAGAATCTTCGGGATCACTGCGCCGATTTCGGCGGGAGTGGGCTCACCCTCGTTGAGAGGGGCAACAATATCCCTGACCTTTTCTATTGCGGAGGTATATTCATCGTAAACAGCCTGACTCTCTTTCATAAACCCGTTATGCTTTATAAAAGTTGAATCATTCGGTGAGGTAAATACTCTTGCCGCATACTCGTTGGCTTTTATCGGCCCGTACATTTTATAAACACACTTATATACTTTGAGTCTGTATCTTGCTCCGGTAGAAATAAAGTTATCAAATGTGAAGGTGCTGCCGAGTCTGTTGCACAGGTTGTTGAAGCCGGAGACGAGGCTTGTGCCGTTTATAATCTGGCTTACCTCAATCTGCATCTCTTCAACATCGGCATAGTTTTCATACGCGCCGAACCAGATTTTTTTATCCGCGGACAAGTCGCCCTTGATAACCTGGAGTGCAGGCGCGGCAATGAGAACAGTCATTATGAATGCGAAAACAGCGCAGATGACGGCAACCACACCCAAAATCTTAGCGGGAACGGGTATCTTTGTCCTCATCAGCTCCCTGCTGCACTTTTTGCAGTAATACTCCCCTTCTTCAATCTCGCGTTCTCCGCAGTTGGGGCATATGTTTATACCGATGTCCTCTGCGGTTTCTTCATTACCGTCAGCAGATTCCTTTGCCTCTTCGACGGCGGTTTCCGGAGTTTCCTCCGGCTGCAGAGAAGAATTTTCTTCCTGCGTATTTTCAATATCTTCGGTGAAATCCTTATTCAAATAATTCACCCTTTCCTTGCCGTTTTTTTCATTATATCAATAAAACCCGTTTTATGCAAATGCCGTATGCAATGTTTACACAATATTTACGAACGCCTGAGGAGCCTGTCAAGCGACCTGAACTGAACCGCCTGCGCTATGTGTTCGGGTAAAATATCCGTTTTTCCCTCAAGATCGGCGATTGTCCTTGCCACTCTCAGAACCTTGTCGTATGCACGCGCGGAAAAATCAAGTTTTTCAAATATCTGCTCGAGCATAACCATTGCCTTGGGTGTGGGATTGCAATAGAGTTTTGTTGCCGCGGGGTCCATCTTTGCGTTGCAGGTTATTCCGGTGCCCTTAAGGCGTTCATTCTGAATCTGCCTCGCGGCGTTGACTCTCTTTTTTATTTCAGCCGAACTCTCACCCTTGACCTTTGAGGAGAGTTTATCGAAATCCACGGGGGGAACTTCAATCTGTATATCTATTCTGTCAAGCATCGGGCCGGATATTTTTGAGAGGTATCTTTTTGCCGCTCCCTCCGGGCAGGTGCATTTCCTTTTCGGATGCCCGTAGAATCCGCAGGGGCAGGGATTCATAGCGCAGACAATCATTGCGCTGCAAGGGTAGGTAACCGAGCCGCTCGCCCTTGAAATGGTTATTTTATCATCCTCCATAGGCTGCCTGAGAACCTCCATCGCAGTCCTTGAAAACTCGGGAAGCTCATCCAGGAACAGCACGCCGTTGTGCGCAAGGGAAATCTCGCCCGGCCTCGGTATTGCTCCTCCGCCGGTAAGACCCGCAGGCGATACGGTATGATGCGGAGATCTGAACGGACGGCGGCTGATGAGCGAAACGCCCTCGGGCAGAACACCCGCTATAGAGTAAAGCTCGGTAGTCCTCAGACTTTCCTCAAATGTCATATCCGGAAGAATGGAAGGCAGACGTTTTGCGAGCATACTTTTTCCCGACCCGGGAGGGCCGCACATAAGAATATTATGACCGCCTGCCGCGGCAATTTCGAGAGCGTACTTGGCTTCCTGCTGACCCATAACGTCGCTGAAATCCGGCATCGGCCCGGAAGGAATGTCCGCGCTTGCGCCGTTATACACCTCTTTTTCGAGCGGCTTTTCACCCGTCAGATGGTCAATCGCTTCGCGGACCGATTCAATCGCGTAGACTTCTATTCCCTCTACCACACTGCATTCGAGCGCATTTGACTTCGGCACAAAAACACGCTTTATGCCGCTCTCTTTTGCCCTGATTACCATCGGAAGAGCGCCGTTAACATGACGCACCAAACCGTCAAGCGAAAGCTCACCGATAAATGCGCAGTCATCCAGATTGCACTGTATCTGATAACCCGCTTTGATTATTGCCATCAATATCGGAAGGTCATAAACAGGGCCCTCCTTGCGCTTATCGGCAGGCGAAAGGTTGATTGTCACCCTGCTTGCGGGAAAACTGAAACCGATATTTTTAATTGCGGACTTAACTCTGTTTTTGGATTCGCTTACCGCAGTATCCGGCAGACCGACAATCTCAATTTTAGGCAGCCCCTGACCGTAGTCAACCTCAATGCCGACCATATAGCTTTCAATGCCGTAAAGCCCCATACTGTTGATTCTTGCAAATATAAAACCACTTCCCCGAAAGGTGAAATAAGCGCGATGTCTCTCTGAAAAAAGGACTCGTCCTTTTACTGTTGTATTCTATCATATTGCGGAAAATATTACAACGGCAAAATGAACCGCTTTATAAAAAACAGTTAAATAAATTTAATAATTATTTTTCTGTTTTAGAAAAAACATTCCGTTCTGTAATGATATGATAAAATGAAATAATGTTTAGAGGTGCAACTCATGGCAAAAGCGCTTGTTCTTGCCGAAAAACCTTCTGTCGCAAAAGACCTTGCCCGTGTTTTGGGCTGCAACAGGAAGGGAAACGGCTGCTTTTCGGGCGATAAATACATAGTTACCTGGGCTCTCGGCCATCTTGTGACTCTTGCCGACCCCGAGGCTTATGATGACAAATATAAAAGCTGGCGCATGGAGGACCTTCCCATGCTGCCGGAGAGGATGAAACTCGTCGTTATCGGTCAGACTTCAAAGCAGTTCAAAACCGTCAGCGGTCTGCTCAAAAGCAACGATACCGACAGGGTTATTATTGCTACCGACGCGGGAAGAGAGGGCGAACTTGTAGCGCGCTGGATAATCGCAAAAGCGGGCTGCAGGAAGCCGATGCAAAGGCTTTGGATATCCTCGCAGACGGACAAGGCGATAAGGGAAGGCTTTGCTTCGCTTAAACCCTCCTCCCAGTACGACAATCTCTATAAAAGCGCTCAATGCAGGGCAAACGCAGACTGGCTTGTCGGGCTGAACGTTACAAGGGCTCTGACTTGCAAACACAACGCCCAGCTTTCCGCCGGACGTGTCCAGACCCCCACCCTCGCCATGATAGTCAGGCGCGAGGAAGAAATACAGAAATTCAGACCCAGGGATTATTTCACGGTGAAGGCGGATTTCGGCGGATTTACCGCTCTTTATAAAGACGGAAAAAACCAGGCCAGATTCTTTGACGCCGCTGCCGCTCAGGCGGTTGCAAATGCTGTCAGAGGAGGGGCGGGTAAACTCACCGATGTCAAAAAGACTTATAAATTCAAAGCTCCTCCCGCAGCCTATGACCTGACGGAACTCCAGAGAGATGCCAACAAAAAATACGGATATTCCGCCAAGCAGACCCTCTCATACATGCAGAGCCTTTATGAAACGCATAAAATTCTTACCTATCCGAGAACAGATTCAAGATATATCACAAAGGATGTTGTCGCAACATTGCCCGAACGACTGCGCGCAATTTCAATCGGGCCGTACAGGGAAGCGGCAAACTCTCTGCTCAAAGCAAAATCCATACAGACAAAATATATAGTCTACGACGCGAAGGTGACCGACCACCATGCGATTATTCCCACCGAGCAGTATGTTGACCTGAATGCCCTTTCCCGTGAGGAGAGGCACATATACGACCTTGTTGTGCGCCGTTTTCTCGCCGTGCTGAGCGCTCCGTATGAATATGATGAGGTTCAGGTTACAATCAACGTCAACAGGCATAACTTCTATGCCCGCGGTCAGATAGTCAAATCCGCCGGCTGGAAAAGCCTGTATGATTCATCAATGGCAGACGCCTCAGACGATGATCCGGATATGGCACGGCAGGACCTTCCCGCGCTTCACCAGGGAGGCACGGTCAATGTCAGGGATGTCAGGATTGTTGCTGGCAAGACCGCTCCTCCCGCAAGATATAACGAGGCCACGTTGCTCACGGCAATGGAAAACCCCGCAAGCCAGGTGGAAAACAGCTCGCTGCGTTCCGTCCTTCAGACAACCGGCGGCCTGGGCACTCCCGCCACAAGAGCGGATATTATTGAAAAACTGTTTGACTCATTCTATGTTGAGCGCAGAGGCAGGGAAATCATCCCCACTTCAAAAGGAAAGCAACTGATAAACATCGTACCAGAAGACCTGAAATCCGCAGAACTGACGGCAAAATGGGAACAGCGTCTTTCACAGATAGCAAAGGGCCAGGCAAACGACAAACAGTTTGTTGATGAGATGCGCAAATATGCCACATCCCTTGTTTCCTCGGTCAAGTCAAGCACCGCGCAGTACAGGCACGACAACATCACCCGCCAGGTCTGCCCCGAATGCGGCAAATATCTGCTCGAGGTAAACGGTAAAAAAGGAAAAATGCTTGTCTGCCAGGACAGAGAGTGCGGTTACAGAAAGAGTCTGTCTATACTCACAAACGCACGCTGTCCCGAGTGCCACAAAAAACTTGAAATCCGGGGAGAGGGAGAAAAGAAGTTCTTTATATGCTCCTGCGGTTACAGAGAAAAGCTCACTGACTTTGAGAAGAGAAAAGAAAGCCTGGGAGCGGGAAAACGCGATATCGAAAACTATATGAAAAACCAGAATAAAAACAAGCCTTCAAACGGAGCGCTTGCAGACCAACTTGCCAAATGGCTGGAGGAAAACAAATGAAAAAAGCACTTTGCCTCTTCATTGCGGCGATAACGCTGCTTCTGTGCTCCTCCTGCTCCGAAAGAGGATCCGGAAAAAGCATAACCTATCCCCTCTCTGTTTCTCCGAGGACGATAGATCCCCAGTATACCGATGAAATCGGAGCGCAGATAATAATCAACAATGTCTTCGAAGGCCTTGTAAGAAAAAACGATGACGGTGAAATCATTCCCGGTATAGCGGAAAAATGGGAGATTTCCGAAGACGGACTCACCTACACATTTCATCTCAAGAAAGATACCGAATGGTACTGCCCTCTTTCGCTCAAAAGCGAATACGGCGAAGATTTCTATAAAAAATTTACCACGGAAAAGGTTACCGCAGATGACTTTGTCTTCGCATGCAGGAGAACAGTTGACCCGGCCACGGGCTCTACTGCCGCGTCCCGTATGATGGTAATAGAAAATGCCTCCGATATAAATTCAGGCAAGGCTGAGCTTTCATCACTCGGCGTAACCGCGCTTGACGCCGACACGGTCGAATTCAGACTCACGGAAAAATGCGATGATTTTCTTGACCGTCTCTCCGAGAGCGAGTTTATGCCCTGCAACGAGGAATTCTTCAACTCCATGGGCGGAAGATACGGGCTGACAAACAAGCATATTCTCTGCAACGGCCCGTTTTATGTGAGCGCGTGGGACCCGGAAACCTCCATTATAATTAAAAGCAATAAGTACTATGCCGGAGAGCAGACTCCCAAGCCGTCTTCGGTTGTGCTTTCATTTGATTCAAATACCGAATCGCTGTACAAGAAACTGTCTAACGGCTCACTCAGCGCCGCTTTCCTTCCTGCCGGCAGTGAAATACCGGAAAATGTCAAGGTAGTAAAGGAAGTCAAAAACACTGTTTACGGTCTGGTTTTCAACTGCGCCGACGCAGGTCTTTCAAACACAAATATAAGAAAAGCGCTCTGCTCCTCAATAGACAGGAAACTTTTCAGCAGCCTTTATGAAAGCGAGGCGGAGCAGCACGGTATAGTGCCGGAAAGCTGTATGGCCGGCTATGTGCCCTATCGCATAAGAATAGGTGACCAGACTCCCGAAATCAAGCAAAGCATAGCCGACGCAAAAAAATATCTTCAGGCAGGGCTTAAAGAGCTGAACACCGAAAGCCTGAATATCACGATGCTGTGCCCGAAATCCGCGGATGAGGTGCTCAGAAAGCAGATTCAGGTCTGGCAGAAGCATTTCGGCACGGCTCTCAACATTGTTATTGAAAATGACTCCGCGGAAAGAATAAGTGATTCGGTCAGAAAGGGCTTTTATCAGGCGGCGCTTACAAGCATTGAATCGGAATATGACAACGCCGTCAACTACCTTGCCTCCTTCAATAACGGAAACTTCATCAACCTTTCCTCAAAGAAATATGCGAAGGCCGTCAGGGAGCTTATAAATGCGGAGACGGATGACGATATGATGAAAGCCTGCTATGAGGCGGAGAGCTTTCTGCTCAAAAACGGCGTTTGCTATCCTCTTTGCTCACTGTCGGCGAAATTCGTTATTTCCGACAATGCGCAGGGAATAAAGATGCCCGGATCGGAAAATTCGGTTTGTTTCATTAATGCCAGAAGATTTGATTAAACGGTGGTGAAAATATGATAACCGGTGCAAAATTTGCGGTTGCCGGTTCGGTATCCGGAGCGATGATGGCGTTCACTCCGGTTGCTGTCGGTATATGGATAAACTCAAAAAAGAAAATCGAAGATGAGGACTTCATCAAAGTTACCGGCGGCAGACTTTGCACCCGTGCGGGTGAATATGTTACACTCTGCTGTATGAATATCAATGATGATTATTTCTATCTGAGAGAAAACGGAGATGTGGCTGAGTTCAAACCGAAGGGCGCTTTCAACGCGCTTTCGGAACGCTTCGGGGATTACGGAGCACGGGAACTTTTCGGCAAATGCTTCGAAAACTACATCACCAAATCCGATATCAAGTTTTTAAACAGCTCCGGAATAAACAGCATAAAACTGACACTCAGACCGTATCTTTTGTTCAGAAACGGTAAAATATCCAAAGAGGAGCCGGATTTCAAACGGCTTGATAAACTCGTCAAAACCTGCCGCAAGGCGGGAACATATATTATCCTTGCCCTTGACGCGGATGATTTCAAAACCGAAAAAGCGGATATTGCTTCCCCCGGAAGAGCAGGGCTTTTATGCAGAAACAATCTTATAAAAGTCTGGACTGCAGTTTCGGAGCACTTCAGAAATGAGCCGGCTATTGCGGCTTACGACATACTCAACGCAGACGGGGCGGACCTGTTTGCGGATGAAACCGCAGTCGAAAACACCGTCAGCTGCTTTAAGCGCACGGCTATGGCTCTGCGCTCCGCGGAAGATGAGCATGCGCTTATCACAGATGTGCCGTACGCTTTGGTAAATAAATTCGATATAGGCGACGGCAATTTCATCACGGAGGTAAAATACAGCGAACTGAGCGGTCTTGAAAACGAAGACGGTCTCATAATCACAGGCAGGAAAATGATTAACGAAACAGAAACGGTTTTAAGGCCGGACATAAGAAATAAATCTGTTGTTTTCTGCGATTTCAAAGGAAAAGGCTACGGCTCATTCCTATTTGCAGGCAAGCCGTCTTTTGACATTGTGAAGGATTCATACGAGGATATGACGGCGAAAACCGCTTCTCTTCTGACAAACAAAAACTATGCTCTCAAAGAAGAGGAAAACCTGGTATTAAAAAACGACTCCGGTGCAGTTCCGAAGAAAAAACCGCGAAAAAGAGTGAAGATATACTATACAAAAGGCCGGAATCTCAAAGTCGGAAAATAACGGGGAATAGAAATGAAGAAAAGTATTTGCATAATAATAACAGCGGCGCTCGCAATTACGGGCCTGATGACCGGATGCGGAAAAAATAAAAATCCGAAGCAGGATGAAACCCTGTCTCAGACGGTTACCGAAACCGTAACGGAAACCACAACCGTCAAGCCTGATTACAACAGGAAGCTCATAGCCTTCACATTTGATGACGGGCCGAACAGCAAGTCAACGGACAAAATTCTCAATACTCTTGCCGCAAACAACTCCGTTGCCACCTTCTTCACGGTAGGATATAACATTGACGAAAACCCTTCTGTAATAAAGAAGGCTTATGATATGGGCTGTGAAATCGGCAATCATACCAAAGGTCACAAATATCTGACCAAATGCTCGGGTGAGGAGCTCCGTGAGCAGGTCGATTATGTCAACAACAAAATTGAAGAAATAACCGGCGAAAGGCCGAAGCTCTGCAGGGCGCCCGGCGGATTCTACAAAGGCATTGAAGCGCAGATCGGTATGCCGCTCATACAGTGGTCGGTTGATACCAATGACTGGAAGTACAAGGACGAATCACATAAAAACAGAACTGCCGAAAAGAGAGCTGCGGATATTCAGTCCATAGTTGACCATATAATGACCCACACGGAAAAGGGCTCGATTATACTTATGCACGATATCTACGGCTTCTCCGCCGATGTTGTTGAAGCTGTTGTTCCCAAGCTCCGCGAGCAGGGCTACGAGCTTGTCACCGTCAGTCAGCTTTATGAGTATTACGGTATGGAGCTCAAGACCGGCAATGTTTATTTCAAAGTTGAATTTCCCGAGGAGGATGTGACATATTCCTATACTCCGGGCAAATTCACCGTAAACACTCATGAAGGCAAACTCAATGTCAGGGACGAAGCGTCAATCAATTCAAATGTTCTTGCCGAGATTCCCAAGGGCACCGAAATCACGGTAACCGAATTCTCCGGAAACTGGGCAAAAACAGCCTACGAGGGTGTAACGGGCTGGGTAAATGTCAAATATATTCTGCCGGTTGAAAGCTCAACCGCAGCCTGAATCAAACTGAAAAATCAAACCGCCGTTTCCTTACGGAATACGGCGGTTTTTTGTATGCGATTGAATTATAATCAGACGGTAAAGGTGCAGTGCCGGGTTACATGACAGCCCATATTTACACTCACGGGAAGGCCGGCAATGTGAGTCGGGTATGTTTCTATTGCCACCGCAAGGGCGGTTGTTTTTCCGCCGAAGCCCTGAGGACCTATACCGAGGTCATTTATCCTGCCGAGGATTTCCTCTTCGAGGTCCGCATAAAAGGGGTCGGGGTTATGCACCGATACATTTCTGCAAATGGCAAGCTTTGACAATAATGCGCACAGCTCAAAGTCGCCGCCTATACCCACACCGACAATCACAGGGGGACAGGGATTGCTGCCTGCGACCCTTACGGAATCAACGATAAAATCAGTTATTTCTTCCTTCGTTGCCGAAGGCGTAAACATCTTCTGCCTGCTCATATTTTCACTGCCGAAGCCCTTGGGAGCAACAGTTATTTTAACTCTGTCACCGGGTACAATCCTCGTGTGAATTACAGCGGGAGTGTTATCCCCCGTATTGACCCGACGAAGCGGGTCTGAAACAACGCTGCAGCGCAGAAGACCTTCAACATAACCGCGGCGCACGCCCTCGTTGACGGCATCCTCAAAATTTCCGCCGGTGAAGTGAACATCCTGGCCGATTTCGGCAAATATTACTGCCATACCTGTGTCCTGGCATATCGGCAAACCGAGTTCCTCAGCCGCATCAATATTGTCGGCAAGGCTCTGCATAACGCTTTTGCTCAGTTCGCTGTTTTCACACGAAACGCAGGAGCGAATGACCTTCTCAAGATCGGCGGGAAGCTTCCTGTTCGCGGTTATACAGGCGTCCCTGATTTTTCCGGTTAATATGCTTAAATCTATCTCTCTCATAATACAAAAAGCTGCCGCGGATTCACGGCAGCATTACCTCAGCTTAAATTATCTGTTCTGCCCTCTGCGGGAGTAACCGACGCTGCCTCTTTTTGAGTCGTATCTCTTGAGATCGGATTTTTTCTCATCGCTGACCTGTTTGAATTTTGCCATCATATCTTCAAAAGACTGCTTCTCGCCGGTGTTTGTTTTCTTGGGGCCCTGCCATACCTGCGGAGGTCTGCCTGAACGGCTTTGGGAACCGGATTTCGAATCAGAGTTCTTCTTTTCCCCCTGCCCGTTCGCGCCCGGGGAAACCTTTTTCATTGAAAGGTTGACCTTGCCTTCGGGTGTCACGGAAACGACCTTTGCCTTAACTTCCTGACCGACTGTCAGAATTTCATTGACATCATTGACATATCCTTCGGATATTTCGGAGATGTGGACAAGACCCACTCCGCCGCCTTCGATATCAATAAAGGCTCCGAACCCCGTTATGGTTTTAACTTTGCCGCTGACAACACTGCCTACTTCGATTTGCATAGATTTGTATAATCCTCCGTCAATTATAGGTTACCCCGCATCAGAGTCATAGTAAATACGCTCTTCGGGATTGACATAGCTGTATTCATCCCTGGCGATGCGCTCGATATTCGATTCATCCTCACCGTTTTCAATGCTTTTCTCAATCTTGCTGTTTTCCTCGAGAATTTCGGTATACGACTCCTGAAGGCCGTCGATTTTCCTGTTTTGACTGTGAAGCGAGGAAAGGAGCCTGATTATCACGATAAGAAACACCGTGACGGCGGCAATAACCGCAATCGTAACTATGATTCTGGTAATCTTTTTGTTTTGAAACATAGATTTCACACCACAGAATCTTTCTGAATTTGAATTATTATACACTATAATAATTTATTTTTTCAAGATATTTTGAAAAAAATAAGGGCGGTATGGCATTATTTATGGTTCCTGATGTAATATTTATAGAATTTTACTCCTGCGGCAACGGCATCGGTACTGATATTCTCATTAACTGCGTGCATTGCGGCCAGCTGCTGATCATCCATTCTGATTGGGGTGAACCTTATGCAGTTTTCGCTCACAGTATTATACTTCCTGCAGTCCGTGCCTCCTGTGCAGTAGTAGGGAGTGAAGCACATTTCCGGGAATACCTCGGCAACACAGTCTCCGAGATAGCGGAATTCCTCGCTCTTGTAATCCGTAACGTCTGAGGCGCTTGACTCGAACATAACCTCGGTTTCAATATCGTATTTTTTCGCAATCTGTCTGAGAATTTCAATGCATTCTCCGGCGCTCTGGTTGATTGAAGGTCTGATGTTTGCTATTACATAGGCCTCATCGGGAATAACGTTGGGCGCCTTGGAGCCGGAGCTCATGGTGAAAACTATCGTCGCCGAAAGGAAGGCCCTCGCTTCGCCGGAAATTTTTGGCATTGCGTAACCGATAAGGGGCTTGAAAAACCAGAGGTTGCCGAGCAGAAGCCTGAACGGGAAACTGAGATAAGGTGCCACGTGTCTGAACATAACCTTGACAGGTTCGTTGAACTTCTTTTCAAACGGGTTTTTCTTCTCAATCCTGCATATAAACTTTGCAAGACGGGCAAAGGGAGTGTTTGAAGGCGGGGTTGATGAATGACCGCCCTTGCTCCTTGCGATAAACTTGATATTGCAGGTACCTTTTTCGGCCACTCCCGCTGCGGCGGTAAGCGCCTTCATGCCGGGCATGGCGTTTTCGACTATCGCTCCGCCTTCATCCATAACGGCGGCAAGTCTTATTCCGTTGTTTTTAAGGTATTCGACAATTTTCTCCGCTCCGCCGCCTGAGATTTCCTCATTGACGGAGGTTGAAAGATACACATCACGCTCGGGCTCAAAGCCCTCTTCAAGCAGCTCTTCGACGGCGGCAAACTCAGCCATAACGGTGCATTTGCAGTCCATTGCTCCTCTGCCGTAAACCCTGCCGTCAGCTATTTCACCGCCGAAGGGCGGATGATCCCATCCCTTTTCGGAGGCCGGCACAACATCCTGGTGACCCATAAGCAGAATTCCGTCAGCGTCGCTGTTTTTGCCCTTCCATCTGTAAAGAAGGTTTCCGTCAAGATCGGTTCTCTCCAGCTTTTCGTGGATGAGCGGAAAACTCTCCTTAAGCACTGCCTGAAGCTTTCGGAATTCGGTAAGGTCATCGCCTTCGGCCGCCGAAACGGTGGGAACTTTTATCATTTCGGAAAGTATACGGGCATATTTATCCTCGTCCTCTTTGGTGAATGGGGCGGCGGATTTTTTATCGACGGGTTTTGCCTTAATGCGTATGGCATTTATAACAGCAACAAGGAATAAAACCGCGCACACGCAAACGGCGGCAATAAGTAAGTAAAGCAGATATCTCATTTGCCGAACACTCCTTTCTTGTACATAAAGAACGAGGCAACAATTGAAATTGCCGCTATGACAAAGACCATAATTGCGACATAAGATGTGAGTGTCGGAACAAGCAGAAAGATTGTGATGCCGAGCACAAGCGGCAGGATAGCAACCCTGGCATTGCCCTCGGAATACTTATAACCCAGCGCGCCGAACATTGCGGGAATAACCGTTTTAAACGCCGGCAGAAGAACCGGATTCTCAAGTACGGGAGTCAGCGGTACAATCAGCATAACGCCGACAGCAAGCACCAGAGTCGTGGTTATGGCGCTCGTTGCAATCGAGATGGTGGAGACTATTTCGTTCTCCTTTGTGCCGACTTCGGTGCCCATCATCTTCCTCGAATTCATGGCGCAGGGCACTTTCAGATTTGAGAGGTTTCCGGTAATGAAACCGAGGTAAGTGCCTCCTGTGCCGAGCAGAGGAGCGTAGGCAAAAAGCTCGCCGAGCCCGGAGGGGATATCCTGAAGCAGAACGGGGATAAACACGAGCCAGAAGGGCTTTGATAAATTAGGCATCGTGTGGAATACAAGGCAGATACCTATGGGGATAAAGAGCATAACGACTATCATTACAGCCGTCCAGAACCTGCCGGTTCGGTGCATTTTTTCTTCGTAAGTCATTTCGTCCTTATTCATCGTTAACCCCCATTAATCCGTAAATATCGACAGCGACGGGAAAATAAACTGACCGCCGACTGCGGCTGCCATACCGAGCAGCATACTGAAAGCGAAGGCGTAGTTTTCGAGCCACGCGGCTTTCTTCTTTTTAATAATAAAGCTGAAAAACGCCATTGCAGCCGCGGAGATAACAAGCGCCACAAGATAAAGGACATTTGCGGGGCGGAGCTCTCCGTTGTCAAGAGTAATGGTGCGCAGACGTCCGAAAGCGTCGCCCACATAAGCCGCAACCATACCCATAAAGCCCGCGCAGAAAATGGTATCCGTGAGCTTGCTGTCCTTGACCGCAACCGCGGTCATTTTTTTCTGGTAGGATTTATAAAAAGCAAGGATAAAGAACGATGTGGTCATAACGCCGAGAGTCATTGCAAGAGCAATTGAAGCGAAATCGGCGGGATTCATAAGGTCGCTGGGTAAATCGCCGAGCCCGAGCGCCTTTGCCATATTATTTGCGGTGGGTCCTTCATACTGAAGAGAACCGACCACCGACAGCCTCACCCAGGGCAGAGGCACGCCGAGTGAAGGAGCAAGTGCAAGCACTCCGATAAGAATGGCGAAGGACGGAAGAAACGTGAAGGTTGCGCTTGAAATGATAACCTTCCTGAGCTTTTTCATATCCATACCGCTTCTCTTTCCTTCGTTCCAGGCACGGATAAGGAAGATGAACGCCTGAAAGAGCACAAGTAAGACTATGCAGCTGACAAGTATATACATCTTCGTTGAGTTTGCCTGACGCAAAAAGTCTGTCAAAATACCACTCCCTATGAATAAGATATGAATATATTAACCGAAAATATACAGAATTACAATAGATAATAAAAAAATGTAAAAATAATCTTGAATTTTAAAGACGCCGTCTGTATAATTTTTTCCGGGAGGGTGAAGGAAATGCAATACACCTATCAATATGCTGTTATCATCGGAATTGACGGTATGGGCAACTTCAACAAGGATACCGACACTCCGGAAATGGACCGTATCTTCGGCTCCGGAGCTCAGACTCTTTCCGCGATTTCAATGTATCCGACAATAAGCGCGCAGAACTGGGGGGCGATGCTTCTCGGCGCAAACCCCGAGGTTCACGGTCTGACAAACGGCATAGTCAGCGAAAATGAATATACAAACGGCTCTCTGCCGTCGCTGTTTTCAAAAATCCGCCGCGCCTTTCCCGATGCGCTTCTCTGCTCTTACTGCAACTGGAACCCGATTAACCACGGCATCATTGAGCATAATGCGGATGTTGAGATGCGGACCTCGGAAGACGATGCCGAGCTCTGCGCAATGATAGAAAAATGCATTGAGAAAAAGCCGAAATTTCTGTTTATACAGTTTGATGAAGTTGACGGCGCGGGCCACCGGTACGGCTACGGAACCGAAGGCCACCTCAATCAGATAAAGGTAACCGACGGCTATGTCGGAAGAGTATATGACGCATATGTCAGGGCAGGCATAGCGGACGACACGCTCTTTACGGTTATTGCCGACCACGGCGGCTATCTGCACGGTCACGGGTCATACACCGACACTGAGAAGTACATATACCTTGCCGCCGCCGGCAAAACAGTCAGAAAAGGCAATATTCCGGCAGCCAGAACCAAGGATATAAACGCGATTATTCTTCACGCTTTCGGCCTTGAAGTGCCGCCTTATGACCCGCTCGGTTATTCCGCTCAGGTGCCCGCAAATATCTTTGACGGCTGCGGCGCAGATTATGTTGACAGCCCTGCCGGAGTGAAGGCTCCGCCTCACTCACCGTCGCCGGAAATCACCGGCGGAAATGGTCTTTTGAAATTCTTTGATAAGGAAGATATGTCCCTTGCCGCCTTCTTTGACAATTCCCTTGACGACGAGCTCGGAAAGACAGACTTATACGCCGAGGGCACGGTCAAATATTACAGCGAGGGTGTGCGCGGTTCGAGAGCCGAAATCGGCTCAATAGGTACGCTGAAAGCGGATAATTTCCGGTTTGAAAACGGCTTTGCCGCAGCGTTATGGATAATAAAGGACACCCCCGTTACCTCCTTTGTGCCTGTAATGAAATTCAG
Organism: Clostridia bacterium; assembly: GCA_024692685.1. Classification (GTDB taxonomy): domain Bacteria; phylum Bacillota; class Clostridia; order Oscillospirales; family Acutalibacteraceae; genus CAG-177. The sequence continues at coordinate 48,725 of JAILMJ010000008.1, forward strand.
CGGAAAAGAAAAATCATCTTCACTCAGCCTCGGGATGACACCGGAAGGCCTCAGGCTCATCCTCAGCAGTGAAAACGGCAACAGTGAAGAATTCGAAACGCCCCTTCCCTCAGACACCGCAAAGGATAAAATTCACCTTATTGTCAGCGTCAATCCGCAGGATGAGAGCGTGAATGTTTATGTGGATTTCACTCATATTTTCTCCGTCAGATATATAACCGGATACAGTTTTGCCGATTATTCCGCGGACTTTTCTCTCGGGGACAGAGGCGCAAACTACCTGCTCAATGTCGATGACCTGTTCATATTCGGCAGAAACATCGAAACAGAGGAAATGAACAAATTCAAAAACTATTATTCGATAGTCTGACCCGCGGCGGATTAACTGCCCGGAGTTTGCTTTAAAACGGGCACCCGCTTTCCCTGATTGTTATTGCCGCCGGCTTTATACCGAAAAAGAGGTGATGAGATGAAATTTGTAATGATGACCGACACTCACTATATTTCCCGAAGAATGATATGCGGCGATGATTACCGTGACGCGCTCAATGACATAGCCGTCACGGAGCAGGCTCTGCGCCAGGCCGCGAAAGAGGACTGCGACACGATTATCATCACCGGCGATCTCACCGATGACGGCGATATATACAGCCACGAGGATTTTGTTGAGCTGCTTAAAGAAATCAAAGCGACGGGCAAAAGAATCTGCGTATTCTTCGCGACACACGATTTTCATCATCACCGTGCATACGTCAGAAAAAAAGGCGACAGTCCCGTTCAGTTCAAGTCCCTGCCGTGGGAAATGCCGTATTTCGACGAAAAGACCTGCAATTTTCACGACTATGTGAAAGACGAGTTCTCAGACCTGAGCGAAGAAGAATGCAGGCCGCAGCTTGTCAGGGCAGCCTCTCCGGAGGAAATATGGAAAATGTATTACGACTTCGGACCCGCGCAGGCGTATTCAGTCCACGAATCTGATTTTTCATATTGCGTAGACCTGGATGAAAACAACCGCTGCCTTATGCTTAATGACATATTCAGGAATGAAGAAGCCCTGGAAGATATCAGCGCAAGCTTCACCCCCGACTGTCTGCGATGGATTGAGAGAATGATATCCGAGGCAAAAAGAGACGGCAAATACATCTTTGCCTGTTCCCATCATCCGTTTATTCCCGCCGTGCCCGCTCACAGACTTATGGCAGGCCTGAGAAATCTCCGTTCACCGTATACCGTTCATATGCTTGCGGATATGGGTATTGACCTTGTATTTTCAGGGCACACACATCTGGCTGACGTTGACTTTGCAAGGAGCGCAAAAGGCAACCTTATCTTCAATGTCGCCACACCGTCCGTTCGCTTTTTCCCGCCTGTTTACAGAATGATTGACCTTGACGGCGAAAAAGGCGTTATTAACTATTCGTGCGTTGAGGTACGGAAAACACCTGAAATCATAACAGAAGAAAACACCCTGTATAACTATTACCGCAACAGGATGTATAACGAATATTACAACTCCATCTGCGGCAAGGACAACTTTATCGGAAAGCTTCTGAGAAAACTGAAAATCAAAAATGTCCGTTTTCTTTTCAGAAACGCAAAACTGACAAAGGAGGAATATTCATCCGTAAAAGATATGAAATTCTTTGACTTTGTTATGGGACTTGCCCTGGATATGCTTGAAGGCGCGTCAAACAATCCGCCCGGCTCGGCGGGCTGGAAACTCGGTATGGGACTGGCGGCTTTTGCCGACAGCCTGATTAACTCCTTCCCCTTTGTTGACCTTAAGAAAAAACTGCTGCAAGGCTACTCAGTCACGGAAATAATCGAGCCTCTTCTTTATAACAGCGGTTATTCAAATATCGGCGGCACGGTAAAATACCGTGAAGAACCCGCCGCCGCACCCGAAACCGGGCGCCCGCACTCCTGCGCCGGGCCTGTGATTATGGCAGTCCTCTGTATTCTCGCGATTATTCTCTCGCCTCTTATGCCGCTGATATTCACGGCTCTGATTATCCTGAAGGCAGCCGGAAAACATAAGAAAAACCGGCAGGCGGACATCGGGCCGGAAATGAAATACTACATCTGAGGAAAACCGATGATATCTGAAAAAATAACAGGGGAACTTGATACAAACTTCAAACCCGACAGCGGGAAATATATCTCCGACCTGAAAGATATGATATCCTGCCGCACCGTATCCGAAAAAAAGTATTACGACAAAAACGAATTTGACAGATTCGATACGGTGCTGCAAAAAAACTTTCCGCGGATAATGAGCGTTTCCCGCCGAATTGAGGCGGGAGGCAGCACCTTTCTGAAAATACCCGGTAAAGAAGAAAACCGCCCGCTCGTGCTTATGTCACACAAGGATGTTGTTCACGAGGGGGAAAAACCGTGGAAAGCTCCTCCTTATGAGGGCAGAATAATAAAGGGAAAGATTTACGGCAGAGGCACCTTTGACACCAAGGGCTCGCTCTGTTCGATTTTTGAGGCGGTTGAAAGTCTGCTGGCGGAGGGTTATGAATTCGGCAGCGACCTTTATATTTTCGCCTCCTCAACCGAAGAGATTGCCGGCGGCGATGCCCCTGCCGCGGTTGAATACTTCAGAAACTCCGGTATCACTCCGGGCCTTGTCATTGATGAAGGCGGAGCGGTACTGAGAAATCCTTTTCCGTCAAAGATTAAACGGTTCGCAATGATAGGCGCTGTTGAAAGGTCGAGCGGCAATTTGCTCGTTGATGCCGGAAGCGAAAAAAAGAGAAACGAATTGATAAAAACGCTGAAAAAACTCCGCATAGGGAAATACGGTATTTACCCCGAAGTTTCCGCTCTTATAGACGGCCTTGCGGATTATCTTATGTTTCCGCTGAAACTTCCCCTGAGATTTCTCGGCAGGCATCACAGACTCGCGGCTTCTGTTCTTACACATTGCGGCAGGGATGCCCGTTCATTCTGCGGCGCTCTCGCCTCAGGCAGACTGCCTGAGGATGAAGAAAACTGCCGGGATGCGTCATATCCCCTGAAAGTATATTTCTCGGGAAATTACTACAATAAAATCGACAGACTCGCAGATGAACTGAAAAAATTTCTGGCAAAAAACGGCGTCACCGTTCTCGGAGAAAACCTGCGTGAAACCGAAGAACCTACGCCGCTCCATTCCGACGGATTCAGATTTGTAAGCAAAACGGCGGAAATGAAATTTGACAGATTAAAGGCTCTTCCCTATCCGGTTCTCGGCAGAACAGACGCAAGATATTTCATAGGCGCGGCGGAAAACGTAATACGCTTCATTCCTGTCGAAATCAATCTTATCCAGATGATGCTCTTTCACAATCCTAATGAAAATATTTACGCGGATTCACTTACGGGGGCAGTCGGATTCTACCGTGAAATTATCAAACAGTATATGAAAAACGAGGTGAACGCAAATGATTAAAGCGGCAGTATTTGACCTTGATCACACGCTTTTTGACAGATACGGCACTCTGGCGGCAATTATGAAGCCGTTTTGCAGCCACTTTAAGATGGGTGAAGGAATGACTCTCGAAAAGGCGACGGCTATGATGACGGACGCGGACAAGAGATTCGTGCACAGGGGATGGCCGTGTATATATAAATACTTGTGTGAAAACGGCTTTTTTGCGGAACCTCCGACATATGACGAATACTCCGAAACTCTCCTGAGTGAATTCAGGAAGCAAACCGTTCCCTATCCCTTCACAAAGCCAATGCTTGACGAGCTGCACTCTATGGGCCTTAAGACGGGCCTTATCACAAACGGACGCAGTGAGGTTCAGCGCGGTAAACTCAGCAAGCTCGGCCTTGAAAGCTACCTTGATGAGATTATCATCAGCGGGGAATTCGGAGAAGAAAAGCCGTCTCCCGCTCCCTACCTCGCCATGGCTGAGAAACTCGGTTTTAAGCCGGGGGAAATCATCTATGTGGGCGATAATCCGGCAACAGATATTCAGGGGGCAAGAAATGCCGGTTATATTCCGGTCTGGGTTTCTACACTCGGCTGGTGGTCCGTGCCCGAAATAGAAAAGACAAAATACGCGGTCAGCGATGTCAGCGAAGTGCCCGATCTGGTAAGAAAAATCAACGCTGAA
>JAILMJ010000081.1 GCA_024692685.1 Clostridia bacterium
TCATCACGGGAAAAAGGATCAAGTCCGCTTGTAGGTTCATCAAGGATAAGTACCTCCGCTTTGTGTGAGAGGGCAAGCAAAAGATTGAATTTTACTTTCATGCCTTCGGAAAGCTCGGAAGGGGATTTGCTTTCATCAAGCTCAAACATACCGAGATATCTGCGGTAAGCTTCTTCATCCCAGTTTGTGTAAAACCGTTTTGTCGTGTCAACAATGTTTCTGATTTTCTTTTTGGGATAATAGTTTACCGCTCCGGTCGAATATCCGATGCGCATTTTGATTTCTTTTTCGTTTTCCCTGAAGGGAGTGTCAAAATACAGTATTTCTCCGCTGTCGGGATGAACGATGTTGAGCATTGATTTTATGGTTGTGGTTTTACCGGCGCCGTTGCGGCCGATAAACCCTGTAATTCTGCCCCGTTCAATATTAAATGAAACGCGGTCCAGGCAGAAAGATGGATATCTTTTGCAAAGGTTTTTCACCGTGACAATGCTCATTTCGGTTCGCCTCCGTAAATATGTTTGAAGAACTTAATCATTTGCTGTTTCGGCGGAATTGCGATGCCGCGTTTTTCATCGCCGAGAAGCAAAAGCGTATCGCCGGGCTTGATGTCAAATACCTCCCGTGCCTGTTTGGGTATAACAATCTGTCCCTTCTCGCCGACTGTGGCGGTCCAGGAGTATTTTCCGCTTTTTTCTTTCATGGTATCACCCGCTTTTAGTATGATTTGTTATACAAATTATACTTTGATTCCGAACAAATGTCAATAAAAATTCCTCATCCGCCCTTGGACGGATGAGGAACCCGGTTCGGTTCAGAAAATTTGTCCCGGAAGTTTCAACTTCTTCCGGGCAGGAAATCCTTTGTCGAATTCCTCCACATCGGAATCCTTCACATAGTACCCCTGCGGTGTCCGATAAACACCGGAGACGCCGTTCAGATAACCCGGAATAAGTTCCTTACAGAGAAAGAATGAATCGTCGGCGTCTTCCGGCAGGTCGTGATACCGGATATTGAAATTGCGGGCATAATCAAAGCCGCTCTTTCCGTAAAAGCCGATATTGCCTTCAAACAGAACCGCGCCGAAGCCAAGCGCTGTCGCTTTCTCAAGTGAAAAATCCAGCAGTGTTTTTCCGTATCCTCTGCGCTTATATTCGGGCGCTATGCAGATCGGACCCATTGTCAGAACAGGAATCTTTCTGCCGTCATCTGCGTCGATGACAGTATTCATGAACATATTCTGCCCGATTAATCTGCCGTCACGTTCCATAACAAAGTCCAGCTCTTTAACAAAAGCGGGATCGTTACGGAGTACATGAATCACGTAATGTTCGCTGCACCCCGGACGGTATACATTCCAGAATGCTTCTCTGACAAGGCTTTCAACTTCTCTGTAATCATCTTTCTTTTCCGAACGAATGACGCAGTCATTTTTATTCATTGTTTTTCCTCCTGAAAATTGTTGACTTCAATTACCTTTCGGCGGGAGGTTTGTTCAATTACAGGCAAACCTCCCGGTCAGCCTGCAATTTCCGGTGCGTTGTACTTCTTCAAACAGTACTCTCCTAAAATTATTTATAATTAGGCACGATAGCCTGATTATCCGCTTTGATTTTTATCCAGTCATCCAGGAAACGCATCTGTTCCTCTGTGTGGAACCAATGCTCACCGTCTTCCATCACAGTGAGATCGGCGTGGTGTGCTTTGGCAAAAGCCGTTATCGTGTTGACAGAAGTCAGATTGTCCCTGCTGCCGTAAAGTATATCGGTCGGAACAGCCCATTCCGGGGGATGTTCTCTTACATAGACGAGATAATCCCATGAGAGCGTTTCGCCGGACTCAGTTTCGATTCTGCCCTTTTTACGGAGTTCTTCCTCGGTCACATTCTCCTGCGCCATCATATCTGCAATCAGTTTCTCCATATCCACAATGGGAGAAATGAAATATGCCCTTTCAATCTGCCTGTCCGACAGGGCGCACATGGCGAAATATGCACCGATGCTGTTTGCTATGATTGTAACGGATTTGTATACGCAGAGCAGCGCATCGAAATAACGGGGGAATTCTTCTTTTGCTTCCCACGGGGTCCGGGATGTATAGTCAAAACCCGATACTGCGCTCTCCGGAAAAAATTTTTGATAACGGGCGGCTTCCTCCGGATTTCCGCCCTTGCCGTGTATGTATATAACTGCGGTATTCATTTGTCTCAGTCTTCTTTTGTAAGAACTTTTTTCTGCCAGCTTCGTTTCCCGCATTCCGGGCATTTCATGTATCTCGTCCGTCCCATGTGCATCGCAAGATTTGTCTGCCAGTATGTAGGAACATATCTGTGGTGGCAATGCTGACATTCATAGTAGCCCGCCTTTTGCTCAATGCCTACGGCGATAAAAGCGACCGTAAATATCATCACGAAAACGAGTACAATAAGTGCGATTCGCAACCAGACCGGCAGTTCGGCAAATGCAGCCACCGCACACATAATCAAGCCGGAAATCACTGTCGGAATGGAAATCATATACTCTGTTTTAAGCATCTGTCGGTTCTTTTCTTCAATCTCCTTTTTCATCGCGAGCAGGTTTTCCTCTGCGTGTCTGTCATATGATTCTGACATAATTTTTTCACCCGACAGGAGTTCGTTGACATTAATCTTAAGGAGCTCGCACAGCTCCAGCATAATTCCGGAATCCGGTATTGACTTTCCGGTTTCCCATTTTGATACGGCCCGGTCACTGATTCCGAGCTTCTCAGCGAGGACTGCCTGTGTCATACCCTGTTCCTTTCTGCAGAATGCTATGAATCTTCCGATTTTGATTTGATCCATATCGGGCACCTCCTTTCGTGATTTCAGCGTAGCAGAAATCTACGCAAATTAACACGAACTGCTGGTTGTTTTTATCGGTTCTACCGTCGGTTGAGTATGTATCGGCTGAGCCCGGGGATCAGGACTTCCCCGGATATGCGGCTTTGAAGTGTTATTTATTACTTTGAAATCATCTGTACGCCAGAAACGTCAGAATGATATATACAATGAGCAGGCCGGATATAATCAGGATTTGTTTGCCGAGGTGTTTGGTCAGCAGGCCGACAAATTCACGCACGGACGCATTTGGCCAGAAATACCACTTTGTTGCCGCTCCCATACCGACAGCCCGCATCTTTACCCGCCTTGCAAGAAGACCGCTGCGGAAAACGTGATAATTTGTCGTGGAAAAAGCGATTTTTCCGTCGGGATTTTTTGCCGTAATAATCTCTTTCGAGAATTTCATATTTTCAGCCGTATTTGTTGAGCGGTTTTCTTCAATAATCTGCTCTTCCGGAATTCCCTGCTCAAGCAGATAATTTTTTATGGAAGCGCTTTCGGAAATAATCTCGTCCGGGCCCTTCCCTCCGGAGGGGATAAAAATAATTTCCTTTCCTGTCTTTTCCTTCTGCCTGCGGTAAAATTCAAGTGCCCTGTCAATACGTCCCTGCAGCAGTCTGGTAGGTGTGCCGTCCTTTTTAATGCCGCACCCGAGAATAATGAGAAAGTCTTTATCTTTATCCGGCTCATATTTTGCCGCTATGATATCCGCCGCAACCGTGCCGATAAGCATACATTCAAAGTACAGATATACCGCGCAAAGCAGATTGACAATAAAATCATGAAAAAAGACTTCCCGTTCACTTCCTGTTGCATAATATCCGATTGCATAGAGAAATACAGCACCGCCGACAAGGAGAAAAGAGAGTATTATCCCCAGAATGTTGACCGTACGCAATCCCTCATGTCTGATCAGGGAGATGTTTGACACGCACAGCCAGACTGAAAAAACAAGCACGACGGGGAAAGTGAAAAAGATATAGTTCCACGAAGATAGCAAAAGTGTCCAAATCGCATTGTCTAATGTATAAGCGCCCGGATCCGCGAGAATCTTAACGAGGATAATGATAAATGTGCCGATAACAGAAAGGTCAAAAATGGAAAAGCCTGTATAGAATATTGTGTTATAGGAATAGGGATTATACTCAATCTGACGGATGAGGGCCACAATCAGCATAACCAGAGCGCAACAAAGGAAGCAGAGAAATACACCGATAATCGGGATGAGGTTCTTTTCTCCGCCCTTAAATAACAGGATTGTGATAATTACGGCCGCCGCAACAGCCGCTGCAGCTATGTCAAACACAGTCGGTTTCTTATTTCTGCTGTCAACTTTAATTCTCATTTTTTCCTTTCCTGCCGATCAAACGCTGACCGGTTTTCCGGTGACATACCGTTATGTTTGATACAGTGTGACATTTCCGGCAGATTTAATTCTTAAGACCGGATTATTATGCATATTCAGTGCACAGCATATCCTCGTAAGCAATAATCTGTCCCCGTAAAGTGCGGGAAGCACTTATCTTTTTTTATACAGGACAAGTTCGGGATTGCTGCCGCCTTCTTCATAGGTGCAAATCAGGATGAAATCCATCGCCGCAAGAACACCGAAGCATACTTTTTCGTTATATTCAGATGCCAGCTGATTGCCGAGATAGGTAGTTCCGTCATTCAGAAATTTAACTGTCTGTCCGTTCGGAAGCCGGTATTCGAGATTTACATATTTTCCGACCAAAGCGTTGAGGTTCTTTAATTTCGGCATTCCATCTATATGAAGAGCGTTTATTTCCTCAATCAGGAGCTTTTTGAATTGTTCAAACTCACCGTTGTCTCCGAGCTCTTCATATTTTTTCCAATAATTAAGTCCCGGCAGTTTCTCTTTCATATATGCGCGGGCCTGATCCTCCGAAAAACCTTCGCTGACCATATGGGGAATGCATACCTCTATAAGGTCATCCATATTGCTGTAAGTATATGTCCCGTCTGCGTAACACCATTTGCAGTAATCTTCATTGAGCGTGCCGTCTTTATTTCTGCCGATCATTTCATCCTCAAGCGGCATTCCGCAGCACTGACACACCAGTTTCTGCGGTGAACCGAGCAGAGTATTGATGGAAACATTAAAAAGATTTGAAAGGAGTTTAAGCGTTTCGGTATTGGGAACTGTTTCGCCGTTTTCCCAGCGCGATACCGCCTGACGGGTTACAAATACTTTTTCTGCGAGGCTGTCCTGTGACAGACCGTTTTTGGTTCGTAATTCATATAAAACATCTTTTGTACTCATAATTGCACCTCCGTATATGAATATATCACGCAAACCGGTATATCACAAGCAACTGCCTGTTGCGCCGGATCCCGAAAACAGAACAGTTCAGTGTTTATCACCGGGAAATTGATGCTTGCGTGTTTTCCGAAGAAAACACCGTTCATTACCGTCAGCAGATATTTCGCTCAGACATTCCCGTTAAATGTTATTTTGTTCCGGATTATTCCCGGATGCCCGAAATGTTCACCGGTTTTGACTTTGAAAGTTAAGATTCCTGATTTTGTTTTTTGGTCAAAGAAACAGCCTTCTACCTCTTCAGATACGCCGATGAAACGGGAAACGTGAAATAAGTATCCGGATACGGCTCGTTTTTCAGAGAGAAATGCCACCATTCGCAATTGATGGGCTGAAATCCGTTGCGCACCATTACCTTTTGCAGGAGCATACGGTTTTCATACTGTTCGTCCGTTATGCCGCGATAATCCGGATGTGAAATCCGGCTGAAAAGATCAAACGGGCTGCCCATATCCAGTTCCTTTCCGGTCTTCATATCCAGCAGCGTAAGGTCTACTGTGCTGCCCCGGCTGTGGCTGGATTGGTTGGCGATATAGCCCTCTTTAAACAGCTCCTGCTTTTCCAGGTCGGGATAAAAATAGGGCTTCATACGTATATCCTGGTCCTCAATTCCCCAAAGGACGAAGTGCTTTACCGCGCAAGCCGGACGGTAAGCGTCAAACACCTTTATCCGGTATCCCTGTACGACCAGTTCGTTGGCAGCCGATTTCAGGGCGCGGGCCGCTTCAACGGTCAACAGGGCGCAGGGCTCCTCATAGCCGTCGATTCGCTCGCCGATAAAGTTATATGTGGAATAGTAGCGAATCTCCTGTACTATTTGCGGCACATAATCCGCCAGAAGCACGAATCCGGACGGATCCAACGCCGGATCGTTTTTGTATACCTTTCTCATCCTGTGTCTGAGCCTTCCTTCCTGTTTTTTCGGTATAGCGTAATGCTAAAACGGTCTTTGTGTTTATCAATGAAATGATATGCTACACTGACAGACCTTCAGGCCTGAT
>JAILMJ010000103.1 GCA_024692685.1 Clostridia bacterium
AAGCAGCCAGTCCGCCTCGGTTATGTCCTTCCCTTTTTCATCAATATGATTTATAAGCGCGAGAATATCGGCGGGGGAAAGCTTTTCCTGCCTCACACTTCTGAAAAATGAAAGTGTTTCTCTTGAAATGGCGTTCTGTACCGACGCGTTATGAATCTTATACATATTACTGTGAAGCCTGGCGCAGAGAGCGGTTCTCTTATTTTGAACCGATTCAGCTTTTTTGATAATGCTGTTCACCGTTTTAATATCGGCACCTGCTGAGTTATCCGTAATAATATCGGAAAGCGGTCTGCCGTTTTTGCCCCTCTTTACATTATCGTCAAATGCTCTGTTATAAATATACTGCATAGGGCAGGCGTTAACCTTGCAGCCGGATTTATCTTTTGCAGATTTTCCTGTGGTAATAAAGGTAAAGAAATCAGGCACGGCAAAATACGGCTGATACTGTTTCTTGTATATGCTGTTCAGCCTGTGCAGTTCTTTCTCGGCATCTATGTTGTATATCCTTTTTGCCTTGTCTATTTCGGTGTTTGATAAAACCTCAAGTATCGCGCAGTATGAATATACCTCGTTCTGAGCTTCCCGGCTGCTGAATTCACTCGGGAGGCTCTCGCTCTGAAACACCATTGCCCAGAGAATGCTGTTGAATTTCTGCGAGAGATTTACGATTTCGCCGATTTTGTTCTTGCCGATTTCTATATCGATTTTTGTAAGCGATTTTGTCGCCTTATCGTAACTCAGCTTGTTTATCGGAGTCGGGAATTGCGTTTTGCTTATCTTACCGCCCTGTATCAACATCTCATTGTCTGTGAGCAGCATTGTGTCCGAATCGTAGTCTGCTCCGTTCAGAATATGCTGAATATTGCTGTTGCGGGCATTGACGCATACAATCTGGTCGGTCAGATTGAAATATCTGTATTCATCGTTATATCTGTTTTCCAATACCAACACATTCCCCATAGTAATATGAGGACTGCGTATGCCCATAAGTTCCTGACCGTCTTTGAAGAACGGACAGAAAATACTGCTCTGATTCTGATCTATGCGGACTGTCTTTATTCTCGGTCCTTCGTTTATGGCTGTTTTAAGATATTCATAGCCGTTGCCGAAAAGAACCGCGTTTGTTCCGTGAACAAGCAGTCTGCCCCTCTTTATTGAGTCGTTTATTTTTGAAATCCATTCACTGCGGAACTGCTGATACATTCTTGTTTCCGCAAACTCAGGGCAGATATCAAGAAGACTGCATACAAGTTTATCCTTGAATCCGTAAATATCGGGCTGCTTCTTCTCAGAGGAATACTCAATACTGTCATCCGTATCTTCCACTTCTCCGGAGTGTCCGCTGAAATCCGAAAGAATGTATCTGAAGAAGTTTCTGTCACTCCTGAGCCTCTGCTTCAAAATGGCCGCGGGAAGCATAAGCATATCAACAAGTCCGGGATCAAGGCAGAGGGTATTGAGCATCTGGTAGCTTGTCCTTACAAGATTGCCTCCGAGCCAGGGCGTGGGCTTTTCGCTTTTGACTATACCGAAATCACATCCGTCATCACCGAGCCATTCTGCCCAGAATCTGATTTTGCTTTCGAAATCGTCTGTTTCGCTGTCCAGCATTTTACAGAATTTAAGGCATGATTCCGTTACAATCATTCTCACTTCGGAAATATCGTTTGCGAGAGTTACACCGTTAAGCTGATCTATGGATGTAATATCATTATCCTTGAACCACTGCTGAATCTTGGTGTTGAAAGCGCAGCCTTTGAAATATCTGTTGCGCAGAAGCATCATACCTTTATTGCTTCTGCCGGCCTGCTCAAAAACAGATTCATCCAGCAGAGCTTCACCGTCAAAAAGATTGTTTTCGACTCTGCTCCATTTTGCTTCCGCGCTGATGTTCCCGCTTTCGTCTGCGGTGACATTCATTCCCTTCGTTTGGAATTCACACTTAACATCCCTCATAAAGAGAATACTTGAAATGTCAAGATGAAGCATATCTTCAAGCGAACTCAGACTCAGTGCTCCGTAGGCTTCCGCGGAGACAACATCATCATTAAGGCTGACCTTATACTTTTTCAACAGCCTGTTTGTAGTCGGATTTCTGTCGGTCAGAGTTCCCCATTTCATCATCTTTTTGAGCATATCCTCACGGATAAAGATGCACTTGTTTTCGCGGCTCATACCCGCTGAGCGTTTATATCTCGCATAATGAACGGGTTCTCCCTTTTTGTTGAGACAGTCAAAGCCGTTAAGATAAAGATAATCCCTCAGCTCGTTTGCTGATTTAACGTTTCCTATTTTAGCATAGCTTTCTTTGCCTTTTCTTCCGACAACCTTTTTCTTCACATACTGTCTGCAGGATTCGTCATAATCAAAGCATGAGGAAACTGCCGAGTCAAGCACATTATTCTCAACTGAAATTGCTTCTCTATCGTCATTATCTCTGCCAGTATTTGACGAGGTGATAATGGCTATCAGTTTATGATTGCATACGCAGACGCAGTCGGCAATTTCATATTTATTGCCGTCCTGATCGATTATCACGCCGTCTTTATATGCGTATCCGGCTCTGACATAGAGCGTGCCTTTCCTGCCGCTGTCCCATTTGAATTTATTATACTCTCTGAGCGCATAATCAAATGTGACACAAACGAGCGCATCGGTGCATCCGTTCAGCATAATCTCATCGTCCACAGACTGAGAAAAATTGCCCTTTTTCAATGAGCCGTATGTGAGTTCAAGCTCTGCGGTTTCAAGACAGAAGCGGAAAGTTGACGAAAACAAATCCTTATCAGCTCTCATCGGCGAACTGCCGTTTGCTTTTTTATATGGTTTATACAGAGGCAAACCTGTGCCTGCGGCAGAATACTTGAATATATCAGCCGCGTCAATCATAGGTATGAAATAGCTGTGCTCGTTGGCATAATTCCTTGTTTTCATCTTATCACCGCCTTATACTGAGATAGGTTACCGCATTTCGCCCGGTTTCCATTATACATTATCTCACAAACAAAGTCCAAAAAAACTCTCTCAATTTTTTTGCTTTGAGGCAGACGGTCTGTCCCTCAGTCTACAAACTTATCCAGGCTCTTGATTGCCTTAACTTTTTCTTCCTGTATAACCTTAATATATATATCATACGTTATCCGGACAGACGAATGACCGAGTATACTGCTGACTATCTTAACATCAGCACCGTTTGAGAAAAGCATAGTAGCAAATGTGTGCCTTAATGTATGAACTCCGTAAGTCTCTCCTTTGAAGGTAATTCCTGAGTTATAAAGCACCTGATGAAAAGCACGGTTGAAATAGCAGGGAGTGCTTTGTGTTCCGAACTTTGTAATAAAGACATATTTACTCTTTTTACCGTCTCTCTTTTGAAGGGCTTTCAAAGCTTCATACGCTTTCTTTGTCATGGGAACAATTCTTGTCCCTGCTTTTGTTTTTGTGCTGTTTTGATTCAATAAAGCATATTTTTCTCCGGGTTTATCTCCGTTTCTGGTTGTAACAGCATTTTTATTGACATCAATTGTTCTTTTCTTGAAATCGATATCGTCCCAGGTTAAAGCAATAGCTTCACCGATTCTCAGCCCGCTGTAAAGAAGAAATACAAGTCCGGGTCCGTTCCAATACACAAAGCGGCCGGTTGAA
>JAILMJ010000004.1 GCA_024692685.1 Clostridia bacterium
TACGAATAATCCCTTGTTTTCAACGGTTTCAGAGGATTTCATTAAAGCCCTGTAATCACCGGCGGACGCCTATGATTTCGGGGAATTCAAATTCCGGTTTGCAGGGCAAAAACAATTTAATATTCATTATGCCGCTCACTAAGGGCGGGTGTCCGTAAAACAGTAATGCCTCAAAAAGCGGACTTTGGCATCTTATGCAGGCATTCCTCCTCAGAATACAGCCAAGTATTCCTCGTCGTCATATCCTGCAAATATGCTCAAATTTCATCTTTTTGAGGTGCGAAGCAGTTTTCTCGTGAAAAATAAGCCGCAGAGCAAGGAAGAATTGCGAAATCATACTTTGTGTATGGTAAGCAAATCTGACGAAGCTCTGCGGTTTCAGTTTTCCGCGAAAACCAATACTGTTTTACGGTCACCCGCCAAATGGAGGGCAAATTATGTTAAACGGGAATCAATCGGTATGCTTATCAGGCATAGCCTGCCGTGACAACTGTCCATTCATCGTCGTTCTCCTTTGCGAGATACCAAGTATAATCCGTATATAAGGTATCACTCTCAAAAGCGCCGGCGTCTTCGGAGGATTCGGGAGTTCTGAACGCTGTTTTGAAAACTATTACTTTATCAAAGGTGAAATCAACCGCCATTGTGTTGCAATAGTCGAGGTTTTCCTCGGTTACGGTTTCATCTCCTGCATAACTGACAGAAAGCAGAGTGCACCTTACCTCCCAGGAATTAAAACTCCTGACAAGAGCTTTCACCGCTTTTTCCATATCCTCACGTGAATAAATTGAAGAAGCGCCGTAGTCAACAGTGTAATCGGCCGCTTTCCTTCCACAGGCCGTGAAGCCCATAAGCAGGCAGGGAACCGCAAGCAAACATAAAAACTTTTTCATATAATCTTTTATTCTCCTATTCCCCAAGACCTTCAACTATGCCGAGCAAGACTATGCCGGCAACAACAAGAGCAACCGAAATATACTGGGATTTTGTAAGTTTTTCTTTGAGAATAATCCGGGCAAGCACTGCAGAGCACACGCAATAGGAAGCTATAACAGGCGCGGCAACAACTCCGTTACCCGAAAGAGCGTAAACGTATGAAAACTGACCCGCAGTTTCAAAAGCGGCTGCGGCAACCCTGTTGCCCTGCTTCGGCAACTCAATTTTCTCTTTTCTGATAACTCTGACATAAATAAACAGAATTACCGCGATTATCAGAAAAGTAAACTCGTAGGAAATATTGGCGACATCCTCAAAGTTTTCCTCCGTTACTCCGGCAAGGGGAGTTTTGGTGAAATCATCAAGATACCAGCCGTCAAAGAATGTGCCGAGAGAGTCAATTATACAATACAATATCGGCATCATAAATGCCTTGAAACCGATTTTATACTTTTTATTCTGCTCGATTTCATAGGCGTTTTCTTTTTTCTTCTCCGCCACACCGAGCAGAATAACGCCCGCGGTAACAAGAATAATCGCGGCAATGGACAAGGCATCGGGTATTTCGCGCAAAACTATCATCAGAAGAATGCAGGAAACAGCACCCGAGGCGTTCTGTATCGGTGAAGAGACAGACAGTTCGAGGTATCTGAGACCGAAATAACCGACAGTCATTGAGAGAATATACATTGATGACACAGGGAGGTAGATAAGAAGGTTAAGCGGGTTATAATCTATCCCCTTGGCAATCATTGTTGCAAGAGCGGTAATACCCATTACGACTCCGACAAATATTGAGGTTTTCAGATGACTGTACTTTTCAGTTTCAACATTGCTTTTCTTATAGAATAAATCTGCCGTTCCCCAAGCAAAAAAGGTAATCAGCGCAAAAAACAACCACATAATAATATCTCCGGAAAATATCAGAATTCAAACTTGATTGTAAGTATTTTCTTCCCTGTAATTTCAAAAGCCGTAAAGCCATCGGCATCGGTATCAAGAGGCTCGGCATCTTTTTCTTCGAGAGTGACGAGCTTTGTGCAGGACCATTTCTTACCCGAATAGGCGGGAAGCTCAAACTCGGCAAGCTGCCTCTCAATGGGGCTCTGGACCTTCTCAACGGGAGCAATGCCTTTATTGAGCCTGATTGCATTTCTGACAGTCCTGTCGGAAGGATTGAAGAGCCGGACAACAAAGCCCTTGCCGTCCTCGGCCAACTTGACCGCGCTGATATTCAGGTTTTCGTCTTTAAGCTCAAGGAAGGAATAAGTGAGAGGATTCTTGCCGTGAGCGGTAGGTGCAAGCTGACAGGCAGTCAGGTAAAGGTTGAATCTTTCACTCTGCTGCCAGACTCCCGCGCTCTCCCAGTTACCGGAATGAGGCATAAATGCGTAACGGAATTTGTTGACTCCTATGCACTCGGAGCCTTTGTCCCAATCGCTGTAATCCTGCATATCGGAAGTGACACAAATTCTGAGCGGGAAAGCTCTGATGAGAGTAAGATAAAGAGTCCTGTCCTCATCATCGGCCGCCTCATAGGCTTTAAGCCCCGTATTGAGCAGAGCAACGCCTTTTTCGCCGTCAGAAACATCGACAAACGAATTCATCGGCATTTCGGTCATCGGAATCTCATCATAAAGTGAATAATCAGGTTTCTGAGTGGGACGGCTCACAACATCAAACTGACCCTGAGCATCGGAGAATTCGGCGGCAATTCCCGTCGGGAAAGCAACCTGAAGATAATGGTCGGCGCAACGATTATTGAGCGTTGTTTCTATTTCGACAAACTTCGCGCCCTTTCTGAGAGTAACAACAGAGTCAATATCGTTGGGAAGTCTGTGCTCACTTCTGGATTTTTCATCGGCGCTTCGTTTTTCGGGCAGAAACCAGCGATAAGAAATCTTAAATGCGGTTTCAAACTCGCCGTCGTGCAAAAGAGTGATAACGGGACGCTCCGAGAGAGTTGTGAACATCTCGTTGCAATCGGGAACTATATGCTGCCAGGGATCGCCGATCTCGCCTGTATCCTTGAAATAACCGAGATTCTTATATACTCTTCCGCTCTCTTTCTCAGTGACGTCAAAAGTGCCGTTGTCATTGATGACAACTTTGAGATATTCATTCTCCATCTTTCTGTTACCCTTGAGCATAGTAACGGGAGTTTCTGCGCGGACGTTATAGAGAGGACGTACCCTGAAGGTTTTGTAACCCATTGCGGGTATGGGTCCTGCCTCAAAGGCAACTGCATACTGTTCGGTATGAAGCACATTGGCAACATCATTGGGATTCTGGATAATCTGGGCGTTGGAAAGGTTTTTGCCTATAATCTGATATTTATATAACTTGCCGCCTTCACCGGTTATCTCAAATGAATCCGCTTTCCATTCTGCGGGAATCTCAACTCTGAGGTTAACGGTTTCCGTACGCTCAAACGGAGCGGGATTAAAGATGACAACAGCGGCATCATCGCGAGAGAAAGAGCGCAAATCAATATCACCCGCAATATCCATAAAAGCTCTCTCAAACACACAGCTTGAAAGCTCTTTTGACTGACGATAACGGCTCATAACGTCTTCATAAACAACGTCTCTGCCGCAGGAGCCTATTGAATCGTGGCCGTGATTCTGAAGGAGATAGTTATATGAAAGATTGATAAAATTGGAGGGATAAGGCGCGCCCGCGAGAGAAGCAAATACGGCAAGGGGCTCGGCGTAATTGATAAGCTGCCTCTCTGTTTCAAAATTTTCCTGCTTGATATAGGTTCTTGCAGAGAGAATCCAGCCGAACATACCTGATACGCTGCCCTTTGTGAACGGATATCTCATTTCACCTTTAAGCACGGGTGAATCGGGCTTGAAATTATCGATTATCCCCTGCTCCATTTCCCTCAGAGTGGAATGATAGACAAGGCCGTCATCAAGAGCCTCATTGAGGTCCTTTATCATCTGCACCTCTCTTGCATCCGGGCAGGAGGAGTCGTGACCGCAGGACCAGAATCTGTGAGGAGTAGTCCAGTCGTTATCCTGCTCCTTTTTTGCCTGGTCGGCTCGAGCCTTGATATTTTCACTGTGATACTCATAGAACGGATGTGCATACTGATAATCAAGTTTCCAGTTTCTGTCTATAAACTTGAAAATGCCGTTGTTGTCGTTCCACAGCATATCGCGGTTGTTTTCATCGGCCTGATTGAAATAGACGGGTCTCTGAACAACATACCAGATATTATAGCGGGGGCGTTTACCCAGACGTGAGGCATAAATCCTTGTGCCGTCGGGAGACTCCCAATAAAACTCGGATTTCGGAGCGCAGTATTCATTAATTCCCCTGTAAAAAGAGGCAAAGTGAATATCAAAACCCGCATAAATCTGAGGAAGCTGAGAAATCTGTCCCCAGCCGAAGGGTGAATAGCCCGTCTTGCTGACGCCGCCCATTTCCCTGCCTATTTTGTGGCCGAGAAGGAGGTTGCGGATGAGGGATTCACTGCCGACGGTAAATTCGTCAGGCAGACAGAACCAGGGACCCACGGCAATCCTGCCATCGGAGACAAACTTCTTAAATCTTTCTTTCTTTTCAGGATAAACTTCGAGATAATCCTGAACAGGCATAGTCTGAGAATCCAGATGAAAATGTTTATATTCGGGATATTTGTCAAGAATATCCATAAGCATATCAAGCATATAGCCGAGCATATACTGGGTGCGCCTTGCCGAGAAACGCCATTCGCGATCCCAATGGGTATTGGAAATAAAGTGACATATGAGTTTTTCTTTTTCTTCCATTTTTGCGCTCCTTATCCTTTGATGATTTTCATTATATCTTCAAAGCTGTCACAGAAATGATTACAAACAGCTTTTGTGCCGCTTGAAATTATGTTGCCGCCGGCTATGCCTATCGTTGTGTAACCGGCAAGGCGGACCGAGCAGACTCCCGCGCCGCTGTCTTCAATACCGACAACACGGTTTCTGTCGGCAAAAGCCTGACTGAGACCGACAACCGAAGTTTCCGAGTAAAGCCAGGGATGGGGCTTGGGTGAAAGCTCGCCTAAGGTGCCGACAGAGCCCTTGCGAAGCGGGAAGCCGGCTGAGATAATCGCATCGTAAAAATCCTTGGGGTCACCCATACCGAGAGTACGGAACGCTGAGAGGATTTCAGGCCACGCCTTTTCATAAAGACCGGAGGTAACGAGACCTATCCTGATACCCATACTCTTCAGTTCGAGCAGAAAATCCTTTACTCCCGGTGAGGGTGTAAATGCGCCGTCTCTGCCTCTGCCCTCCATTATTTCCTGCATTTCCCTGTGGGTATGCTCAAAGTAATATGCCCTTGCCCGGTCTATTGAAGCACCGGGGCAGTATTTATCGATACAGTACTGAAGGTGCTCTGAAACACTGTGCCCCGATACATAGGGCAAATCGGCATCCTCAAACTCGAATTTGGGATCACCGAGCATTGAAGCAACACTCATCTGGATTATCCATATCCAGAATTCCTCGCTTCTGACAGTAGTACCGTCAAGATCCATAAGAACAGCGGATAAAGGGTACTCCGTTCTGACCGGCAGAACGGGATAATAAACAGGAAATGCAATTGCTGATTTGACGCAGGCAAGTGAATGGCTGCCGAATGACACAAATTCTACTTTTTTGTCACCTGTCTGAGCAATAGTTTCAACACCGTTTTCTCCTACTCTGAATTTGCCGTCCTGCGTGGATGTCAGGGGTATAAAACCGCTGTCCGGCCCGAATGTGCCGAGGTCTGGAATAACAATTTTGTCGTAAGCCATAATTTTACCTCCGAACTTTCTCAATTATTTATTATAACAACAGGAGCAAAAAAAAACAATAAATATATAAATAAATATTTAATAACAGGTCCTGTAACAAATAAAAACTGCACCCGCAGGGACAGGTGCAGCTTAATAATATCAGCCGGAGAAACTATCAGGCGCCTTCGTTTTCCTCAACGAGTTTTTTCCTCGCCTCTCTCATTTCAGTGAGTTCGGCATAAATTCTTTCCTTCCTCTTGCCTGTATAATTGTCAAACAGGTAGGCGATTGAGGTTACGAAGTTGCCGATAACACCGCAGAGGACAAACATTGCATATATGCCTTTCAGCGTCTTCTCTGTCTGAACAGCTTCAACTTCTATACCGTTGCTGTCAGTATAGTTAGGCAGATATCCGAGTTTGCCGAACAGGATGTTATAAAGATTTGTTCTTATTACGTTGAAAACATGGTTTATGATACTCTGGGCAGCGCAGATAAGCCCTTCGGAATGAAGAGGTCTGCCGAACCGCTTCTCGGAATACCACTCCATATAGTCTGTAGAGTCGCCGACCATAACTTTTTTTGATGCGCTGATGGCATTGTTCGGCATACCGGCAAGGCCGATAAGGAGACCGATAAGATACTTCCTTCTTCTTATCTTCTGAGCCTTAAAGCCAAGGCCGAGCAGGCCCATAATCGAATAGAATATTCCCGTGTAACCGAAGCCGCACGAAATGATTGTGCGCGCGGCAAAATGGTTGCCGAGGAACGGAACCGTAAGCAGGCCGACATATGACAGAATACCGCTAACGACATCAATACCGGCTTTGAGCTTGTAATCATCAAACACATCTTCATAAATATAAGGAAGAAGAGTATATGAAAGCTGACGTATCATCTCAAACAAGGTGCCTATCTCAGTGATGATAAAGGTCCTGTTATGCAGCAGAGCGATAACATTCTCTCTGTCCCAATTAATCCTTGTTTTCTTGGGCTTTTCGGTAACTCTTATCTTTTCCGTCAGGGTAAAGAAAGGAGCGTACATAAGGGTAATGCCCAAAACGCAGAAAATAAGCGCGGCAAAGAAGTAAAACCTCTGCTGTTTGGCGGCAACTTCCGTGCTGCCTACAAGCAACGGAATAAGCCAGCCCGGCAGCATAGATCCGAGGGCAGACGCAAGCTGGGAAACCGTATAGAAATTCTTTCTGTCCTTTGCATTCCTTGTCATTCTTAATGACAGAGTGTTCAGCGAAGTATCATAGAAAATATCCGAGGTTTCAAAAATCATCTTGAAAATCAGCGCCCAGATAAAGTTCATTCTGATATTTGCGGAAGGAACAATAAAGAGCATCATAGAGGAAATTGCAAAGGGAATCGGCATCGTGCCGGTCAGAATCTTTGTGGGGGTTTTCTTGTTGTCGGGAGTGGGTTTATCGAGAATATTGCCCGCGATGGCAGAGGTAACAAGATTGAGAAAGATGGAAATATTGCCCATCAATGTCAGACTGTTTGCCTCAATCTTCATATATTTTCGGAAAAACTTATCCGAAAATGTGCCAACGCTGTCCTGCCCCATACAGTTGCCGAAGATGCCGCCGGCATAGCCTAACTGCTCCCTCATGGTAAATGAGGGATTATTAGTTATGGTGTTCTTGATATCTCTGAATTTTGATCCAATACTCACTGTCATCACCCTTTCCGTTTAAATAGCAGAAAAGCTCAGATTAACAATAAAAGCCGAGTGAAATCATCATTGTGAAAAGCCTTTAATCAGGCCTAATAATGCTGAAACAAACTGAACAAACAGGTTTATTAAACCGGTCAGAACCGAAGACCATCCGCCCGATTCGAACTGCGGGATAACAGGCTCCGGCGGTTTGGGAATGGCGGAAATCGTCAGGGAATCGGTATATACCGATTCAGTCGTTCCCCTGTCGGAAGTGGGATTGGTAACCGTTATCACAGCCGAAATCGTAGCAGAGCCCTCTGCAACGGCTGTCACCACTCCGCCCGCTTCAACGGTAAGAAACTCAGGGGCGGACGACTGCCAGGTTACATCGCTGATAGTTCCCCCTGCGGAAGAAAGGAGAGCGTAATCAATGAAACTGTTTATACGCTCGTTTGTACCGATAACGAGATCAAGCTGAGCGACAGTGAGTTTAAGCGGTTCGGGAACAACGGAACCCTGCTTTACGTAAATAAAACTGCGGTCAACATTTCCGGTTATACCGTTAACAGAGCCTTTGCTGGTAAACTGCCACATAAGGTATTCACCGGGATAGTCGGTTTTTTCCGTGTAGTGAGCAAGCCAGATCGGATAAGAAGCACTGATCTGATCCGCATACATATTATTTTTCAGCATATTGGCGTTGGCGTAAACCATTCCGTCGTATCCCGCAGCTTTGACTCTGTTGCAAAACGCAAGACACATTTCGGTAATAGTGCTCTTTGAAAGGTTGGCCTCATAGAACCTTCCGGTGGGCCCGTTTGAGCCGCTCGCAAATTCGCAGTCATAAACTACGGGAAGTCTGAGGTTATATCCGTTAATAAGAGAGAGAGTATAATCCGCTTCCTCAACAGCTTCCGCTACGGAAACAGCCTGAGTGTAAAAATAGACTCCGACATTGAGTCCGACAGCAATTGCGCTGTTTATGTTTGAAACGAACCGGTCATCGGGATTAAGGCCACCGTATGTGTTGCCTCTGTAACCTGCCCTTATCAAAACGTTGGAAATGCCGTCGGCTTTGACAGCATTCCAGTCTATGTCACCGTTATGCACCGAAACATCGATAACATCCGCTATATCATAACCGGCGGAAAACCTTTCATTATGGGAATACTCCGCTGTTCCCGATGCGCCGAAATTGCCGGACAGCAGTGAATTTGACGCCGAAATCATCGGGTCATCCGAAACAGCATTTACAGTTGAAAGAGAAGCTGCTAACAGCGAAATCGAGAGTAATACTCCGATAATCGCTTTAATCTTCTTCAAAACAAATTCTCCTGACTTGATAGTTTTTTATAATTATACAACAAGGCATTTACCGTGTCAACCTTGTAAGAACGGCGTTATTTCACCTTCAGGTCCGCATAAATCGGGAAATGATCCGAAGTCATTCTGCCGTCAATTCCGGCGGTAACAACCTTATAGACCAAGACATCGAAATCATCGGAGCAAAGCACATAGTCAATAACATCATCACGGATTTTTTCCGGCTTGCCGTCGTGGAAAGTGCCGTACTCATATTTCTCAGCAGCTATCAGTTTGGAATCATTAAGGACAGATGTAAGGTTGATATAACCAACTTCATCCGAATGTGAGTTAAGATCGGCAGTTAAGACAACGGGAATATCCGCAAAGTTTTCTTTAATAAAGTCAACTATAAGAGCCGAGCCCTTGTCACGCGCTTCCTCGGAGGCGTTGTCGAGATGGGTATTCACATGCACATAGATAAAACCGGTTTCCCTGTTCTTAAGTTTTGCCCATGTACATATCCTTGTTGAACCGGTGTTCCAGTCCCTTGACGGCTTTTCGGGAGTAGTTGAAAGCCAGAAATTGCCGCTGTCGAGACAGTCGTAGACGGTTTTATCATAAAAAACGGCACAGTATTCACCGAGATTATTCCCGTCATCCCTTGCCACGCCCACATCAGCGTAGTCTTCAAGGCCCTCTCTAAGGAACCTCATCCATTCCGGAGTAGCCTCCTGTACGCCGAAAGAATCAGGCTTTATCTGCTCAATCTGTTTCAGCCCGATTTCAGACCTGAAAAGCCTTGAAACGCCGTTAACCTGTCCGTATCTTATATTGTATGAAAGAATTCTTAAGGCGTCATCCTGTTTTTCCTCAGCCTCGTAAATGGGGAAAGTATCCGGTTTATATCTGTCGCCCGGAATTATCCCGAGAGCAGATATGAAAGAATAAATTGTACACATAAAAACGGTAAAAGCATAAATAAAAGAATGCATATCCTCACCTCATTTAATTAACCCGGTCGCCGGAGGCAACCGGGTTTTAATTTATATGTGTTTCTCAGGCAGCTGTAGTTGAGAAGTTCGAAAGAAGAGCCATCAACTGCTTAAGGATGTTGACAACGGATACCAACGCGGTAATAAAAGGCGATGCGTCTGCATTGGTATTTGTGTTTGTGTCAGTGTTGGTATTGGTATTTGTGTTTGTATCTGTTTTATCAATAAGTCCGGTACCGCGGCCGGGATAATTTACAAAGCAGTCATTATAAAGGGTTGACCAAAGGACATAAACATCCTTGCCCTCCATATAGTAGGAATCGTCAACAAGGTTCTTGAGGTCGCCTGCTCTCTGGAATCCGCAGACTTTAAGACCCTGAACAAAGATATTTGCCATATCTTCGGATTTGAAAGTAATCCTGTTTTTGGTCTTAAGCTCTGTTCTGGGGATGGTGTATTTCTGAAGCTGGCCTCTCACAAATCCGGTTGCCCACCAGTAAGTGTCGTAGTCTCTCGTAAAAATCTTATTATAGGGACCTTTTCCGCCCTGGCTGTAATAACAGTCAAGCTGCATTTTAAGCCAATCGGATTTATCGGCGCATTGAAAATGATTTATGTCGCCTACGCCGCCCGAATACTTGTCAAGGTCACAAGTGTAAATACCTATCTCCGCTCCGATAAGGACATAGCCGTACTGACCTTTCCAAAGCTGAATCATCCAGTTTTTGCCCTCATACTGGAAACGGACTCTTATCTGATCGATATACATAGCCGCGACAGGAGCCCACTTATCATAAACTTCATTGTATCCGACGCCTTTCTGCCAGCAGTCCTTATCATCGCAGTAATAATATCCGTCATCCGAATATCTGTATCCGAGGAATGATGAACCGTCCGGACCGATTGTGTTATAAACAATGTTTCCGAAGAAGTCTTTCCAGTTAAAATCCGCCGCAAATACAGACGAGTGAATGGATAAAGCCATAATTGCTGCAATCAGGCCGGACAGTATTCTTTTTGCTGTTTTCATTGGTCTTCCCTTTCCTTGAACACGGCAGCAGCCGCTTGTTTTTTAATTATTATACTACTATATATTGTGTAATTCAAGTGTTTAAGACAGAAAAATACAGACGAAACCGCAATAACGGCTTCGTCTGCAATCTGATAATTATAATCAGTCGCTCATATAAGGCATAAGAGCAACCTGACGGGCGCGCTTGATAGCAGTGGTGAGTTCGCGCTGATGTTTTGCACAGGTGCCGGTTACACGGCGGGGAAGAATCTTGGCTCTCTCGGATGTGAATCTGCTGAGCTTGTTAACATCCTTATAGTCAATGTATTCAACTTTATCTACACAAAAGGCGCAAACCTTTCTGCGGCTTCTTTTATTGCCCCGTCTGTCATTCTTCTCGTAAGGCATAAATCAAACCTCCTTTTTAGAGTGGCAAAACCCTCAGAACGGAAGATCGTCCTCGGGTATCTCTTTAAAATCTCCCTCATCTGCCGTTGAAAAAGCGGCGGGAGCGGGTTGCTCGTAAGCAACGTCATCATTTCTTGAATTGCCGGAATCGTTTCTCGATCCGCAAAAGCTGACATTGTCCGCGCTGATTTCTGTTCTCTTTCTCTTATTGCCGTTTCTGTCTTCGTAATTGCCGGTCTGGATACTGCCCTGAACGGCAATCATTGAACCCTTGTGGAAATACTTGCAGATGAACTCTGCGGTCTGTCTCCAGGCAACAACATCAACAAAATCAGCCTGTCTTTCTTCACCCTGACGGACAAAGTTTCTGTCCACAGCGACGGTGAAAGAAGTTACGGAAATACCGGTATTGGTTGTGTGAAGCTCAGGGTCGGCGGTAAGCCTGCCCATAATTGCAGCACAGTTAAGCATTTCTCTTCCTCCTTATTTGTTCTTGCTGACGATAAGTGAACGAAGAACTCCGTCTGTGATTTTGAAAACACGGTCAAGTTCAGCGGGGAATTCGGGCTCTGCAGTGTAATTATAGATTACATAGTAGCCCTCGAGTTCGTCATTGATAGGGTATGCAAGTTTACGCTTTCCCCATTCATCAATGCTCTCAAGCGTGCCTTCAGCTTCAATCATGGCCTTGAATTTCTCAACGAGGGTCTGAACATTTTCTTCTCCGCCCGCTACTGAAAAAACCACCATGGTCTCATAGCTGTTTGCTGCCATCTTCAAGCACCTCCTTTCGGTCTTTGGCCGCAATAAGCGGCAAGGATAAAATTAACTGTTTAAAACTGTTTTCACAGCGGTTTCGTATTTTAACAGAATTTACTTTAAAAGTCAAGTTTTTATTTTATATAATGCGTTACTTGTTTACTTTTGAAAAGACGTATTTACTTACAGACACAAAAAAGTTATAATAGCCCTGAACAAACTGCGGCAAAGGAGGCGGAGCAATGAAAAACACAGATGACGAACGTGACGCCAAAATAGGCAGAACACTCTTCACCTTAACCTATTGGCTTTATGCCCTGTCCGTGATAGCGCCTGCAACCGTTGTCGCGGGAATAGTGCTTTTCATTTTCGGAAAGTCTCTTTGGTTCGCTCCGCTTTGCGGACTTGCGGTCTGGTTTGTCATAAAAGGGATACGACGGCTTGTTTTCAGAATTCTCTTATTCTTTTCAAAGTATTGATAAGCTATCGGGTATTTAATCAGTCAAGCTCTTTCAAGCCCGTGTATAGCTCGTAGTATCTGCCTCCACGAGCAAGAAGCTCATCATGACTGCCTTCCTCAATTATCTCCCCCGCTTCAAGAACTTTAATGGAATCCGCGTCTCGGACCGTGGAAAGACGGTGAGCGATAATAAAGGTCGTGCGGTTTTTCATAAGTCTGTCCATACCGTGCTCTATGTGTTTTTCTGTCCTTGTATCAACAGAACTTGTAGCCTCGTCAAGCACAAGAATAGGAGCTTTGGAAACCGCCGCTCTGGCTATATTCAAAAGCTGACGCTGACCTTGTGACAGGTTTGATCCGTCGCCCTCGATAACAGTCTGATAACCGTTCGCAAGGCGCATAATAAAACTGTGGGCACTTGCGGTTTTTGCCGCATCTATAACCTCTTCATCTGTTGCATCCGGGCGTCCGTACCGGATGTTTTCCATTACCGTACCCGTGAAAAGATGAGTATCCTGCAGAACCATTGCTATATTCTGCCTGAGGAACGAGCGGTCATAATCCTTAATGTTGACACCGTCAACGGTTATTTCGCCTTCGTTGATATCATAGAATCTGTTTATCAGGTTGGTAATTGTCGTTTTACCGGCACCTGTTGAACCGACAAAAGCAGTCTTTTTACCCGGCTCTGCTTTGAGGGACAGATGTTTTAGCACTGTTTTTCCTTCAATATAGCCGAAAGAAACATCCTTTAATTCTACATAACCCTCTATTTCTTCAGGAGTATATTTGACAACGTCAGCGACGTTTTCGGGCACGGCATCCATAACCGAGAATACTCTTTCCGCTCCCGCGAGCGCAGCAAAGACCGTTGAGGTTTGTTGCGATATGGCGTTTATCGGCTGGGAAAACTGCCTGGAATAGTTGGCGAAAATTGACATACCGCCTACGTCGAATCTTCCGAAGAGACAGAGCAGGCCGCCTACGCCGGCTGTGACTGCGTAACAAATCTGTGTGGTGTTGCCGAGCACGGGCCCCATAAGCCCGCCCCAGAACTGAGCGCCGAACTGCTTCGACCTCATATCATGGTTAAGCTCATCGAACTCCTCGACACAGTTTTTCTCATAGTTGAAAACCTTGACCACCTTCTGGCCTGTTACTGTTTCTTCAATATAACCGTTCACCGCGCCTATCGCG
Organism: Clostridia bacterium; assembly: GCA_024692685.1. Taxonomy (GTDB): domain Bacteria; phylum Bacillota; class Clostridia; order Oscillospirales; family Acutalibacteraceae; genus CAG-177. The sequence goes on from JAILMJ010000004.1 coordinate 13,504, forward strand.
GCCTGCTGACTTGAATAATATTTGCTTGAACGCTTGGCTATAAACTGTCCGCTTTTAAGCAGAAGCGGAACAAAGGCTACGGTTACAAGAGTCAGCCATCTGCTGGTATATATCATAAAACAGAATGTTCCTATGAGCGTTATAGTGCCCGAAACAAGTTGCGTGAGAGTGCTGTTAAGCATCATATCTATGTTATCAATATCGTTCGTAAACCTGGACATAATGCCGCCGGTTGACTCGGAGTCAAAATACCTGAGGGGAAGCCCCTCAAGTTTATCAAACAAATCGTTTCTCAGCGCTTCCGAGGCGGAAAAGGATACCTTTACCATTATTCTTTGCTGAAAGTAGTTTGACACTACACCTACCGCAAAAACGCCCGCAAGCACAAGCAGAATATGGCCGAGGTATTCAAGGCGCTCATTTGCAGGGGTTGAGGGGTCGGCTACAGTATTGATTATCGGTCTCATTATGTAAGAACCGATAAGCGCTGTGACGGTTGAGATAAGCATACACAGCAGAACAACAAAAAGCAAATACTTATATTTTGCAACATAAGTCCAGAGCCGGCCTATGGTTTTGCCGATATTCTTCGGCTTACCGTGGGCTTCTCTGTTTCTTCTGCCGCCGGGCCCGGGGCCTCTTCTACGCGTTTCAACTGCAGCTTTGTTGTATCTTTTTTGCAGTTCCTCGAGGCTCCTTGCCATATCAGCCGACCTCCTTTCTGTCGTTTTGCGAATAGTATATTTCTCTGTATTCTTCGTTTGTTTTCATAAGCTCGTCATGAGTACCTGTCGTCCCTGAGATTTTACCGTCAACAAGGACGATTATTTTGTCGGCATCTCTGACAGAAGAAATACGCTGGGCAATAATTATCTTAGTTGAACCCTTGAGTTCATTTGCAAATGACTCTCTTATTCTCGATTCGGTTGCTGTATCAACAGCGCTTGTTGAGTCATCAAGAATAAGTATTTTAGGCCTTTTGAGAAGGGCTCTGGCAATACACAGGCGCTGCTTCTGCCCACCCGAAACATTGTTGCCGCCTTTCTCTATAACGGTATCATAGCCTTCGTTAAACTGCGAAATAAAACTGTCAGCCTGAGCATAAGAGGCATATTTTTTCAGTTCTTCATCATCGGCATTCATATTACCCCAGCGAAGATTATCCTTTATTGTGCCGGAGAAGAGCAGATTTTTCTGAAGGACAAAACCGATACCTTCGCGAAGATTAAAAAGCTTATAATCCTTAACGTCTCTGCCGTCAATAAGCACCTCTCCCTCATCGGGGTCATACAGCCTTGCTATGAGTGAAACAAGAGTTGATTTTCCGGACCCGGTGGTACCTATAATACCGACCGTCTCTCCGGCTTCTATTTTCAGATTTATGCTGTCAAGAACCTTTTCGGGGCTGTCTTTATAATATCTGAACGAAACGTTTCTGAATTCGATTTCACCGTTCTCTATCATCCGCTCCGCGTCTTCACCCGTTACACCGTCGTCATTTATATCCGGCTGTTCTTCAAGAATTTCTTTTATTCTCTTTGCGGAGGCCATTGCCCTTGACATAAATACCATCATACCGGCTACCATTACAAGAGAAGTGAGTATCTGGGTAATATACGTCGTAAAAGCGGTAAGGCTGCCGGTAGTCATTGTACCCTTAATCAGCATATTTCCGCCGAACCAGAAAATGGAAATAATGATAATATTCATACCGAGAGTGGCAGCCGGAATCATCAGAATAATTACGTTCATGGCTTTTAAGCCGCTCTCCTTGAGGTTGGCGACAGCCTTTGAAAACTTGCTTTTTTCGAAACTTTCCCTGACAAAAGATTTGACCACGCGGATATTAGTCACGCTCTCCTGAACGGTGGAGTTAAGCGCGTCAATCCTGGTCTGCATTCTCGTAAACCTCGGCAGGCCGATTTTCATAAAAATAATGATAAATATAACGAGAATCGGTATTGCAATACTGAGTGTCGCTGTCAGTGAAGGGCTGACGATTATCGCCATTATCAGGCCGCCAATAAGCATACCGGGCGCTCTCAGGCACATTCTCAGGAGCATATTTATAAAGTTCTGCATCTGGGTAACATCATTTGTCAGTCTTGTTACAATCGAGCCCGTGCTGAACTTATCAATATTGGCGAATGAAAAGTGCTGAACTTTTTTGAAAAGGTCAGCTCTGAGGTCTGCCGCAAAATTGACTGCCGCCTTGGCCCCGAAATAAGCTCCGCCTATTCCGCCTGCCATCATAAGCAGGGCTGTAATTATCATTGCGCACATTATCGCTATGATAAAAGGACTTTTGTCACCCGCGATTTCATAAATCTTTTTGATAATGTCCGAAGCCTCACCTATATCTGTGCGGCCGGTACCGTAGTCGATGATATTTGCCAGGAATTTAGGCATAAGCACTTCGCCTATAACCTCGATTATCATACACAGAGGCCCGGCAATAAAGTAAAAAATGTACGGTTTGATGTAAGGAAACCATTTTTTCATTTGTTATCCCTCCTGAGACTCTGACGGTATTCATCCAGATTGACGGCCATTTTTTCCAAACACTTTCTGAACACATCAAGTTCTTTATCTGTAATGTTCTTAAGCATAGCGTTATCCACAGCTCTGAAGCTTTCGTGAGAACGGTCAATGATGTTCAGGCCCTTTTTTGTGATTTTAACCGTATTTCTTCTGTTATCGCTCTCATCGGCGTGTCTGCTTATGCATCCGCATTTCTCAAGACTCTTAAGTGTTCCTGCTACAGCCGCTCCGCTGATATTCAGATATTCGGCAAGGCTTTTCTGTGAAGAAACAGGTCCGTTTTTATAGAGATACATAAGCACGGAATACTGTCTGCGGTGAATATCGGGGTTACCGCCGCATTCGGATTCGTTCACACAGGAACGGTGAAGCTTGTTCACCTTTATCAATTCCTTGAGAACAGGATTCGGTTCAAACTCTTTTTTCATTTTTACTCTCCCTGAATTAAGCTGTCGGATGGTTGAAAAAACAGAAACTATTTTTGATAATTAAGACGTTAATCATTAACATGTTAACTATTTTACAGCAAAAATCAGCCGTTTTCAATATACATCGGGAACAAAATAATACATCCATACGCTTTATTTTTGTTACACTTTACTTAATATGTTTTTGATTTTTATTACTTTATAACAAACAGGGTAAAATCGGTTGACTTAGACAATAAAAAAGAATAAAATGCAAAGTGGGGTGAGTTTGATTGAAAATTCTTCAAAAAGGCTTTAATTATTCTCAGGACGGCCCCGGCAACCGCCTCGTTTATCACTTGCAGGGCTGCAACTTCAGATGCAAATGGTGCTCAAATGCGGACAGCATACCCCCGAGCAATCCAAAGTCAAAAGATATCACCATTGATGATATCTTTAATGAAATTATGCGATGCCGTATGATGTTTTTCGACGGCGGAGGCGTAACCTTTACAGGCGGAGAAGCGACCTTGCAGCACACCGAACTGATGCCTCTGCTCAAAAGGCTGAAAGATGCCGGCATTAACACTTGCATCGAGACCAACGGTTCCGTTCCGACACTGAAAGAGATTGCGGAATTCGTTGATTATCTCATCATTGATTTCAAACACTTCGACAATGAAACTCATATCTTCTGGACAGGTCATGATAACATACAAACGAAAGATAATATCGGGTATTTTCTTAACAGAGGGCGATTTATTCACATCAGAATACCCGTCATAAACAAAGTTAACGTATTCCCGGAGGAATTTGCTGAGTTTTTCGGCGGATTCAATACGCGCAATGCTGTTTTCGAATTCCTGCCATACCACGAATTCGGGAAAGACAAATGGCAGGGAAAATATGAAATAACAGACGGCTTCGTTTCACCGGAAATAATTGAAAGATTTGAAAAAGCGTTTACGCAACGCGGACTGAAAACAATAAAGACATAACAGAGGAACAGATTATGTTTAATATTTTGAACAGTAAAGAAATTACAGAAAGAGCAAAAAAATACTTCGTGCAAAAGAGAGCGGGAAACAGGCTTGACGGATGGTTCATTGCAAAGGAAAAAGAACTTGAATTATCTGACAAATTCGCAAGTGAAACCGAAGAAATGAAAAAGGCGCTCATACTCTGCGAACTCGTTAAAACAATTCCTATAGATATCAGCGAATACGCAATTTTTGCCGGCACCCAGGATGACGCTTTTGCGAGAAGCTACGCGCTTATCAATCCCTCGTTCAAGGTCGAAGAATTCAGCGGGTACTGCGACCCGGCTGCTGTTTTCGGAGATATAGAACCGAATAATGAATTCACACCGGAAAGAATAGCAAAAGCAAGAAAGAAGTTCGGCGAAACCGAATATGCCCATAAGCTCAAAAAGGTCTACAACGAAAACGAAAAATTCACAAAAGAAGTGCTGTTCTTCTTTGAGCAGGTAACCGGTCATCTCATCCCGGATATGAGATATGCGCTGAAATACGGAGTCAACCATATGATAAACCTTGCTCTCTCAAAAGAGGGCACAGGTTTCAGGGCGTTCGCAAAGGCGTTGGAAGCTGCTGTTATCCTTGCGGAAAGATACGCGTGCCTTGCCGCCGAAAAAGCCAAAAAAACCGAAGGTAAGTCAAAGGAAGTTTATCTTCAGATTGAAAAGAACCTGCGTAAAGTACCAGCACAAGGAGCGGAGAATTTGGCCGAAGCTGTCCAGTCTTTCATCATAATGTGGCAGATTATGTGTCTCGAACAGACTCCCAATCCGTTTGCTTTCTCGGTAGGAAACGCCGACAGGATATTTGAGCCTTACAGAAACGGACTGTCAAGGGAAGAGACAGCGGCAATCTTAAAGCATTTTCTCGTGTTTTTCAATGTTGCCGACAGAAGCTGGGCAATCTCCCAGAATATCATTCTGGGCGGGCGTGACATTGACGGGAAAGATTTGTCAAATGAAACAACGTATGCATTTATGGATGCATACTACGATATGAATCTGCCGCAGCCCATACTTTCCGTAAAACTCCACAAAAACACTCCCGAAAAAATGTATAAGGAAATGGGCAGGTTTTTGTTCAGCCCGGGAGTCCTGACCCCTTCTTTCTTCAACGATGATTCCCTGTATGAAGTGCTTTCCGCAAGCGGAATTGACAAAGAGGACCTTCCGGATATATCAATAGCCGGCTGTCAGGAACCGCTCATAATGGGTAAGGACAACGGCAACACAACAAACAGCTGGCTGAATCTTCCCAAAATACTTGAAATGACACTGACGGGCGGTATTTCAACAATTACGGGTGAAAAACTCGTTGACTTTGAAAAATGCAGGCTTGAAGATGTCAGGGATAAATTTTATGAAAACGTAAAATACACCGTTTCAAAAATGGCGGAAGCCGCCAACGGAACAAGCGAAGCAATCTCAACCCAGAGAGTGCCGTTCCTCAGTTGCCTTATGGGCGGTCTTGAAAGCGGAATCGATACAAGAGATGTAAACAGGCAGGGCACAAAATATAACGGAAGCGGCTGCCTTATTCACGGAGTTTCCGTAATTGCGGACAGTTTTGCCGCAATAGATAAGCTCCTTGCTGAAAGACCCGAAGACAGAGAAAACCTTATTGAAGCAATGTTTTCTGATTTCAAGGGCTTTGAGGATCTTCATAAGTTCCTGCTTTCTGCGGATAAATTCGGAAACAATATTGAGAAAGTCGATAGAGAAGCGGCTGAAATCGCCTCAAGAGTCGCCGACATAGTTACCTCCGAAAAGAATTATCTCGGCAATAAATTCAGAGCGGATTTCAGTTCACCTACAACCCATCTGCTGTATGGATACTGGGTCGGAGCAACGCCTGACGGAAGAAAGGCAAGAGATATGCTCGGCTACGGCGTGGATCCTCTTTACGGCTGCGCGGAAAACGGCCTGGGATTCCGCATTCTGTCCAATATGAATCTTCCGTTTGAAAAATTCAACGGCGGTTACGCTTCTCACCTGGGAATTGACCCGAAATACTTCAAAGCTCCCTCGTATGAAGAAAAGGGACTCGAATTCAGGGACAAGGTCATTTCTCCCCTGTTTTTCAACTCTCTTAAAGAAGGAATTTCACCTTTCTACCTCTATGTCAACGTAACTACCGCGGATATACTCAGAAAAGTGCTTGCCAATCCAAAAAAGTACGCTCCGAGCGGAGTTTATATAATGAGAATTCACGGAACATTTGTCAATTTTCTTGACCTGTCGCCCGCCATTCAGCAGGATATTATCACAAGACTTGACCCGGGTTCAACCGCGGTTTGCTGAGGTGAGAAATGATAATACTGGGAATTGATATAGGCACAACCGGAATCGGGGCCGCTCTGCTTGACACAGATAATTGCCGTATTACCAAAACCGTTACGAGGCAGAACAAAGCAACCCTGCCGGGAAAGTACCCGTTTGAGAAAATCCAGTCATCCGAAATCATATATGAATGTGTATGCTCTATTATAGAGGATTTAGGGAAAGATGTTTCGGTCATCGGTTTTACGGGACAGATGCACGGAATAGTTTATACAGACAAAACCGGAAATGCCATCTCTCCGCTTTACACCTGGCAGGATAGCAGAGGAGGCAAAGAGTTCAAAGACGGAAAAACTTACGCCTCTTATCTCGGATGCTTCCCCGGTTACGGACTTTCAACCGCGTTTTATAACAGGAACAATAACCTTGAACCTGAAAATGCGGCTTATATCTGCACGATAGCCGACTATGTTGCAATGAAGCTTTGCGGTAACAAGTCTCCTTTAATTCATATTACAAATGCAGCAAGTCTCGGCTGTTTTGATATCGGAACAAACAGATTTACGGCAGACGAACCGATGCTTCCGCCTGTCACCGCAGATTTTGAATTGATCGGCAAAACCGCCGGCGGAATCCCGGTCTGCGTGGCAATCGGAGATAATCAGGCTTCGTTCATAGGCTCTGTTCCTTATTATGACGGGGCGCTTCTCAATGTCGGAACCGGAGCCCAAATCTCTTTTGCCGCAAAAGAAACGGTCAGGAGTGACGGCGTTGAGATGAGACCGCTCGACGGCAGCCTCCTGCTCGCAGCCGGCTGCTCACTGTGCGGCGGCAGAGCATTTGCAATTTTTGAAAAATTCTGCCGTAACATAGTCAGAGCGGCTACGGGGAAAGACGAATCCTTCTACCCTGTTCTTGACAGAATTGACTACCCAACATTAACGGACATTCCGACAGTTGATACGAGGTTTTGCGGAACTAGAGGAAAAGCTTGTATTACCGGCGGTATTTCCGGTCTTACAGAAAGCAATTTTAACTTTGAGAATCTCGCCTTCGGTATGCTTGACGGTATTATCGGAGAGCTGAAAAGTATGTATCCGTATAACGATACGGCCCGTCTTATATGTTCGGGCAACGGCTTTGGGAAAAATCCGATTCTCTTTAAGCTTGCCGCAAAGCATTTCGGGGCCGAACCTTTTGCTGCGGTTTATGATGAAGAAGCTGCCGCGGGTGCGTGCTTCTCCGCCGGACTGGCCTGCGGAGAATATAAGAACAGCGCGGACTTTGCCCCTGCAATCGGGATTTCGGCCTGCGGAAAATAAAATGAGGTGAAATAATGTTTTTTGAGGAACCTGTTTTCTTTGAGAAAAACAGAGTTTTCAGGGTATATACGGGGGGAAAACTATTTGCTGATTTTTTCGGCGATGACAGTACCGACGGCAACTATCCCGAGGAATGGGTTGCTTCGTCGGTCAGAGCGCTGAACGAAGGAAGCACTGACAAATATGAAGGTATTTCAAAAATCAGGGGAACTGATATTTACCTTTCCGAAGCCGTGAAAAAATACAAAAAGGAAATTCTCGGAGAAAGAGAAGATATAGGCATTCTGACAAAGTTTATCGACAGCGCAATCAGACTGCCTGTACAGGCTCACCCGGATAAGGATTTTTCCCGCAGATATTTCAATTCGCCTTACGGCAAGGAAGAGAGCTGGATCATCCTCGGGACAAGACCGGGAGCAAAAATATATTACGGCTTCAAAAAGGGAATAACTCTTCGGGATTTTGAGAAAGCGATTGACGCCTCTGAGGACGGAGGTGAGCATTTTGAGAATTTACTCCGTGCAATACCCGTTAAAACGGGCGATATCGTATATATTCCCGCTAAACTTGTTCACGCAATCGGCAAAGGCTGCCTGTTGCTTGAAATTCAGGAACCGACAGACTTCACCATACAGCCGGAAAGATATTGCGGCACATATAAATTAACGGATAACGAGATGTATCTCGGTCTCCCGCGCGCAGATGCTCTCAAATGCTTTGATATGAAAAAGGAGTATCCCGCTCCCCTGAAAGCCGGAGTCATATCGGATGACGGCTCCTGCCTTTACGAAAGCGTCATTGACGAAAAAATAACAGACAGTTTTTCCGTCAGGACGGTCACCCTGAAAGACGGAGAGTTTACACTCAGCAGAGGCTGCACTGTCTATGTTGTTATTGAAGGCCGCGGGGAAATCATAGGAAATAATTATTGTAACGCTATTCGCAGAGGAGATTACTTCCTGATGCCCTCATGCGCCGCAGGGAAATATAAATTGAGCGGTAATATGAAGGTTGCCGAGTGCTTTGCATAAACAACGAACGGAGGATAAGTATGACAATCGTATCAATGAAAGGTTATAAGGTCAAGGAACTGAAATTTGTAAACAAACACGAAAACGGAGTAAAAGTTCAGTTTACAAACAAGGTATCATACAATGTCAGATACACAAAAAACAATATCTGCTTCGGAGAGCTCAGTGTTGAAATGTTTGATAAGCAGGCGCCGGAAAAATTCGGAGTAAACCTCATACTGGACGGTTTCTTTGAATTTGACACACAGGCAAAAAAAGAAACAATTCACGTATCAAGTTTCAAAGAGCTTTATCCGCTCGCGAAGAGCATTGTTGCTTCGGTTTCCGTAAACGCCGGAATACCGCCTTTAATCCTGCCTCCGTTTGATATTGAATCCCAGGCAATTTACAAATTCGATAAAAACAACTTCGGCAAAAAATTTGAAGAAGACGAAGAAAACGAGAATTGAGAGGTATTGAAATGGATATACTCGATGTAGTAATGAAGGCAATTATCAAATTCACAAGGAGTTACGGCAAAAAGGTACAGAAAAAAAACGGACCCGCTCCGAAAATAGAAGATGTCAAGCCCACGGTTATCAGCGGCAAAGAATTCAGAGCCGGCTTTGCAAGAGAAGAAATAATGCCCGATACCTCTACAGCAAAAACCTATTACATTGCCGGACACGGCTCCGGCCATGTTATGGACGGAATACTCACTACGGCATATATAAGCGCCGTGTGGATGGACTGCGGAAGCGAAGAAGGAATGCTCTGGCTCGCAGCGGACTGTATAGGTATGACCAATATCGAAATAAACAAAATGAGGGCGATGATAAACGAATCGAAAATAATAAAGGGCTGCAAACTGATTAACTTCTCTGCAAGCCACAGCCATTCTGGAGTCGATACCCTCGGCTACTGGGGAAAGCCGTTTCTGAGTATTCCGGCTGACGGCAAAGACCCGGAATATATGGATATGCTTATGAAAAAGGCTGTTAAAGTTGCCGAAGATGCATATCTATCTAAAAAGCCCGGCAGGCTGTTCAAAGGTGAGAAAAAGATTGAAAACGGACTTAAATCCGGCAGAATATTTGAGGACAGGCACGAATTCCTTTACCGTCTGCGCTTTGTACCCGATGACGGATCACAGGAAACATGGATATTAAACTTCGGCGGTCATCCCAATTCACTCGGCGGAGGAAACAGAAAATTCAGCGGAGAATATCCCTACTTTATGCGTGAAAAGATACTTGCCGAAAACGGAGCAAACGTTCTCTTCGGCATAAGCGCCATAGGGGGCATGGATGCCGCCGATTTAAGCGAAGATAATTTTGAGTGCATCAAAGAACAAGGCAGAATGCTTGCTGATGCTGCAATGAAAATGAGTGATGAACGTGAGCTTACACCCGAAATCAGATTCATTCAGCAGAAGTTTTACTGCCCTGTTGACAACTATGTACTTACCTTCCTTGCCATTCGTCATACAATGAGTTTCAACGCATTTTCCTGCCCCTCAAGTCTTACCGGAATAGCCACAAGAACGGAAATAACCTATATGATAATAGGCGATCAGAAAATACTGCTGCTGCCCGGTGAGAATTTCATAAATACAGTCTACGGGCCGTACACATGCGCCGAAAAATCTTCAACAGGAAAGGGACCCGAAATAAATCCCGAGCCCCTTGCGGAAATATGCAATGATCCCTCTCTGATTGTTTTCGGAGTTTCAAACGATATGACGGGTTATGTTGTGCCGCCGAATGATTTCATACTTAATCCTACACAGCCCTTCCTCAACGGCACAAGAGACAGATTTGACAAAAACCATTATCACGAAACCAATTCTCTGGGAATCGAAACACAGAAAACAATTGCGGATACATTTAAAAGGGCTGTCGCCTCAATGAACACCGCTCAGTGATGAAAAAACCGTATTCTTGCTGAAAGAATACGGTTTATTTTTATTATTTATTTATTTCTATCTTACCGTAGAGGACGCCTTCGGTGTCATTTCGCGGCTCTCTTGAGGGAGCAGAAGCTGCAGAGCTGTCATATTTTTTGCCCTGACCGTGTCTTCCGCGACCGTCGCTGCGACCCTTATTCTGATAACCGGAACCGTTTGTAGGCTTAACACCGTCTGCAAGGGCAATGACAAC
>JAILMJ010000011.1 GCA_024692685.1 Clostridia bacterium
GGTGGGCTTCTTTTGCGTATATGGATTTTTCATTCGACAATCATTTCCGCTTCCGTAAGGCGCGGGATTGTGTATCCGTTTTCCTCATATGAATCAAAAACGCCGCGGACCGTGATATACGCTCCCTCTTCGGGATACGCGGGGGTTTCATCTTTCAGCTCAAACTCAATTCCCGTGGCGCAGCAGGCGGTGCTGTCCCTGACAACGCAGGCACGGAAAAGCGTTTTGCCGTCGGGGGAGGGTCTTGTGCCGTAAGTGCCGTAAACGATGACGGTTTTGCCCTCATAGCCGCCGGGTTCCTGAGTCATCTGCACAGCCTGAGCATAGGCGAGGTTGCCGTCCATCCGCGCAAGGTCAACCGCGTTTTCATCCTCCGGGAAGGTTTCCTTTTCCCTCTGAGCTTCGGTCTCCGTTTCAGATACCGGCGCTGTTTGAGTGACGGTCTGACTTACAGAAGTCTCCTGTGTCACGGGAGAGCGCGTATTTCCCGACGAACAGCCCGGAACAAAAGCCGCCGCGAGCGCAAGAAGCAGAATTAACGGTACAGTTTTTTTCATTTTTACCAAAGATACAGCACGTTTCCGCCGTTCTCAATGCCGAGGCAGTCATATTTCTGCCAGACCTCAGCCTCTTTGTATGAGACGTTGTGGGCGCCGTCGGGGTTGCCGAAGAAACCGCCGTTCTCATAGGTGAAATTGCCGCCGAAGAAGTTGCCCGCAAAGGCGAGGCTGAGATATGGTATCACGTCGCCGCTGTCGGCCATACGGTGAAGCTCGCCTTCCATGCCGATTTGGGAGATATAGGGAGAGCCCATGCCCACGATATTGAGAATGTTGTATTTCTCCTTCATTTCCCTGTTGCCCGCAAACTGCTGGCCTATCATACCGCCGAGACTGTGACCGATGATGATTACATCCGCGCCCGCGGGTATTTTCTCATTGGCGGCCTTTATAACCTCTTTGAGCAGGGGACTGTTCATACCTATGCCGCTGAGCACGCAGGAATAGATGTTGTTGAGCACCTGACGGTCAAAGGTGGGGTTGGTGCCAGTGATGCCTATAACATAGACATTGCCGCATTTTCTGCCGTTATTGTAAAGGGTTGCCCTTCTGATATCAAACGGGTCGCTTTCGCGCGCAAAGACCATGCTGTCGTTGATATTCCTGATTGCCGTGCTTTTTGCCGACGCCGTAACGCCGAAAACGGCGGATATCATAACAAAAACAAAGAGTACGGATAAAACTTTTTTCATATCATTTTCTCCTTTTTGTCCTTTTTACCGATTATATCCCTGTTCGATGTATTCTGCAACGGCTTTTTCGATTTTTTCCCTTGAAGCCGTAACGCTGCCCATAACGCAGTCCGGTCTGCCGCCGCCTCTGCCGCCGAGTTTTTCATTGAGGGTTCTGCCCGCCTCTCTGACGTCAATATCCCTGCCCACAGCGGCGTATTTGTATCCTCCGTCTCCGCCGCCGCAGAAAGCGAAGGCGAGTTTCGTTTTGTCCGCAAGCATATCGGCGAGGATTCTCGCGTCGTCGGCGGAGCCTTTTTCATAAAAGACGGCGGGCATTTTTCCGTCAATATCCTTTATTATCTCCGCGAAAAGCTCGTTTTTGACTCCGACAAGCTCATATTTTACAGCGCCGAGTTTCTCCTTCAGTTTTTCAACCGCCTGCGCCGTCTCCTCTGTTTTCGCGCACAGGGAGGCGGATATTTCCGCGATGCTGCGGTTCTTCGCGATATAGTCCTCGAGCGCCCTTCTGCCTGCCCTGAGCGTAATCCTCACGCCCTTTTTGTAGTTCATCACGCTGATTACCTTGACTATTCCCACCTCGCCCGCGCGGGAAACGTGGGTGCCGCAGCAGGCGCATAAATCCGCTTCGCCGACCTTCACAAGCCTTAACTGACCCTCGATTTCCTTCTTGCTTCTGAAGGTGTAGTCCGCGACCTCGTCCGCCTTCGGCCATATTATCTCAAAGGGCGTGTTTTCATAGATGCACATATTCGTTTCAAGCTCTGCCTGTTCGATTACCTGCGGAGAGATATATCCGTTGAAATCCACGGTCATTTCCGTGCCGCTCATATGAAAGCCGACATTGTCAAAGCCCGTCAGGCGGTGAATCACGCCGCTGAATATGTGCTCGCCCGAGTGCTGCTGCATATTGAGAAATCTGTTTTCCCAATCGATTGAGCCTCTGACCCTGCCCGAAACCTCACCCTCGCAGAAATGGATGATTTCGCCGTTTATTTCTTTTGTGTCTGCCACTCTGACGCCGTTTATCGCGCCGGTATCTCCCGGCTGGCCGCCGCCCTCGGGGAAGAAGGCGGTTTCAGTCAGCACAGTTTCGTAAAACCTCCCGTTTTTAACGCAGGAGACAACCTCCGCCTCAAAGTCCGTGATATACTGATTTTCGTAATAGAGTTTCCGGGTCATAATATCACCTCCCTGAAAGCATATCACATCAGAGCCGTAAAATCAATTTTCAAATTTACCGTTGATTTAACAAAATTATCCTTGATATTATTGAAACAATATATTATAATATAAAAGATTGGAAAGGGGCTTTTCTTTAATCATGTGGCGTTGGGTCCTGTGCGACGGGGCACTGTGAACCATGTCAGGCGGGTGAACCGAGCAGCATTAAGCGGGCAGTCTTGTGCGCCACAGTCCGCCCACCGCCATATGATTAAGGAAAAGCTTTTTTTATTGAAGGGAGTGAGATGATGTACCGCGCGTTATACAGAAAATGGAGACCCGTGGATTTTGATGACGTTTACGGTCAGAATCATATCACCTCCACTCTCAAAAACGAGATAAAGACGGGGCATATTTCCCACGCTTATCTTTTCACCGGCTCAAGGGGGACGGGCAAAACCTCCTGCGCCAAGATTCTCGCCAAAGCGGTCAACTGCCCCAACGCCGCCGACGGCAATCCCTGCAACGAATGCGAAATCTGCAGGGGCATTGATGACGGCACAATCTTCGATATCATCGAAATGGACGCGGCGAGCAACAACAAGGTTGAGAATATCCGCGATTTGCGTGATGAAATAAACTTCACACCCGCCGTTGCGAAATACAGAGTATATATCGTTGACGAGGTGCATATGCTCACCACCCAGGCGTTCAACGCTCTTTTAAAAACTCTTGAGGAGCCGCCGGAGCACGTCATTTTCATCCTCGCCACAACCGAGATTCAGAAGATACCGACCACCATTCTTTCAAGATGCCAGCGCTTCGATTTCAAGCGTATCCCTCCCCGCGACATAGTCGCGCGCCTCAAGTATGTGGCGGAGAAAGAGAATATATCCATAACCGACGAAGCGGCGAACCTGATAGCTAACATAGCCGACGGCGGTATGCGTGACGCCCTCTCGCTTATGGACAGGTGCCTTTCCATAACAAACGACATTGACGATGAGACGGTCGGCACGGCGGCGGGCGTCGCGGGCACGAGATATATGTTCCGTTTTTCGGATTACATCGCGCGCGCCGATTTCACAAACGCCCTCAAGCTAATCTCCTTCCTGCATTCGTCATACTGCGATGTTGACAATATCTGCGCGGGTCTTTCCCGCCATTTCAGAAATATTATGGTCGCCAAGACCATACAGAATTGCGACGACCTGATAATCTGCTCGGCGGAGGAAATGAAAAAATACAGGGACGCGGCGGACTCGATGAGTCTTTCCAAAATCCTTGACTGTCTCAGTATAATCTCCGAGGCCTCCCGTCAGATGAAGCTGACTCCGAATAAAAAGGTTCAGCTCGAGGCGGCAGTCATAAAAATGTGCGATCTCGAAAACCGCGCCGCCCCGAAGGCGGAGCCGAAGCGTGAAGGCGCTCCCGCCGCTCCCGCTGTACCTGACCTCAGGCAGGAGAAAAAACCCGCCCCGGCGGAAATCAAACCCGCGGAAAAAGATAAGCCGGATAAAAAGAAACCCGCGGCGCCGGCTGAAGCCCCGCAGGAAAAACCGGCTGACAAACCCGCCGAAAGCGAGGAGGCTCCCGCGGCAAAACCGGCAGAGGATGAGCTTCAGGACGGGCCCTTCCTGCTCTGGCCGGATATTGTCAACGCGATTATGAAATACAATATGCCGCTTTTCTCCGTCATCAATTCAACCGACGCAATCATCAAAGACGGCAAGATTGTGATTCTGACCGACAACCCGACTCTCGGCAATTATCTCAGGGAGGATTCCCGTTACGTTGACCTCAAGCAGGCCATTGTTGACGTTGCCGGCAGAGTAATCAGCGCAAAGATTCAGTATACCAAAAAAGAGGGTCCCGAAGTTCCCGATCCCTCAAGCCCTATATCGATACTTAAAAATAAGATAGAGGAATTCAACAGTTAAGGAGATTGTCTATGAAAGCAAGAATACCCGGTGCCCAGGGCGGCGGCAATATGAATATGATGAAGAAAATCCAGGAAATGCAGGAAAATATGGAGAGAATCAGACAGGAAGTCGAAGAAACCGAATTTTCCTCAACTGTCGGCGGCGGCACGGTTGAAGTCACCGTCAACGGCGCTCATGAAATCACCGCCGTTCATATCAAGCCCGAAGTAGTTGACCCCGATGATGTCGAAATGCTCGAGGACCTTATCATCTCGGCGGCAAACGAGAGCATCCGCAAGGCAAATGAAGCTATGGAAAACGGCATGGAGCAGGCCAAAGGCGGACTTTCCATTCCCGGTATATTATAATGACTGATTTTGCTCCTTCACTTGAAAAGCTCATTGACAGTTTCGCGCGTCTGCCCTCAATCGGCAGAAAGACCGCGCAGCGCCTCGCTTTTTATCTCATAGGAGCGGGCGATGAGGAAACGGAGAAATTCATATCCTCAATCCGTGAGGCAAGAGCAAATCTTCACCGCTGCTCCGTATGCTGCAACCTGACCGATGACGAGGTCTGCCCGATATGCTCCTCACCCGAGCGCGACAGAAGCGTTATCTGCGTTGTGGAGGACCCGCGCGATGTGATTGCCTTCGAAAAAACTCACGAGTATGACGGTCTTTATCACGTGCTTCACGGCGTCATATCGCCCATGAATGACGTTGACCCCGAGGATATCTGCATAAAGGAACTGCTCGTGCGCCTTAACGACGAAAACATAAAAGAGGTCATTATGGCGACAAATCCCACCGTCGAGGGCGAGGCAACCTCAATTTATATTTCAAAACTCATCAAGCCCCTCGGCATAAAAGTGAGCCGCCTTGCCTACGGCGTACCCGTCGGAGCGGACCTTGAATACGCCGACGAATTTACTCTGATAAGGGCGATTGAAGGCAGAAAAACCATCTGAAATCAGAGCGGATAATTCATCAATTTATTCACTTTCTTTTAACGCGATTTCACTATTTTCACTCCGGTCCGAGTTATTCACTTTACTGACATTTTTTTCACGCCTGCCCGTTAAATTTTCAGGCGCTGTGACCGTTGATATATAAGGCCTGCGTGAGTTATACCACATTTTCACGCACTCTACTACTACTACTATAATATACATTATCATTTATTGTTTTTTCGACTGAATTCCGCAATTTTGCTTTTTTCGGCACAAAGGAGGATAAATCATGAAATTTGTCTGCAATGCTATGGAATTATCGGATGCCTGTCAGATAGTCCAGAGAGCTACCTCATCAAAAACAGCGATACCCACCGTTGAGGGTATTCTCATAATAGCGGAGAATGACAGCCTCACTCTTACGGGCTATGACCTTGAAATGGGCATAACCACGGTTATTCCGTGCAATGTTATGGAGGAGGGCCGTCTGGTAGTCAACGCGCATATGTTCAGCGAAACTATCAGAAAACTTCCGTCGTTCCCCGTCAAGCTCGATTCCGACGCCAGACATATCGCTTCGATAGAATGCGGCGATTTCAGGACTTCCATAATAGGAATGAGCGCCGATGATTATCCGGAGCTGCCCTCGATTTCGGGCGGCTATGAGGCGGAGCTTGATTATTCTCTGCTCAAGGATATGATAAGAAAGACCATCTTTTCCGCCGCGGTCAAGGACGCGAAGGTTGTTCACACCGGCGTGAAGTTTGAGCTTGAAAAGAATCATATCCGTCTTATCGCGGTTGACGGCGTGCGTCTTGCCATCAGGAATGAAACAATCGCCTATGACGGCGAGGATTTGAGCTTCGTTGTGCCCGCGAAAACTCTCTCCGAGGTGCTCAAGCTTCTCGATGAGGAAGATAATAAGGTCAAAATATTCGTAGGCAAGAGGCACATCATCTTCAAAGTCGGCCAGTTTGATATCATTTCAAGGCTTCTTGACGGCGAATTCCTCAACTATAAGGCAGCCATACCCTCCGTTACAAAAACGGTTATAAAGGTCAAAACAGGCGATTTTCTCGACAGTCTTGACAGGACCTCGCTTATTATCACGGATAAGCTCAAGAGCCCCATTAAGTGCACATTCGAGGATAACAGCGTAAAACTGTTTTCAAATGCCTCAATCGGCGCTTCAAGCGACAAACTGTCCGCCGAAATAGAGGGCGAGAAATGCACCGTCGGCTTCAACAATAAATATATGATAGATGTTATGAGAGTCTGCGACACGGATGAAGTCAGAATAATGCTCAACGGCCCCGTGGCGCCCATTCTCGTTGTTCCCGTCGAGGGAGAGGAGTTTATCTTCCTTATCCTGCCCGTGAGGTTAAAGAATGAAAATTAAGGTCCGGGCAGTCGAAAAGAAAACTGTTGTAAAACCCATAAGCACGGATTTCATCAGAGTTGACGCGTTTCTTAAAATGAACGACGCCGTTCAGTCGGGCGGTCACGCCAAGATTGTCATAAATGACGGCGAGGTTAAAGTTAACGGCGAGGTCTGTACGCAAAGGGGCAAAAAACTGCGCAAGGGTGACAGAGTCGAATATAACAGAGTCATCTACGAAGTAGGATAAATAAAACAAAAGAGAGGAATGGTGAATAAAGTGAAAATCATAAGCCATTCCTCTTATAATTTTCGGAATATTGAGAATCTGCGGCTGAACGCCGACCCTGAGATGAACATAATCTTCGGCGAAAACGGTCAGGGAAAGACAAATATAATCGAAAGCATCTGGCTGATGACCGGCTTTTACAGCTTCAGGTCAAGGAAGAATGTCAATCTCATAAAAGAAAACAGCGAAGAAGCGGTTATCTCGACGGATTTCTTTTCAAACGGCAGGGAGCAGAACGCGAAAATGCGCATAGCGCAGCGCAAGGAGCTTGAGCTGAACGGTATAAAAGAGGCGTCGCCCAGGGCGATGATAGGCTCATTCTACGCCGTCGTGTTTTCGCCGTCCACACTCGCCGCGGTAAAAGAAGGCCCGTCGGAGCGCCGCAAGCTGCTCGATATTGCCCTGAGTTTCATAAAACCGAATTACGCCCTGCTGATGAGCAGATATCTGAGAGTGGTTGAGCAGAGAAACATAATGCTCAAAAAATACGCCGATAAGGGCTATGAGAAGGACTATCTTTCGGCGTGGGACGAGGAGCTTGTAAACAGCGGCGCGAAAATAATCAGATACCGTCTCGATTACATTGAAAAATTTGAGAGCCTCGCCTCCGAAATCTATTCGGGAATAAGCTCGGGAAAAGAGAAATTTTCATTCAGATATGACTTTTCCTCCGTCAATATCAGCGAGGATGAAATAAAAGACAGACTTGCCGCGGAGCTTGAAAAGACAAGGGATTCCGATATGAAACGGCTTTATACGGGAGCAGGTCCGCACACCCACGACCTCATTCTCAGCCTTGACGGCAGGGATGCCCGCACCTTCGCCTCACAGGGGCAGCAGAGGTCCTGCGCCCTCGCGCTTAAACTCGCGGAGGCGTCTCTGATTGAAAAGGCGACCGGGGAGAGCCCCGTGACCCTGCTTGACGATGTTATGAGCGAGCTTGACGAGGGCAGGCAGAAATTTATCCTGAACTACCTTGACGGCAGGCAGGTATTTATCACCTGCTGCGATCCCTCAACTCTTCTGCGTAAGGGAAAGGGTAAAATTTTTGAAATAAAAAACGGAGAAATCGTTTCGGAGAAATAATATGTATTTACATCTCGGTCTCGATAAAGTGGTCAGATTTGAGGATATAATCGGAATTTTTGACCTTGATAACACCACAGTGCAGAAGAGCACGAGAAATTTTCTCGCAAGGGCGGAGAAAGACAAAAAGGTGGAGAATGTCTGCACTGACCTGCCCAAGTCCTTCGTCGTGTGCGAAAAGGACGGAAGGGAGAAAATCTATATCACGCAGATGGCGTCCTCAACCCTGCTCAAACGCGCGGGTATAGCAAAAACATTTAAATAAAAGCCCGAACGGGCATAAGAAATCCCCTCCGGTTTTCCGGAGGGGACGCTGTTTTATAATGTTTAATTAAGGTCAGATAACAACCTTGTAGTCAACAGCTGCCTTGAGGTTCTTGAGGTTGGCGCTGATGCCGAGCTTGGCCTTTGCATCGCCTACGAAGATGTTAACTTTGTAGTGCCATGTGCCGCCGGTAATCTTGCCGTCTTTGACTGTTGCCTTAAGGTAGGAGTCGGTGTATGTAAGCTTAACTGTATCTCTGCCCGAAACAAGCTCTGCGCCGAGCTCTTTAAGAGCGCCGTCAATGCTGCCGAGAGTGCCTACGCCGCGGGCTACGGGGCCGCCGTTATTGGGATCGCCGTCGGGACCGTCGGTCTGATCTTTGAAGGTCAATTCGATGGTTGTAACGCCGTTCTTGGTGGTTGCTTTCGCGGATTTGACATCTTCGGGTTTGATGTCGGCATGGTCGTGAGCGGGGATCCAGTCGGTGTCTTTGGAGTTCTTCTCA
>JAILMJ010000015.1 GCA_024692685.1 Clostridia bacterium
ATTCATATGGCTGTCCCAGAAGGAGGATGTGTCGGAGAGGATGCCCGGATTCCTTCTGAGATAGTCCTCAACGAGCGGCGCGTACCTTTCCAGCGCCTGCTCAACGGCCACGTTCCCCTTTTTATATTCGGCAAATGCATACACAGCCTTAAAGATAAATCTGATCAGAGACGGATCTTTTCTGATAAACCAGAAGAACATATCAAGGCAACTCTCGCCGTCATATATCGTATTGTCAAAATCATAGACATTCATAATCTTTATATCGCTATTACATCACCGTAATTCACAGTATAAGTAAAAGCTACGGTATCGTTTGCCCGGACAGGTTTTGCCGAGGACGATGTCATAGGATATTCGCCGTTTACGCTGTACAGCCAGCCGCTGTTGCCTCCGCATTGCCTTTCCTTTAGCCCGTTTATACTGCTGACGTAATTGCCTCCCTTGATTTTGATTTCAATATTATTTTCCTGCGCGGCTCTTTTAAGAACATCCAATGCGGTATCACCGTCTTGGAGTTCAACTTTCGTGTCAAGAATGACTCCGTCTGAGGGGAGACCTTCGACCCCGTAATCGACGGCATTTTTACAGTCAATTCTGACATTGACATACTCTGTCTTGCGCTCCGTTGTCGTAGTTTGGGTTGTAGTTGTAAACGAAGATGTTTCCGTTTCATAAACAGCAGGAACCTCACGCCCGGTACGATAACCGCCGGTTGTTGAAGAAACGGCTGAAGCCGAACTGTATGAAGTCCCGGAAGCGGCTGAAGTTGCTTTTGCACGAGATTCTCTCTGAGGTCTGCTACCCCGCCCGCCGGTTGTTATATTTGAAGCAGTAGTGACAGTCGGGCGAACAGCGGAACGGTCTGCAGTTGCATAGGTAACATCTTTTGCCTGTGTTGTGTTTTTTAAATAAGCAGTCGGTTCCTCAGTTTCCGGTGTTTCCTTCGTTTCCGCAGTCGTCCTGCCGGTTGAATTCAATTCGCTTTTGTGAGGAGCGGCAGTTCTTACCTGCGTTTCGGATTTCGGGGTTTCCTCCGATGAAGCAGGTGATAAGGAAGATTCAATGACCGAAGCCTCTGTAATATTCTGTGCGTCATTATTTCTCTGACACGCAGCTACCGAAAAAATCAAAGTAAAAATAGACAGCAGTGTCAAAAGAGAAAGTATTTTCTTTTTCATTGCGTTCACCACTGTGACTGTTATTGAAATCGGGCCGCCGCTTTTTCAACGGCGGTCCGGACAATCTGCGCTCTTTCGTCGTGTGTTACGCTAAACAGCTTACATAATTGAAGCCGAAAATTCCCTGCAAAGCAACAATTATTTTGTCAAGGAATCTGCCAAGGGCAGGGATTCTGCTCAACAGAGCAGAGTGGGCTACGCTGTTGCAATCGGGCAACAGGCAGCTCATATCATACAGCCCGACACGCTTGTTATCAAATCTGTATTTTGCGTTAAGCGCCTGGAGCATTTCATAGGTAGTGAGGGCATTTGAAACCTTTGCGCCCGTCATCCAGTCGGAATAATATCCGCCGCCGTCGGTGTTAACGAAGGTAAGAAGAGCGTCAAGCATATTCTTGCCGTCTTTTGTTACGGTCATGGGGTCGATACCCACTGCGATAAGTCCGCACATAATCATGCTGATACTCTCTGCGCTGGTGGAACCGAAATAACCGAAACCGCCGTCATCGCACTGATTGGCTTTAATATATTCAACCGCTTTGTTAACAGCTATCTTGACATCATCCTCGTTCTTATAAGGAGCGAGAGCCTGGAGAGCAATGCCTGTATTGTCAGCATCTGAGTCGGATGAATACGGATTCAGGGGATCGACACTAATGTAGGTGTTGAAACCGCCGTCCTGCCTCTGAGCTCCGATAATTGCCTTTTTCAGAGCACTTCTTGCAGAGTCGTTATCTGATTCCGCGGCGTCGATTGCAATAAGGGCATAGGAAATCGAACCGGTAAACATTTCCTTGGAAAAATCGGTCTTGCATATGGCATCAATAAGGTCTTTGCCGCCGATATCGGCGGGGTCCAGACCGACAGACATAGCCGCAAGGGATATTCTGGCATAATCGCTCAGATACATATCCTCAAAGTTTTCCGTAACTGCCTTTTTAATGTAAGTTTTGTAGTCTTCGTTAAGATCTCTGTACCCGCTTCTTGCAAGAGCAAAAACGCTCCAGTCAACCGACGAATCAATCTCGCTGCCGGCATCGCTGATTGAGGTATTGTTCTTGAGCCATTCGGCGAGTGACTTGGTGGCATCCTCTGCGGTAAGTGCAGAAGAAACTACCGTCAGCAACATCATCAGAACAAGAACTACGGACAAAATTTTGCTGATTTTTTTCACCGTTTTTTTCATTTCCTTTCCAATTGTCGGATGCTTTAAGCATCCCGGAGAAACACACGGCGATACAGGCGCACGAAGCACCTTATATCAATCGCTTTCCCTCCGAAAGTATTGAGCGCATTCGCACAGAGCGCGTATCCTGGCTTCACTTCATCCTCAGTCTTTCACCTTCCCGATTTCTCAGTGGCATGGGCGAACCCAAACGAAGACATTGTCCGTGATACAGTAGCGGGGGCTGCCGCGGATTCTGACCGCATTCCGCATTAAATTCAGCCGGATTTACCGGAAGAATACTCTTGCGCGATAATTGTCCCAATAATTATAATTTAGCAGGAGTAATAAGTCAAGAAAAACAAAACATATTAAGAGAAATCATTATATTGAAATTATTTACTTTTATAACAATATCTGTTACAATTTATTAAACAGGCACTTTTCAAAAACAAGGAGGGTGTTACGGTGTTAAAAATAGTTGTCATAGGCGCAGGCCACGGAGGATTGCAGGCGGCAAAGGTTCTGGCTGACAGAGGTTATGATGTTACGGTATTTGAGAGAGAGAGAAAAGATAAACTAAGCCGTGACAGATGGGATACAATAGAACCGGCAGTCTTTGAAGACCTGAACATTCCTCTGCCGGAAGGTACTTTCAAGGACGCCGCATGCGCTTTTACCGCTCCGTTTTCAAACAAACCGCTTATTATAGACCTGCCCGAGGAAAAAAGAGACTGGACTGTTGACAGACGTCTTCTTGCGATTCAACTCGCCGATTCGGCTGAAAAAGAAGGAGCAAAGATATATTATGAGACTCCGGTTGAAAAACTGATTTTTGACAATACCGGTGTCATAGGCGTAATAGTGGCCGGTGAAAAAATATATACAGATCTGGTCATAGACGCTTCCGGCGTTTTCTCCCCTTTCAGAAGGTCTCTGCCTAAAAGGTTCGGCATCACTTCCGACCCCGAACCGGACGATGTTTTTTACACCTGGGATGCAATGTTCACCGAGACTGACGGGATTGACGCGCCGAAGGATTACAATTTTCTGATGCATCTCAAATATAACGGAGAAAAATGCATTGCCTGGTGCGTGCCCGAATTTGAAGATAAATATGCAGCCTTTATAGGCAAGGCAGGCGGTCTCTCCGACGAAGATTTTGACAGACTTAACGGTAAACTGAGAAATGACTACCCATGGCTCGGCACCAAACTGATACGCGGCGGAGATAGGGCGGAAATACCCATCAGATATCCCTTGACAAAGATGGTTGCGCAAGGGTATGCCGCAGTCGGAGACTCAGCATTTATGACCGTTCCCCTGCTCGGCGTCGGAGTGGCAAATTCACTCAGAGCGGGTCAGATGCTCGCAGATGCAATAAAAGATGCAGACTCGGTATCCATTAACACTCTCTGGGACTATCAGGTCAGGTACTATAACGAAATCGGTTCGGGCAGTTTCTTCATAGAAAAGCTTAAACGGGCACTTCTTAACAGCGACAACGATTTGCTTCTCTCATTCTTTGAAGGCGGAATAATCAGCAATGAAGAACTGAAGTCCCTCATAAACGGCAAAATAACGCTCATATCCGTCAGAGACCTGATATCAAGAATCAAAAAGGCCTATGAGGTAAAACATCTTTTCGGAAACCTTATGCGCGCGGCTCTTTCGGGGTACAGCGCTATGAAAGCCGCGTCATCCATACCGAAAAAATATGACCCGCTGAAAATAGCGGGCTGGAAACAGAAAATAGATAAAATAATGGAACAAAAATGACATACGCCAAAAGACCGGAAGGCAATGCCTTCCGGTCTTTAATTTATTCTTCGGCCAACATTTCAATCATCTCATTGATTCCTTCATCCATTCCTTCGCTCTTCTTTGCCATCAGCGCACGTCGCTCATTGAGTTCAACATACATCTTTTCACGCTTTTCACCGACAAGGTCGTAGAAGAAATAAGGAATAACCTTGACAATTCTCGGCAGAATATTTATGCCGTTAAACAGGAACCAGACCTTCTGATAAACTTTTTTGTTGCCCTGTGACCACGGCAGCATATCAATAGTGGTATCATAGCCCGACCACTTGAATAGCACAATCGTCAGCAAAGTATTAAGGGGGGTCGTAATCTTCGTTATGAGGTTTGTCAGAATATTGACTGAACCGTCCGGCCTTTCGCCTGTCATATATTCCGTATAATCGCTTATCTCACGCCCGATTTCTCCCTCAACAACATTAGCGGGTCCGTTGTTCACGGCGTTCAGGCCGTAGAACAAAGCATATATCGCTATTGTGACAAACCGCTTGTCAATAAACGGAATTGCCGACCACATTCCGATAACGCATACCGCATCCCACAGTCGCAGAGCGATAAGTTCATTCCTGTTGTTGTTATTGAAAAGTTTGGCAAATTTGGGAATAAACGCTACAGACAGAGGGTCTATAACATTGTAGGGCGCATAAGCTATTGCGGACCAGATGGAACCGCCGAATATCTCCTGCTGGGAAACGACATCCCAGGAGTATCCGCCGTCAGCCCACCAAGAAGTGGCAAAGTTTGCAATGAAGTTTCTGAGCATATACTTGTTTTTAAGCACATAGAATATGCTCTTCTCTATCGGAGCCGGCTTCTGCTGAAGCATAACCCTTTCCTTGCATGTCACCGCCATGGAAATATTGCCTGCTATTCCGATACCGGCGGCAATCCAGCCGAGAATTGCGAAAACATGGGATAAAGGAAGGGATATATAACCTTTGTTATTAAGCTCCATAAGAGGCAGGAAAATGGCATATACAATCTGAGAACCCCACTCCCCGATATATGTCTGGAGGAGGTTGACGGTAATCCTGTCCCGTGGGTTAGGCGTCATCAATGTCAGTATATTATCCCTTGGTATGTTGTAAATCGTGGAGAATGTCTCCTTGACAAACAGCATTATGAAAACAAACATTATCTTTTTCGGATCGTTACCCGAGGGATTTTTAAGAAAAACCGCGCCGGTATACATAAGTGCGGTGGCTATGAAGTAAGGAAGAGCGCCGAAAAGTATATATGGCCTCGCTTTTCCCCAGCGAGTTCTCGTTCTGTCATAGGCAATACCCATAAGAGGGTCGTTCAGACTGTCGTAAATGGAAATAAGCGCCTTGATTGCAGCCACATAAGCCATATTGATTTTGAGAACATTGACAAAATACATTGTCTCGTAAATTTCTACCGCTTTCAGAACCTTGGTTGCAAACTGGGCAATGGCGGGAACTGCAAGTTCCTTACCGTCAAGCACTCTTGTGTGGAACATCCTGACAGCTATGTCACTGTATTCACTGAGCTTTTGCTTGTCAATTGTGGCGGCGGAATTATCTTCCGCGTCAAAGAATGTGTGCAGGACTCTTTTTTCTTCATCCGCCATCAGTCTGTCACCTCCACTTCACATGAAGAGTAATAATTGCCGTCATCGGTAACAACGTACACAACCGTTTTGCCTGCTCCGGCAGCGGTAACTTTTCCGTTTTCATCAATAGCGGCAACCTCTGCGTCATTTGTAAACCAGAAGCATTTTGTATTTGTGGTGTCTCCGGGGTCAAACTCTGCAACAAGGTTGAACTCTTCGCCCGTTTTCATTTTCAGTTTGCCCTTGTTAAGGTCGACTCCCTCAGCGGGAACACCCACATGAACAATACAGGAATCAGAAAATTCAACATCTTTGAAAACAAACTTTGCGGTGATTGTGGCGTCACCGTATTTTTTATGAGTCTTGAGATATCCCTCGTTATCAACGGTAAGGACATCCTCGTTATCAGATGACCAGACAGTTTCATAATCTGTCGGTTCGTCACAGGTAAGAGTTGCTTTCAGAACCTCGGAAGATCCGAGTTCAACCGTTGTCTCATGCTTGTCGAGTGAAAGACCGGCCCAGGTAAACGAATATCTGCATCTGTCTTCGGTATCGGCACTGATTTCAACATCTCCGAGTCCGCTGTATTCATCCTTAAACGAAAGCTTCGCATTGACAGCGGCAAAGGTTTTGAACTGAAGCTCTTTTATTTCATCGGTCAGACGGTTTATCCTGACATATATTTCAGCATCGGTTACCTGCTTGCTAAAACTCCCGAGAGAATAAAACTTCTTTCCTTCGGCTTCAATAAGTCCGTCAATATCTGCCGTATCCGGGAAAGGATTTGAGGCGAATGAGGCCGACCCGGGAGTTACGTGAATAACCATTTCGTAGTCATCGCTGTAGCGCAAATCAAGTGTGTTGAGATTTCCGCACTCAGGGCATTCTTCACCGTATTCCTCCGCCGGAACGGAAGATGTGCACATTGAGCACTTATAGTAAATGTAATTAATTTCAGTTGAAACAACATCCGCAGGGTTAAGATTCAATGGGGCAAGATAATCCGGAGCTGATGCGCCGAAATCTGTTTCTTTTTTTTCAAATCTGTCTTCTATTGCGGACTCCATTCCGCTCTGCGCTATAACCGCGGCGGCTGTAATCTCGGAACTGTTCGCAGAGTTCTTAAAGGTATCCTCATCAATGGAGAATGATTCGTCGCATTCTATCTTGGGCAGAAGGTCGGCGCCGAGCGCTTTCTTTATTGCGCTGTTGATATAGTCAAACTTTTCGGCATCCGTTTCCGGAAAAGGAGTAAGGGGCTCTTCCGGAGTGTAAAGCTCTCTTGTGCCCTCAATAGAAAGAATATTTGCCGCCCCAAGGCCGACGCCCCCTACAAAGAAGATGATGAGAACAATCACAACGATTTTGTATATGTATTTTCTCCAGTTAAACTTCTTCATCCGAGGTGCCTCCTTCCTTTTCACGGTAAAGAGCCTGCTGCCTCGCAATTTCGAGATCAATCTGCCTTGTTTCCTCCGTCTCTACTATAGGCTGGGGAAGATCGTCAATTTTTATTTCTCCCGCTTTGACTTTTCGGGCTATTTCGGCGCGCTCAAGGTCACCCTCTTTATAGACAATATTGTAACCCTTTTTAGTTATCATTAAATTTACGACAAGATTCAAAAGAAAAGCAATAAATGTCAAAACATAACCGAAACTGATATTTCCGCTGAGAATGCTTCCCTTTGAGGAACCGGCAACGGAAATGAACCTGAAAGAAAGTATGAGCGTAACAAGCGTAAAAACCATACCTGTTATACAAAGTGCCGCGAGAATCTTCGGCATTTTCTTTATGCTTGTAAACGAAAGAACGCTTAACAGAAGCACCGGAACCGCAACAACAG
The DNA here is from genome assembly GCA_024692685.1 of Clostridia bacterium. GTDB lineage: Bacteria > Bacillota > Clostridia > Oscillospirales > Acutalibacteraceae > CAG-177. The sequence continues at coordinate 7,588 of JAILMJ010000015.1, forward strand.
CTATGGCAATAATCCCCGCAACTGCCGCTATGACGGAAATGAAACCCGATGCGTCCGCAACGCTGTGAGTCATAGTCATCACATAATTCAGATATCCGCTCGAGAACATCTTGTATATGCCGAGTGCCGAAATCGGGATGCTTTCCTCAACAAAAGGCTGTTTAATAAGCATATAGGCATACGGAGCAAGCAGAGAAACCAGCGGCAGAATCATTATACACAGCCTGATTATTGTAAGTTTTGAACCGATGAGGGAGGCTTTCAGATGAGCAATAAATATATTTGTTTTTGCTACCGACAGTTCCGCTCTTTTTGCATCACGGTAAAAATTTTTGTCAAAATTGTAAAATCTGACATTCACCCCGCAATGCGGACACAACTGGCCAAGATGATAAAAAGGTATCTTCTTATTGCATTTGGGACAGTTTGCCAATTCACACCACCTCCGTTTGACATTACTGAATAATTATATATCTTATAGACATAAAAATCAATAACAGCCGATTTTTTTTGTTAAATATGCACTAATAATATGAATGTATTTTTACTTCCCTTGCAGGATGAAATACGCGGAGGGGATCAAAGTATGAGTGTTTTTCCGGTTGCGGAGGGAGAGTTTTGCTTTTTTGTTGCAAAAACCAACCTCACCCGGAGAAGCGGTGACGTTTCGCCTTGCTCGCTGCGTGTTTCAATTCTCCCTGTTCCTTCACCTCCGTGTTATGAGAACGATCAAACCTAATCCCCTCTCGGGCAGAGCATGAAGTCAAAGTCGGAAAACTTGTAATAAGCGACGAGCTTGAGGCAAATACTGTTGTATTTTACGAAATAGCAATGTAAAAAATCAGTTGAAGTTTTAAAAAGAATATTCTATAATATTTTAAATATGTTTTACGGAGGCGTACCATGAAACAATTCAAAAGAATATTCACTTTTATCCTCGCTCTGTTTTTGGTATCCGGCTTTATGAGTATTTCATCATTTGCAGATGAAACTCAGACGGAAAGCAGCGATTTCGTCCCCGTTATCAGATTCGTAGCCTCGAGCGACACTCATGTAAAAGATATCGATAACATGACTGCGGAAAGAATTGGCAAAATGCTCAATATGGCTTACGGGATGGCGGAAGATGACGAAAACTATAAAAAGCTTGACGCAGTTCTTATCGCCGGCGACCTGACAAATGACGGCACAAAGACTGAATTTGATAAATTCTCAAAAGCTGTTAAAGATTCGCTTCGCGGTGACACAAAGTTCCTCGGTGTTGTGGCTAAAAACCACGACGGCTACAAGATGTCAAGAACCGAGCTGCGTGATTACTACAAAAAAGACACGGGAAATGATGCGGATTTCAATGTTGTAATAAACGGTTATCATTTTATAGGCCTTTCCGCTTCCCCAAACGATATTGAACACTATGACCGCACTCAGCTCAAATGGCTTAACGAGCAGCTTGACAAAGCGACAGCCGAAGACCCCGACAGGCCTGTTTTTGTTATGCATCACGAGCATAACAGAGACACCGTTTACGGCAGCTCATCATTCGACGGCTGGGGTGTTACCTACTTCAATGACACGCTTAAAAACTATCCACAGGTCGTGGATTTCTCAGGTCACTCACACTACCCGCTGAATGATCCCCGCTCAATCTGGCAGGGCGAATACACCGCACTCGGTACCGGGGCAATCTATTATTCCGAGTTTACAATTGACAAAACGCGTACATATCATCCGGATGATTCCGAGCAGACAGCAACCTGCTGGATTGTTGAGCTTGACGCCGCAAACAGGATGCGTCTGCGTGGTATGGATATTCTGGCTGAAAAGTGCCTTTGCGAATACATCCTTGAAAATCCCGCAAAAACTGAAAACAGGGAATATACGCCCGAAAAAAGAAAAGCCGCCTCAACGGCGCCGGAATTTGAAAAAGGAACGGAAATCGAGACAACACCTGTTCCGGGCGGCTTCAATATCAAAGTACCCGCCGCAAAATCAACAGACGGAATGCCCGTGGTGCTTTACAGGGCAAAAGTCAAGAATTCCATTGGTATCACTGTCGCAGACACCTGGACTCTGCCGAAATACTATATCGCGACAGAGCAGGACGAGATTGAGATTGATGTTTACGGCCTGAAAAAAGGCGATTACACAGTGACCGTAGTTGCCGAAACGGCTTACGGAATCGATTCCGATGCGCTTGAAGCAAGAGTAACCGTAACAGACGAAGGATGTCCCTACTGCCATGAGCCGCACGAAGGCTTCGCGGGATTTTTCACGCTCATATATCATTATGTCGCGTATTTCTTTGCGCACCTGTTCGGTAAGATGTAATCGCAGTTGAATTTCCTGAAACAAATACAATCCGGTTCATATTACAGATTAAGAGGAGCCCGCATCGCGGACTCCTCAATTTGCTTTTTGTCAATTGTTCAGAACCATTTGCGTTTTTTGCCTATAAGAACCATCGTAATAACAACCGCGGCCGAAAGCGCAATCACAGCAAGATAACCGTATTTCCAATGAAGCTCCGGCATATTGACAAAGTTCATACCATACCACCCGACTATAATAGTCAGAGGAAAGAATATCGTCGTAATCACGGTGAAAACTTTCATCGAGTGGTTCAGCTTCAGATCAAGTGATGATGAATACGCATCGCCGATGTGATCGGCGGAATTCTCAAGCGAGTCAATGTCGTTGACTATCCTCTGTAATTTATTCTGAAGGTTTGTTACATATATGACTTCTTCTTCAAGAAAAATGTCATTGTCGTTGTCGCTGAGCGTTTCGGCAATATCAAGCAGCTGTTCGTAGTAATTGTTGAATTTAAGCAGGTCCTTTTTTATATCGAGAAGCTCAATATTGAATTCATCATCGGCTTTATTATTGATGATTCGTTCTTCCATGGCAACGAGCTCATTGCGCGAGCGCTCGATTATTGCACCGCTGTCTGAAACGAGAGACTCCATAAAAGCGCAGACAACCTTCGCGGCGTTGATTTTTTCCGCCGGGAATCTGTCAACAACGCGCCGGAAAATACTCAAAGTTGAGCCGTCGCGGTCAAAAATATCAACTATCAGGATGAGATTCTTTTTAAGAAACATCGCTATATAGTCATCATCGCCGCTCCCGTTAGGAACGCGGAGCTCGGTGAAAGTATAGTTGCCGTAAACCTCAACCTCGGTCCTGAAAAGAGGATTTGCCCTCTTGCATCTCTCAACGGAAGAATCGGAAAAATCAAGTTCTTCTTTTATTGTGTCAAGCTCATCTCCGCTTATGAATCCGATTGTGAGGAATGAATCGTTGATGGATTCAAACGGTATTTCTATAAGCTCATTTTCAGCTCTGTAAAACATTTTTATTCTCCGGTTTTTAATATAATCAGGCGTAAACTATAAGAGCGATGATATCGACGGTTTCATCTGTGTGATTAGCTATGGAATGACCTGTTTCGGCAGGACAGATAAGCACATCGCCCGGCTTTGCCTCAACCTCTTTACCGCCGTCGTTATAGGTCGGACATCCGCGTTCAACAACAAAAATCTCACTGTCACCCTCGTGAATATGCTCGCCTATGGAACAGCCCGGCTCAAGAGTAATTCTCGCGAAAAATCTGCCTTTGCCCAGGAGCTCATCCTTACCGCAGAAATGGGTAATTTTTACAACGCCGTCTCCCTCGCGCATATTTTCTCTGTTTTCTGTTTTGCAGTCGTTTGATTTTACGACCATAATATAACCCCTTCCGCCGATTATCTGCAAATCATTTGCAATCGGTATCATTTTATCTTTGATATTTTAACATAACAATATGTTTTTTTCAATGCAAAATAGAAGCAAAACAGCCGGGTTCTCCATAACAATTATCAAAAGCCCGGTTTGTATAAAAACTGATTCATGCGTTTGCTTCCCTGTTTCCGGGAGGCGGTCTTGAGGCCGCAGGCTCTGCACCTGCATAAAAAAAAGAATCACTCACCTGACAGTGAGTGATTTCCTTTTGAAAGATTTATAGGGAAGATATAGGGATACAACAGCGCTTTGTTCAGAAGCTGTCTTGTATGCCGGACAAAAACTGTATACTATTGTCCGGTATATCAGTCAACAGTTATCTGTGCTTATTTGTGCCCTGATTTTGTGATTCCGCTTTTATTTTTCTGCGGGGAAATCGGGCTGTTTAGCCGTGCGCAGGATTATAAGCAGATTATAAACCGTAAATCAGGCCGGTCAGACAGCTCCAGAGCGGAAGTGAAGTGTCAACAAGTATCTTCCAGATTTTCACAATGAAAATCTCCGCCTTTGATACGGCGCCGACCGACACAAGCTGAGAGCCATCCTTCTGTGCAAGCTCGCAGGCCATAAGGACCCTGTTTTCGTCGTTGCAAGTTCCGCATCGCTCGTGTAGCAATTCTCCCTGTTTGCTCATTTCACCGCCTCGGTTCATATTAAGTAATATATCGGAAAGATTCAGTCTCCAATAGTCAATCATTGTATACGGCAAGTCTTTACCATCCAAAACCAGTGCTTCTTTTCCTGTCCAATAAGGTGTTTTATATGCCATATTTATTTTTCCTTTCAGATTAATAGTATATTATTCGAGTCTCAATTCCCATTTTCTCAGCGGTCTCAACGGTATGTTTAGTGCCTTTGCTTTGACCATTCCAGAAGGCAATAACAAGTTTTTCGTCAGCTTCCGAAATATAATCCAGCATCTGTTTGTTTCTTATCGGCCCTGCAGCTTTCTGATATTTGCTCCACTCGGGAGGAAACACTTTTATTTCAATACCATGTTCTTCGGCATATTTCTCCGCGAGCGTATCGGCGCCTTTTGCGTGACCGGAAACAAGTACGGTATTTTCTTTGTCAATCATTTCATCGAGCGTTTTGTTAAACAGTTCTTCATCTGAAAAACTGATACCGCCGCAAATAAGAACTCTTTTCATTTGAGCACCTCCAAATTTTTTCGTTGTGTATATGATAGCATTACACGGTGGACAAATTTGGGACAGGTGATTGAGGCGAATTTTTTGTTATTTACTATGTGTTAGTTATAATACATATATTACATAGTTTCAAACACATTTATCCAAGAAGCCTCTATTTTTTGATTTGCCGATTTGTATGATGTGTCGTTTTTCTTAATAAGCTTTTCCAAGTATTTATGATATTTCTCAGCATATTTGCAGATTATATCAGTATGTGAATTGTCGAACCAGAAGTCATACATTGATTTTAGAAATACCTCTGTCAATGGATAACCTGAACTTTCTGCAATAACCGAATCTATGCTACAATGTGGACATATAGCAGTAACTTCATCACCGTTTTTTCTTTCAGAACACCATTCGGTTATTTCAGAAGGATTATATACTTTAAGACAGTAAAAGCAGCCGCATTTGTTGTTTCTTTCAAGCACCTTTCTGTTATACGTACTTTCTTCGTGCGCATACATCAATTC
>JAILMJ010000042.1 GCA_024692685.1 Clostridia bacterium
AAATTTGATTCGCCCTTTGCCGAAAAAGCCGGCGAGCAGACTGTAACGGTCACGGCTTACGGCTTCAGCGAAAGCTTTACAGTCAGAATTCTGAATAACGAAAAAACGCCGATACTCAATTCTATCTATGCCACATTCCCCGAAGGGTTTGATTTCACCTACAAGGGTGAGCCGGATTTAAGCGGAATGCAGGTTTACGCGGTTTACAGCGACGGAAAAGAGCAGAAGCTTTCTTCCGGTGAGTATACGGTAACGATAAATGAAACGGGATTGCTTCTGCGCAAATCGGCTCAGATAAAGGTCGAATATGAAGGATGCAGTTGTTCCTTTGAAATGAAAGGGGTATAATGATGAAAAGCCTTAAAAGATTATTATGTTTGATGCTGACTTTTGTTATTGTTGCAGGGATAATTCCAACTGTAAATGCTGACACAATCATATTCGCAAAAAAATATACCAGTTCTGACGGTAAATGGATTTATTCGCGAAAAGATACTGATGACGAAGCATGGCTTTATCGTTATCTCGGCGATGAGACGAATGTTGTTATACCTGAAGAGATAGACGGATTCAAAATATATGCAATTTCAGGTCGGTGTTTTTATGGCAAGGAGGAGACTTTGAGTGCATATAATACAGTAAATGTTGAAAATAATGATAGGATTAAAAGTATAAAAATTCCGTCGACAATTGAAATTATAGATCTTTATGCTTTTTCATATATGGATTCATTGGAGGAAGTTTCTTTTGATGAATATATGAACGGAAACTTGTATCTGAATAGCGATTTATTTGAATCTTGTCCGTTATTGCATAAACTGAGAATCCCAGGGTATTGCATTCAGGATTTTGGCGATTTTCTTAGTGGTTCATCTATTAAAGAACTGGAAATACCATATATTAATGTTCACAATTATTCCGGTTCAGATCATTACGCTTTTGACTTGAATCCGGTTGAGAATCTGATTATTACCGGTGATTATAAATTTGGAGAGTTGAAAGGGTTCTTTAGCACAAACTTTATTAAGACTGTTGAAATAAAAGGATTTGTCACAGGCGATAATGTTACTTATGATTTCTATGACATACGAAACATACTCCGAAACAAACCCGATTTTATATTTCATAATATTCCCTCCGCTACTGTTGATGTAGGTCTGCAGGAATTCGGATATGTTAAAAGCTATGATGCTGAGACCGGATTTACAATGTATTCTGTAAATGGAATACTGGACACAGCATATTCTCCGGTTATCAACAATAACGGGGCAGTTGATGAATTACAGAGCGGAGATTTCAGCTATACTTTGACTGATTCAGAAAATGCAATAATCATCGGGTACAGTGGAAACGATAACGCCGTTGATTTCCCTTCTGAAATTGACAGCCATACTGTAATCGCTATTGGCGCAGACGGATTCACAATAAGCACCGGTGAAGCCGAATCAATTGTTATACCCGATACGGTTGAATATATTGCAAACTCTGCATTTAAAGGAAATTCAGCTCTTAAACATGTCAGCTTTTCTGAAAATCTGAAAATAATTGAAGCGCAAGCTTTCAAAGATTGCTCAGTTAAAGAAGTCGTTTTGCCCAATGTGGTTTATGTTGGAGAGGGCGCATTTGAGAATTGCCTTCCGAATAACATTTTTATACCTTCCACACTAAAAACTATTCCTGAAAAGATGTTTTTTGAGGACAAGGGATCAACATCAAGTTGTCTAACAGAAGTTATAATATCTGAAGGAGTAAAATCGATCGGTCCGGACGCGTTCAATTATGAGTATAAGCACAAGGATTACGGCAATAGTTTTACTTTGACTTTACCGTCTTCATTAGAATATATTGGCGATCGCGCTTTTTATTACGCCGGAATTCGGGGAGAATTGGTTTTACCTGATAACATAAATGTGTTGAGTGAGTATGCATTTGCTTATAATAAACTGTCGTCTGTTTCTTTACCGAGTAATCTTGAAAGAATTGAAAAGTATGCTTTAAGGGGAAATCGTTATACTGAAGCAATCATAATTCCTGAAAAAGTATTTTCTCTTGATGATTACGCTCTCTCGTCGCTGACAGTTCCTGAATTAATAATTAATGCAAAAATCAGTACTTTCCCATCCTACTGTTTTTACAAATTAACTGCTGAAAACATTGAACTGCCCAGTGGCACAAAGATTTTAGACGATAATGCATTTGAAGAATCCAGAATAGGTAATCTTAATTTACCGGCTTCAATTGATGAAATAGCGGCGGATGTATTCAGAGAATGTAAGATAGGTTCTTTGCTGTTTGGATGTGAAAACCTGGATACTGACTATGGCCTGTTTAATAATAAAACTATAATTGAAAGTGTTTCTATCACGGAAACTGTTAAAGTATTGCCAAGCCATATCTTTCAAGGTGCTGTGATATCCGGGGAAATTAGTGTCATGCCGGGTGTTGAAACTATTGATAAATTCGCATTTTATAAATCAAACATCAAGGAGATTGTAATTCCAAACACCGTAAAGACGATATCATACAAGGCATTTTCAGATAATCAGCTTACCAGTATTATTATCCCTGAAAGCGTAACGACTTTGGGCGGCGGTGCATTCAGCGATAACGCTCTGCTCGAAAGGGTGGATTATCTTCCCGCTTCATGTACTTTAGAACCCGGAGATTATTACCCGTTTGAAAACTGTCCTGAACTGAAAGAATTCAATTTTGGTAACGATATAAAATATATACCCGATAATCTCCTTAGAAACTGTAAAGGATTTGAGAATATCAGTATACCCGAGGGAGTAACGGATATTGGCTCATACACATTTGCCGACACAAATCTTAAAACCATAGTTATGCCTGACAGTCTCGAGAGTATTGGAGACAGTTGCTTTGAAAACTGTTCTGAACTGGAAACTGTTGTGATTAACGGGAATATC
>JAILMJ010000044.1 GCA_024692685.1 Clostridia bacterium
TCGCACATTTTGTAATATTTCACAAGACTGAAATCATGACCCTGACCGAAATCCGGATATTGTACGCAATACATAAATTCTCTTGACTGAGTTGATTTATAGAAATAATTGTTGTCGGGATCTTTCATGTTCAGATAGCAGAGAACTGTTCTGAATTCCTGTCTTATCGACCATTTGCCGGGTTCATATTCATCAAGAAGTTTATTGACGGTATCCATAAACGATTCAATCTTATTCTGTCTTTTTGAAAGATCGCCGCCGTCATCGTCAAACAACTCAATGAATGCGTTTCTTATAGTTTCGACCAGTTCAGGTCTTTGAGCAAGAGCAACGATTCCGCTTGTAGGATGCATAGTGCTGCCGTCAATCAGAGTGCTTGATTCTTTTATTGCGTCTTTGAACATTTGAACAAAGTCGGCAGCATCGGGGTTCCAGTTCTTTTGAAAACACTGAACAGCCTGTAGCTTAAAATATTCGTCTCTGCCGCCGTTGTTTATATATTCGTAGTTTTCATAGTAGTTATCGAGTAATTGATTCAAATTAACAGTATTCATTATAAAACTCCTTATTTAAAATTCATTTTCATGTTCTTTGAAAAAATCCGCGTAAACTCTTACATTTTCAAGTTCCGTCCATTTACAGACCGAGGCGTCTTCATCATCGAGATTGTATATTTTCGCTCCCTTCATCGCAAGCAGGAGCGGTGAATGGGTCGCTATTATGAACTGACAGCCGAAAAATCGCGCCGATTCTTCTATAAACTGTTTAAGTTCAAGCTGCAATTTCGGAGCCAGACTGTTTTCCGGCTCATCCAGTAAATACAGTGCGTTTTTGTCTATCTCCTCGGTGAGATATTTCATTGCCGTCTCGCCGTTTGAGCCGGCGGCAATATTCTTTTCAACACGCTTTGTTATGTATTCCGAGGTCGCCTGTGTTGCGGCGTCAAAATACTCGCTCCAGTTATCATAAAATTCCATACCCTTAAATCTGAGATTTTCGGGGTCTTCCGTGATTTCTCTTTGTAAATCACGGCGTTTATCTCTTACCGATGTGCGGTGAGCGTTTATGCCGAGATTTGCGCTTCTTACCGCGTTCATCTTTTTGAAAATATCATCGCTTGTTATAATCTTGCTTTCACCCGGAATCTCTCTGATTTCCATTTCGCAAAGATTGCAGTAATCATTAAAGAAATCGGTTTTGTTATACGGAGCGTTTCTGGTAAGTTCAAACTTCTCTGCTATAACATTTAACAAGGTAGATTTACCGCTGCCGTTGCTGCCGTAAAAAACAGTTATCGGCTCAAACTCAAAGACCGGACATTCGTAAAAACGAGTAAAGAAACTGAAGGGATAGTGCGAAGAATAGACCTTTGTTTGGCTTGCTTTTCTTTCGGGGTCACCGTCTTCGGCATAAAGCCAAAAACGCTCTTCTGCTTGACTCGGTATTTTCATTGAGTAAAGATAACTCCTCAAATTCCCGTCTCCTTTCCGTTTCTTTATTTTGTTCCCGGATTCTTCTTTTTCCAAATACCTGTTGTAATATGGAATAATAAATTCATATACCGTCTGTTTGTCTCTTATATCATTTTTCTCTATGAATCCGGCGATATATTTAACTGACTCGGTTTTTTCGGCAACGGCTGTCACAGACAATACAAACCGTTCATCTCTTTCGATTGCGGCAAGCAGTTCTATCAGATGCCTCAAATCTTTATCAACCATTAAAAGACTCCGTACTTTTCATTCAAAAGTTTAATATGTTCAACAACATCATTTCTGACGCTTTCGGGTTCGAGCACCTCGACAACACCGCAATGCTGCACAAACCAGGAAGTAATACCCCAGCCGTCATTGACCGTTACACCGGCTGTTACTTTACCGTTTTCAACTTTTTCAATATGAAACGCTGTTCCGAAAGTGTCCACAAGTAAATCAATTCTGTCTTCATCGCAGGTAAGGCAGATAAATGTTGTTTCACCGCTGAAGTTATAGATATTCCTTTCAACAAAATCTGCGATTCGTGTTTTCGCACCGTTTCCGAGCAGTTTTTCCGGAGGGATGGCTTTTTCTTCAAGTATTTCGGGCTCGCTGATTCTTTCAAGGCGAAAATACGAAAGAGTATCGTATTTATCATAGTTGCCGATAAGATAATACCTGTCTTGCCTTCGGACAATAGTGTATGGGCTTACCGAATATTCCATGCCGTCATATCTCAGATGCTTTTTTAAATCTGTGCCGGTATATGTGTATTTGAATTCGATTTTGGATTGTTTCGATATTGCTTTCAAAATTATATCAATATTGTTTTTTGTGACCGGGTCACCCGTATGCCCGGAAGATAGCAATGGAGTAACTGATTTCAGAACCTTTTGAGAATCAATACTCGCCAGAGCGCTGATTTTATTAATCATTTCTTTTCTGTTCTTTTACGTTAAGAATTCCGAACTGGCAACTGCATCCATAAGAACCTTTAATTCCCAGTCTTCAAATTCACGGCTTGCCATAAAAAAACCGCGTTTGTTATCGCTGTGAAGCATAATATCATTGCCGCAGTCACGCAGGGCATATAGATCTCGCAGAACGGATTTTCTTTCAGTTTCAATGCCATACAGTTTCAGCTTTTTGATTATCTGATTAACGGGTACAGGGTGGTCCTCGTCGGTTTGTTTCATTATTTCCAGAACCCTGAGCAGTTTAATTTTTGATATTTCCATTAAGTATCTCCCGCCTTTGCAAGTTTATTCTAACACACATACTATACCATATTCGGGACAGGTGAGCAAGCGTTTTCAAAAAATAAGACGACAGTTCAAAAACTGCCGTCCGAATGTCAACAAGTACCCTCACCCTCCGGGTATTCCCCCTTCGGGCTCATAACCTGAGCCATAAAGTTAAATTTCGGCTCACAGTAAAAGGAACAGGCACCGCAAATGCGTGATAGGTTTTCCTGTTGCTTTTTGAAATACAGTTTGCGTGGCCCCTCAGAAACATGGTCGTCTCACTCGCTGTTTCGCTTCGTGATACTCCCTGTTTCTTCACCTCAGCGTAACGCCTTCATCTGCCACAGGCAGCGGCGTCACGCTTCGCCCCCGTGTTATTCGCCCTTCGGGCTCATAACCTGAGCCATTAATTTAATTCCCGGCTCACAGTAAAAGGAACAGGCACCGCAAATGCAGTGCCTGTTCCTTTGGTTGCGGAGGGAGGATTTGAACCTCCGACCTCCGGGTTATGAGCCCGACGAGCTACCAGCTGCTCTACCCCGCGATATTCGTTGTGCCTTATATTATACACAAATAAAGCGGAATGTCAAGAGCTTTTTTACCTGTTCCTCTTTTGCGCATAAATCAAATCAAACAAAAAATATGCGGTTTCCGGTTTCCGCAAAAACTGTAATGCTTTCATAACTGTCGGAGCTTGTCCGGATGACACGGTTTTAATACGGTTATGCCGCAAATACTTTGTTGACAGCTTGCAGGCTTTCTTATACGAGCAGAAACGAACAAATTATTTCGTTGCCGAATTACATAGTGCTCATCCCGGACCGGCAAGAGCAACGGCAGCACAGAAAATACAGCTGTAAAAAGCATTACGGCTTAAATCTATGCGTTTTTTAACGCTTTTTCGGGAGTTAAATACTGCCTTAAAAAGCGAATTAAAATAAATTTTAAAAAATTCTTGCAATCGGCTTGAAATTGTGTTAATATACTGCGGTAAGCAAGAAGGAGGTGTAGATATGCCCAATATTAAATCAGCAAAGAAGAGAGTCAAAGTTAACAAAACAAGAGCAGCACGCAACAAATCCCGCAACACCGCTCTTAAGACTGCCATCAAAAAGGCAAACCTCGCAGTAGAGGCAGGCTCTCCCGATGCACAGGCTCTCATCACAGAGGCCGTCAAGAAAGTAGATCAGGCTGCTGCGAAAGGCCTTATACATAAGAATAATGCCGCTCACAAGAAAGCAGCTCTCGCTAAACTGGCAAAATAATTAAATTTAAAATTTAACGGCTGCGGTTGTAAACTTTTTATGACCGCAGTCGTATTGTTATTGACATTCTCATACGCGTTTGATATAATTTTTATGTACAGTTAACTGTAACATTTTTACGGAGGATATTTCAATGGAAGCTTTCAAAAAGATTTGCAAAATCGTTGCCATAGCAGCGGCAATAGCGGCTTTTGTTGCCGGTATCGTCATTTGTGTTAAAAAACTTAAAGAGAAAAAAGCAGCTCAGGGCGAGAGCGAAGAAAACTATGTTTCCTGCTCATGCTGTGAAGTTCCCGAAAATAACTAACTTTTCCGATTTGAGGGTTTGAATTTTCGGGCCTTCAAAATAACAGGAGGATAAAATGGTACTTGAAAAAATAATCGACATCATCAGTGAGCAACTCGAAATTGAGAAATCAGTTATCAAGGAAAATTCAGACCTCGTAGAAGATCTCGGAGCAGGCAGCCTCGACCTTATCGACCTCGCTATGTCCATCGAAGATGAATTCAGCATTGAGCTTCCCGATACCGACCTTGACAAAATCAGAACAGTCGGCCAGCTTGCGGCTTATGTTGAAAAAAACAAGAAATAATTGAATTTGTTACTCCGCAGCATTAACGCTGCGGATTTTTTAATAACCCGACAAAACGGATAATTCACAGGTGAAACTATGTCAGACAGAAAAGTATTCAAAAATGCCCGCGTTTGTAATTCCTCATTTGAATTCATCAATACAGATATTACGACAGAAGACGGCAAAATCGTTTCGCTGAACAGTAATAATGAAAGCGGAACCGACTGCACCGGGTTAACGATAATTCCGGGCTTTATCGATATTCATACGCACGGCTGCAAAGATGCGGATGTTACCGACGGAAATCCGGAAAGCGCAGCGGAAATGAGCAGATATCTCGCAGCAAGGGGAATAACCTCATTCTGCCCCACGTCAATGACATTGCCCGCAGAAAAACTTGAAAGGAGCTTCGGGTTTGTAGCAGAAACAATGGGCAACGAACCGGGTGCGTATATCCACGGAATAAATATGGAGGGCCCGTTTATTTCGCACGAGAAGAAGGGCGCGCAGGAAGAGAAATACATCATTCCGCCGGATACAGAATTATTCAAAAAGCTCAATGCAATCTGCCCTGTCAGACTTGTTGACATCGCTCCGGAAATGCCCGGAGCGAATGAGTTCATAAAGGAAATATCAAAAATCTGCACAGTATCCGTCGCCCATTCCGCGGCAACATACGAAATCGCAAAAAACGCTTTTGACAAGGGCATAACACACGCTACCCATCTATTCAACGCTATGACCGGCCTTGAATCCAGAAAACCGGGTATCGTGGGTGCTGTATTTGACAGCGGGAATGTCACGGCAGAGTTGATATGCGACGGAATACACATTTCGCCCGCGGTTCTGAGAACGGCATTCAAGGTGCTGGGATATGACAGAACCGTTGTAATAAGCGACAGCGTAATGGGCGCGGGTCTTGCCGAAGGAGAAACCGTTCCCGGAGGAGAACTTGTAATAAAAGAAGGAGCCGCAAGACTGCCCGACGGTACGCTTGCCGGCAGTATAACAAATTTATATGAAGAATACAAAAATCTCATAACGTTCGGAATCCCGGAAGAACAGGTATTACGGTCTCTGACAATAAACCCGGCAAGAGTGATAGGAGCGGATAAAACCACCGGAAGCATCAAAGAAGGAAAGAATGCCGATTTTATCATTCTGGACAAAAATCGCAACATAAAGAATGTGATTATCAAGGGAAAAATTGCGGTCTGACGGCAAACTTGCATATACCTCAAAAACAAAGATCCGCAGAAAACAGAATATGCATTATTTCCGCCTGTAAAGCTTGATGCCTTTACAGGCGTTTATTGTAAAGACGATTAACTTGCGATGTGAATAACTTCGTGAAAAAAGTGAAAAAGTCATCTTTTATTTTTCTTATTTGGAATATAAATCGTAAAGTAGTTCACTTTACTAACTCGTTTTTTCACATTTGGATAATTTTTTATGCCTTTTTGAAGCAAAATATTCATGAATAATTTTTGCAAGAACGACGGTTTTTCTGTCATTAACCCGATAAAAGACGGCAAATAAAACCCTGTCTGTTCCGTCATTTTTACCACAATACCTGTGTTTCATTATCATTTTTTCCCCTCTGACAGTTATGAAACAGCCGAAAATCCGCGTTTGCATACAGAAAAAACAGTCGGTAATCTTTACGGCTTTTAATCCTGCGCAGTTATATTTACATTGGCAGCGAATTATGATAATATTAGGTAAAATATAACCGGGAATGATAATATGATTAATGTCAGAATAATCTGCGGTGACCGCGAATTAAATACAACCGTAATGCCGGGAACACGTCTCTCCGACCTTCCGGTATTCCGCTCACTGCCGGTGGATTTCTCCTGCGGCGGTTTGGGAAAGTGCGGCAAATGTACTGCATTAATCAACGGCAAAAGTCAGCGTATTTGTCAATACATTATTAACAGCGATACTTCCGTTGAACTGCCTGACGGAGGAATTATTTCGTTAACAAGCAAATCCGGAGATAACACAGAGGGCGGTGAATATGCACTCGCCCTCGATATCGGTACCACCACATTGGTTCTGGCCTTATTTTCAAAAAACAACAAAAGAATAATTGAGCAGATTATTGAAGAAAACCCGCAAAGAGTTTACGGTGCAGATGTTCTTTCCCGTATATCATACTGCACTGAAAACGGCACCGGGGAATTAAACAGAATACTGATTGAAAAAATAAACAGTATGATTAAAAGAATTCTTTCGGATAACAGCATTAAGCGCGTCAAAGAAACCTTCATTGCGGGCAACACTACCATGCTTCACATCCTGCGCAGTCTTGATTGCTCATCCCTGGGTGTTTATCCGTTTAAACCGAAGTCGCTTGACGGCTTGGACACAGACGCATGTAATACAGGAATAGACGGAACTGACAGAACAATTATTCTTCCCTGTATATCCGCTTTTGCAGGCGCAGACCTCGTTGCGGATATATGCGCAACCGGTCTTCCTGACGGTGATGATTATTATTTGATTGCAGACCTCGGCACAAATGCCGAAACAGCGCTTTGCTCCCGCAGCAGAATACTGTGCACTTCCGCTGCCGCAGGTCCCTGCTTTGAAGGCGCTCACATCCTTTGCGGAATGGGCGCCAGAAACGGGGCAATCTGCTCATATTACCACGACGGAAGTTTTGATGTAATCGGGAAAACCCCGCCTGCGGGTATCTGCGGAACAGGTCTTATTGATATAATATGCGTCCTTCTGAAAAAAGGAATAATTGACAGAACGGGAGTTCTGAAAAACGGAGAATTCAGGATAACCGAAAACATAAAGCTTGTTCAGGAGGACGTGAGACAGTATCAACTTGCAAAAGCCGCCGTACGCTCGGCAATAGAGAGCCTTGTTTCCGTTGCGGGAATTGATTATTCACGAATAAAAAAGTTTTATGTTTCGGGGGGATTTGCCGGAAAGATAAATATTAATTCCTGCGCTGCGACAGGACTCATCCCGCGTGAACTTGTGAATGCATTTACTCCGCTCGGAGAAGGATGTATCACCGGGCTTATGAATTCCGTAAAAGCCGGATTCTATGCAGAAAAATCCAAGTATATTGAACTGTCAACAAGAAATGATTTTTGCGATTCATTCACGAAAAACATAAATTTTTAATAAAAACCCCTGAACCGGGTTAACAAGTCAGGTTACGTAAACACACCGGAGTATGCGTGACTTGACTTTATTATTATTTTAATATATAATGTCCTAAACATTATCACTCTGAGAGGAGATACTCAAATGGCAAGACAGATTACCAGGAAGGAATATGACAAACTTCAAAAAGAACTTGCGTATCTGAAAAAAGAAGGCAGAGATGAGATAAAAGAAAGGCTTCAGGAAGCCCGCGCTCACGGCGACCTTTCCGAAAATGCCGAGTATGATGAAGCAAGAAACGACCAGGCTAAGCTCGAGGAGAACATCGCGCAGCTCGAAAAAGAACTCGATTCCGTTGAAGTTATCAGTGATGAAGATTTCAAAAAGGGTGTTGTTCACATTGGCTCCCAGGTTGAGATAGATGACAATGGTTCAATCATAAAATGCCTTATCGGCAGTTCATCCGAGGATCCGGAATTGATTTCGGTCTCCGACGATTCACCTGTCGGCAAAGCCATTATGGGCAAAAAAGCCGGCCAGAAATTTGAGGTTGAGCTTCCCTCGGGTGAAAAGGTTACAATGAAAGTTCTTTCAACTAAATACAGTCATAACTGAGAAAGGAAGAGCGGATTTCGGAAGGATTATTGGATTTTTGCCGATTATATTCCGCTCTGTTTGAATTATTATGTCAGAAGAAAACAAGAATGTTCCCAATAACGCCGTAGAGGCGCAGGATGTCAACTCCCTGCGACAGGTAAGGGTGGATAAACTCACCGCTCTTCAGCAGGCAGGCAACGACCCGTTTAAAATCACGCTTGCCGATCAAAGCATCCACACAGATGAAATCAAAGAAAGATTTGACGAGCTTGAAAACAGCGATGTCAGCGTCTGCGGCAGAATGATGAGCCGCAGAATCATGGGCAAGGCAAGCTTTATGAACCTGAGCGACAGAAACGGGCTCATCCAGGGCTATGTCAGCCGTGACGACCTCGGTGACGATAACTACGCCGCTTTCAAGAAAATGGATATCGGCGACATTATCGAAATGAAGGGCTTCGTCTTTAAAACAAGAACGGGAGAAATCAGCATTCACGCAAAATCCATAAGGCTGCTCTCAAAGTCCCTTCTTCCCCTGCCGGAAAAATTCCACGGACTCACCGATACCGACACAAGATACAGAAAGAGATATCTCGACCTCATAGTAAACCCCGAAGTTAAAGATACGTTCTACAAGCGCTCAAAGATAATCAAGGAAATCAGGAATTATCTTGACGGGCAGGGATTCATCGAGGTTGAAACTCCTATGCTTGTCCCAAATGCCGGCGGCGCTGCCGCGCGTCCGTTCGAAACCCATTTCAATGCGCTGAATGAAGATGTCAAACTCCGCATTTCCCTTGAGCTCTATCTTAAACGCCTTATTGTCGGCGGTATGGAGAGGGTTTATGAAATAGGCAGGGTTTTCAGAAACGAAGGCGTTGATACAAGGCACAACCCCGAGTTCACCCTTATGGAGCTTTATCAGGCCTATACCGATTATCACGGTATGATGGACCTTACGGAAAACCTTTACAGACACCTTGCCAAAACGGTATTAGGCACCTTAAAAATCACCTATAACGGTATTGAGATGGACCTTGAAAAGCCGTTTGAACGCCTGACAATGGTAGAAGCTGTTAAAAAATACTCCGGCGTTGACTGGAATGAAATAAAGGACCTCGACGCAGCCCGCAAGGCTGCCGATGAACACCATATCGAATATGAACAGCGCCACGGCAAGGGCGATATTCTCAATCTTTTCTTTGAGGAATTTGTTGAGGAGCATCTTATTCAGCCCGTGTTCATCATGGACCACCCCATTGAAATCTCCCCCCTCACAAAGAAAAAGCCGGACAATCCGGAATATGTTGAGAGATTTGAGTTCTTCATGAACGGCTGGGAGATGGCAAACGCCTACTCCGAACTCAATGATCCGATAGATCAGAGAGAACGTTTCAAAGCACAGGAGCTCCTGCTTTCGCAGGGAGACGAGGAAGCGAACACCACTGATGAGGACTTCCTTACTGCGCTTGAATACGGTATGCCTCCTACAGGCGGCATAGGTTTCGGAATTGACAGAATGTGTATGCTTCTGACTGATTCCCAGGCCATCAGAGACGTGCTTCTCTTCCCGACGATGAAGAGCCTCGAATGATATGAAAGTATCGGTAGCTCTGGCTGCATATAACGGTGAAAAATACATAGGAGAACAACTCAGCTCCATTCTTTCTCAAATCGGGCAAAACGATGAAATAATAGTATCCGACGACAATCCGTCGGGCAATACGAAGGCCGCGATTGATTCCCTGGGCGACGGAAGAATCAAGTATTTTGAGGGACCCGCCCGCGGGGTTTGCGCAAACTTTGAATTTGCCCTGAGCAAATGCGGCGGAGATATCATCTTCCTGTGCGATCAGGACGATGTGTGGCTGCCGGACAAGGTCAAGGATGTTAAGGAAAAAATTAGCCTGGGCTATGACCTCGTTTTGCACGATGCAAGCATTACGGATGAAAAGCTGAACATTGAAGCCCCTTCGTTTTTTGCCTTGCATAAATCAAACGCTTCACTTATCGGAAACATTATCAGGAATTCCTTTGTCGGCTGCTGTATGGCATTCACAAAGCAGGTTGCGCAAAGCGTTACTCCATTCCCCGGAGATTTGCCTATGCACGACTGGTGGATAGCTCTTGCGGCGATGAAAAAAGGCTTCCGGATTGCTCTGATAAACAAACCGCTGATTCTGTGGAGGCGTCATAGTGAAACCTTTACGGGCGGTAAAACCACACTTAAGCAGAAAATAACCTGGCGAATAAAAATAATCGGCTATCTTATTCCTTTGTGCCATGGAAAGGATCAGTGACAGATGAATAAATCGGTATCCGGTTGTATTGTCACATACAACAACATAAGGACCATCGGAAATGCCATAGGTACCCTTCTTGACAATACACCCAGCGACTTCCGACTCTTTGCGGTTGACAACGGTTCAACAGACGGAACGGTGGAGTTTATCAGAGAACACTTCCCGGGTGTTACCCTGATTGAATCGAAAAAAAACATCGGCTTCGGCGCCGGACATAACAGCATTATAGATAAACTTGATTCAGATTACCATGCTATTATTAATCCGGATATAATTCTGCGCGACGATGTTATCTCAAAAATGGTTGACTATATGGAGAAAAACAGAGACATAGGCATGCTCTCACCTGAGATCAGATTTCCCGACGGCAGGCCTCAGATTCTCGGAAAAAAGTTTCCCCTTCCCCAATATCTCATCGCAAGCAGACTCAGAGGCAAAAAACCAGGCAGACTGCTCAGCGAATACGCTATGCTTGACTGCGACCTGACCGAACCGATGCCCATTCAGAATGCAACGGGTTGCTTTATGTTTATACGTACTGAACTGTTCAGGCAGATCGGCGGATTTGACGAGAGATACTTTATGTATTTTGAGGACGTTGACCTCACAAAAAAGGTTAACCGGGTCAGCAAAGTCATCTATTATCCCGGGGCAACCGTTTATCACGAATGGGGCAGAGAATCCAAGAAAAATATGAAGCTTAAACTCGTTCAATTGCAATCGATGATTAAATTTTATTCCAAATGGGGCATCAAAGACAAATGATGCCGTTAGGACGGATTTATGATTAAGTACATCAGAAACTTTCATAAGTACCGCAATCTTCTGTATGAAATAGTGAGGAAAAACATTAAGCTTCAATACAGGGATTCGGTTCTGGGTATTTTCTGGACTTTTTTGCAGCCGTTGATGACCACCATTGTTCTTGTCTTCATCTTCGGCAATGTTTTCGGAAAATCAAACACAGGAGTTGTCAATTACCCGATTTACCTGCTCTGCGGCAGACTGCTCTATGAATTTTACTCACAGTCCACCAAAAGGGCGATGCGTTCCATCAGAAACAGCGCTTCAGTCATAAAGAAAGTTTATGTTCCGAAGTATGTATACCCCCTTGCGAACACCATATCAAACTTCGTGACATTTCTGATTTCCCTGACTGTACTGGTCTGTTTCATAATCTTTTTCTTTGTTACGGGCAAAAACCCGCCACACATAACCGGTTATATTTTCCTCGCTCCCATTCCGGTGTTTATACTGTTCCTGCTGAGCATAGGAATCGGCTTAATCCTATGCACCCTTGACGTATTTTTTAAAGATGTTGACTACCTGTACGAAGTCTTTTGCCTGCTCCTGTTTTATATGACTCCGATAGTATACAGAATGGATTCCCTTCACATTACAAACAAGGTGTTTTTCCTGATACTGAAGGCAAATCCGCTTTATTCAATTACCGAAATGTTCCGCTGCTGCGTGCTTTACGGGAGAATGATAGACATAAACCATCTTCTGTATTCCCTCGGTTTCTCTCTTCTGACAATTATCATAGGGCTTGCGGTATTTTACAGAAAACAGGATAAGTTTATTCTTCACATCTGATTGATACCGCCTAAAGGAAGGATATATCTTTATGGGTAAACCTGCCATTGTTGTCGAAAACATGAGCATGATGTTCAACCTGAACAAGGAAAAAGTAGACAACCTTAAAGAATATTTCATAAAATTTGTCACCAACAAACTCCATTTCACGGAGTTCTGGGCTTTGCAGGATATCAACCTGACCGTTGAAAAGGGTGACAGAGTAGGTATTCTCGGGCTTAACGGTGCGGGAAAATCAACCCTGCTCAAAGTTATTGCCGGAGTTCTTAAACCGACAAAGGGCACGGTAAAAGTCACCGGTGTAATCGCCCCGATGATTGAACTCGGTGCAGGCTTTGACCTGAACTACTCCGGAAAAGAGAATATCTATCTCTACGGTGCAACAATGGGATATTCGAGAAAATTCATAGATAAAAAATTTGATGAAATCGTTGAGTTTTCAGAACTTAAAGAATTTATAAATGTTCCCGTCAAGAATTATTCATCCGGTATGCGCGCCAGGCTCGGCTTCGCAATTGCAAGTGCGGTTGAGCCTGAAATACTCATTCTCGATGAAGTTCTTTCGGTCGGTGACGCCAAATTCCGTAAAAAGAGCGAAAACAAAATAATGTCTATGTTTGACAAGGGCGTAACCGTTCTTTTTGTATCGCATTCCGTTGAACAGGTTCTGAGTATATGCAACAAAGCCATCATTCTCGACCACGGCAAAATCATTGCCCAAGGCGATGCAGAGACAATATGCGAACAATATAACGAAATGGTAAAGGGGAAATAATATATGGTATTTGCTGCTGTTCTTGCCGGCGGTAAAGGAGTCCGTATGGGCAACACCGACACACCGAAACAGTATTTTGAGCTCGGCGGAAAACCGGTTATAATTCATACAGTTGAAAAGTTTTTTCTGAATGACAGAATAGATGAGATAATTGTGCTTTGCCCGAAGCAGTGGGTTGCTCACACAAAGGATCTCATTGACAAATACATTCCCGACGGGAAAAAAGTTTCAGTAATTGAAGGAGGCGTTTCAAGAAACGGCACTCTTGAAAACGCCATCGAATTCATAGAGAACAACTTTGAAACAGACGAAGATACGGTAATTGTTACTCACGATGCAGTACGCCCCTTCCTGACTCACAGGATAATAGTCGAAAATGTGGATGCCGCTCTCAAATACGGAGCAGCCGATACCGTCATTCCCGCTACCGACACTATCGTTGAAAGCGCGGACGGCAGTATTATCTCTTCGATTCCCGAAAGAAAACTTATGTATCAGGGTCAGACTCCGCAGTCTTTCCGCCTGAAAGAACTTGAAAAAACTCTTGCCTCTCTCACAGAAGAAGAAAAGGGAGTTCTCACCGATGCATGCAAAATTTTCACCATTAAAAATAAGCCGGTCTATATGGTTGACGGCGAAGTCTTTAATATCAAAATAACTTATCCGTACGATCTCAAGGTCGCAGAGACTCTTCTGAAAGGTAAAGATACAGATGCTTAATCAGGTTTACAGACTGGTCAAACCGGGTATTATCGATGTAGCCTGTACAGTGCCGGACATAAAAAGAAGCACCATCCTCAGGCCTCTGTATATGTCAATCTGCAAGGCGGATCAGAGATATTACCTTGGCAACAGAAGCAAAGAGGCGCTTGAAGCAAAACTGCCTATGGCACTCATCCACGAGTGCGTTGCAAAAGTTATATTTGACCCCACCGGCAAATTCGACAAAGGCGAAATAGTTGTACCCGTGCCCAACACACCGACTCAGGATGACGATGTCATAGCTGAGAATTACAGGCGTACAAGTCATTTCTGCTCCAGCGGATATGACGGCTTTTTAAGAGACTATATTGATATTGACAGCGGCAGGCTTGTTCGTGTGCCTCAGTCGCTCAATCTGAAAATCGCTTCATTTACAGAACTGATCAGCGTTGCCGTTCATGCAATAACAAGATTTGCCAGGTTTTCACATGCAAGAAAAGATGCTGTCGGTATCTGGGGAGACGGAAACGTTGGCTTCATAACGGCGCTGATGTTCAAAGCCATGTACCCGGACACTAAGCTCTATATATTCGGCACAGTTTATGAAAAGCTCGGTTATTTCACATTTGCAGACGGGACTTTCCATGTCGACAGGATTCCCGCGGATCTCTGCATTGACCACGCTTTTGAATGCGTAGGCGGAGAGGCGTCAAGATTTGCTATTGCGCAAATAATAGACCATATAAACCCCGAGGGTTGCATAGGTCTTATGGGCGTCAGCGAGAATTTCATAGGTATCAACACCAGAATGGTACTCGAAAAAGGGCTTTGTGTTTTCGGCTCAAGCCGAAGCGGAGTTGCCGATTTCGAGAAAACCCTGAAAATTCTCGGCACCAATCCGAAAATACCCGCTTACCTTGAAAACCTGGTGGGCGAGGTTATTGACATTCGAACCATCGAAGACATACACAGGGCATTTTCTTCCGACATAAGCCGTAACTTCGGAAAAACAGTATTGAAGTGGGAGAAATAATCAGATGGAATGCAAGTTTTCCGTTATTGTTCCCGCATATAACAGTGAAACCACTTTAAAAGAAACTCTGGATTGTCTGATAAACCAGACCATCGGTGATGAAATCGAGATTGTCGTTGTCAATGACGGCTCAACTGACGCAACGGAGAGAATCATAAACGAATATGCGGGCAGATACCCCGCAATAGTACCTATAAGCCGGGAAAACCGGGGCGTATCTTCAGCGAGAAATACCGGGCTTGAAATTGCAAAGGGAAAATATTGCATCTTTCTTGACTCAGATGACCTTATAAGTGAAAATGCCTGTGAAGCACTGTTTTCCGCAATGGAAGAAAGAAAAGCGGATCTTGCAGTTCTCAGACTTGCGCAATTCGGCTTTACGGGCAAAAGTTACAATCCGGTTGCGGATGAACTTGCAGCGGAAAAAAATATTGACTGTTTTGACAAACGTCTGTTGTGGAGTTTTCTCCTGTGCAACAAATGCTTCAGAACCTCTTTGCTGAGGGAAAACAATATGCGGTTTATGCCCGCCTCTTACGGTGAGGATGCCGCTTTCATAATGTCTTTCATAATGAAGGCAAAGCCTGTAATCACAGGAGTCAGCGAAGCAAGCGCTTTCTACCGCCGAACCGATCCCTCAGTTTTCCGCTCGGCGACCTTCAACATAAAGCCTGAGAAAATCCGTGATTATTTTGATTCTATGGATACTGTCTTATCCTGCGTCACTGAAGGATTGAATGACAGCAGTTCTGCGGATAAGGAAAAAGACGGATATCTTGCGGAGCTTTATTACAGAAACACACAGACAATTCTGAATGAATTCTACCGTCAGCTATGGCGGCTCGACGATTTCTCCCTGAGTATGCTTGAGAAGAAATACCGGGAGTATAAAGGCCATATACCGCAGGACTATAAAGGTTATGTTTCATCCCTTAACGCCGATATCGGAGAACCTGTTTTTTCGCGCCGATACGTAGCCGAACGCCCGTTCATCAGCATTAAAATAAAAGATAACGCCGATATTCTTTTCCGCTCCCTTTATTGTCAGACTATGCCGAGATTTGAGATATTATGCAAAAATCCCGGCTTCGGGGAAAGCTATGAAAATATAAATACCGGTAAAGCAAAATCCGGTTTCAGAGTTTCTTTCAGAAAAAACAAGGCTGTTGATCCGAGACTGCTGAGAATAATGATTCTGCTGAAAAATTCACGAAAAACGGCGTTTCTTCCTCCCGTGGTTATAAAGCACTGCGCCTATGCAGTTTTAAAATTAAAGGAATTAAAACAGTGATGAAAAAGCTCTTTTATTCTTTATTCGGATTCTTTTTCCGAATCTGCCGCAGTTTTCCTGTCAGAAGAAACAGAGTTTCCCTGGTTTCCCCTCACAAGGGCGGGAATCATGACTCTCTGATGGAGATATGCGATTATCTGAATAGCAAAGGCGGATTTGAGATAATTTTTATTTCCTCATCTCAGCTTGACTTTGACAGCAGGCATATCTTAGCAAGCATCGGGCAGATTTTTAATTTTTTCATAATGAAGGCTATGATGCTTGCGACTTCGGAATATGTCTTCCTTAACGACAATTTTATGCCTATGGCAAACCTCAGATTCTCTGAGCAAACGGTTGTTACCCAGCTCTGGCACGCCGAAGGAGCGTTTAAGAAGTTCGGACTTATGACCGATTTGCCGGAAGATATACGCACACGCCAGCAGCAATGCAGTGACCGCCTCACCTATGTTATTTGCTCATCAAAAAATGTTGTGCCGGTTTATTCAAAAGCCTTCGGTGTGCTTGAAAAGCAAGTGCTTCCGCTTGGCTCTGCGAGAGTTGATTATCTCCTCAGGGAGCATAACACTGACGCTCTGCGTCATGAGCTCGAATTCAGGCACCCCGGATGCGTAGGCAAGAAGCTCATTCTTTACGCTCCGACTTTCAGGGATGATCCCTATGATGACAGGGAAATACTTTCCCATATATCCCCCGGCCTGTTCAGCAAGGAACTCGGCAATGAATATGCCCTTCTTGTAAAACTTCATCCCCAGGTCCATAACGGCGGCACACCCGAAAGCGCAATAGATGTTACGAACTATGATATAGCTGATTTAACGCTTCTCTGCGACCTTCTGATAACTGACTACTCATCAGTATGTATGAACTTTGCCCTACTCAACAAGCCCTGCATTTTTTTTGCATTTGACCTTGACAAATATGAGCGTGAGCGTTCATTCTGCTTCGGGTATGAGGACTACGTTCCCGGCCCGATAGTCAAAAACTTTGACGAACTGATTGAGGCAATAAAAAATCCCCAAACCGCAGACAATATGCAACGGTTCAGGGAATTTAACTTTGATTATTTTGACTGTGACAATACAAAGAGAATAGTTGAACGTATCATTTCAGCCAATCCATAATGACAGCTTTTATCTTTTCGGTTGAATGACCGTCACATGCGCTTAACTGCTCATTGCGGAATCTTTCGATTCTGTCAACGGGCGGTTCTTTTTCTGCCCTGCGCATCGCATCGGGAAGCATACAGGCATTGTCAATCATCTCACCGGGAAGGTCATCCGGAAAGTTAAGATAAAAACTGCGCTCATACACTTTATAATCCGGGCAATAGAATACTACGGGAACTCCCATGAGAACCGCATCGTGAACGGTTGAAGAATAATCAGTTATGAGCACCGACGCGCCCGCAACAAGCGAAACGGTTGATTCTTCCGTCATATCGGTTATGTTCTCGTATTCACCCTTTACTAACTCATAATTGATAATCGGATGACGGCTGACAATAAACACTTCGTCTTCCTCCAGAGAGTCGCTGAGCGCCTGCCAGTCGATACCCGGGTCAAACTCAATTACAGTTCCGTCTTTTTCACGGAAAGTAGGGCAATACAGATAGATCCTTTTTCCTTCCAGCTCCGGATGACGGGAAAAGAACTCTTTTTTTATTGTTTCACTTTGATTTACTTCTTTATCGGTCTTTGGCAGACCGACCGGGAGACAAATCTCTTCACTGACTCCGAAGGCGCCGGCAAAATACCTGCGGCACATCTCTGAAGTAACTGCAACGGCAGAGTAAGCGGAATGGGTCCTGATTTCCTGCTCACGTGTCAATTTTGAAGGAGCGTCAAGCCCGAAGCGTTTAAAAGCGCCGCATCCATGCCATATCTGGAACATTCTCTGCTTTTTTCTCAGCCGCATAATGCGCATATACCTGCAATAATCGTCGGTTACAATAACTCTGCTTGTGCTGAGCATAAAGCAAGCTTTTAATTGAGTCATCAGCGGGTGAGGCAGTTTTTTCGTGAAAAATATTTTGTCACAGTCCAAAGCATCATAGAGGGTTTTACTGTTATCCAGCAATTTGTCGTCGCTGCGGATTGAGTAAAACAGAACCCTGTTTTTTAAAGGGAAAAGCGAGAAAAAGAAGATGCATATCTTAAAAAAACAGTTTATCAATGCAAGCCTGAATTTTAAAGGCAGCATCTTCTTAAGCAGTTTTTTCATAAACCCGTTTTATCTGCTGGAAGCGGAATTTGCAATGTTTCTTCTTATTTTCTTGCAGAATTTCTTGCTGGCTCTGTCAACCCAGAATTCATTGACAGTTACTGCGTAATCACCGTCATCGGCAAGAAGCTCGGTTTCAAAGTCGCTGTATGCTTCATTGCCCTTGTTGCCGCGGATAGTATCTTTCCAGTCAAGGTCATCGGTATTGTTCTTTGAGAAATACATAATATGATAGCCGTATTCGGTTTCAATTATGTCGACATCTCCGGCTTTCCTGGAGGAGTCAAAACTCCAGTTGATAAACTCGGGAACATAACTGTCGGTAATTCTGATCTTTTCATAAAGACCGCCGTTTTCAACGGAACCGGTATCGTCGGAATTCTCTGTTGCAAGTTTTGCAAATGAATCCTCGGTTTTGTCGCCCTTCTTCCATTCGGCGAGAAGTTCATCCGCCTTCTTCTTTGCGGCTTCCTTCTCCTTATCGGTCGGCTTTCCTTCTTCTGCTGCATTGAACTGAACAAGGCAGTGACGTACATCAACGCTGTTACCGGAATATGCGGGAGCAATTACAAGGACAACATAGGCGTTTGCTTCATTTTCAAATACTTTCTTGTCCCCTGCTTTACGGGCGGAATCGTAAACCCACTTCGCAAC
Source organism: Clostridia bacterium (assembly GCA_024692685.1). Taxonomy (GTDB): domain Bacteria; phylum Bacillota; class Clostridia; order Oscillospirales; family Acutalibacteraceae; genus CAG-177. The sequence continues at coordinate 18,860 of JAILMJ010000044.1, forward strand.
ATCTTCGGAGAGTGATGATGTAATACTTGAGTAGGAAGTGTGATCAAGCTCTTTGGTAAGATCGTCAGCATCCTTCTCTGCCTTCTTATATTCGCGGACTGCCTTTTCAAAAGAATCACCGTCGGTAATCTTACCGAGGATATCTTTTGCGTCCTTGAAAGTTTCTTTGTTTGACTCAGCCTGCCTCTTGGCAAGATCCTTATCGGATTCTCCTTCTTTTGCGGTGAGAGTTGTACCCGCAACAGTATAGTAGCGGATATCAACATAGTCATAATCCTTGCTGTTAGCTTTATACTCGGCTTCAATATCCTTTTCGCTGACTTTGTCTACATAGTCCTGCTTGAGTTTTTCCTGGTAGGATGAAGCTATCGCTGACTTTGTAAGAAGGTTTTTGAATGACTTCTGATTAAAGCCGGGGCCTACGGTTGCTTTCAGAAAACTGTTGAGTGAAAAACCGTTTTCTTCGGCGCTGGAAATGTATTCTTTCATCTGATCTTCAACCTGAGTCTTTTCTTCTTCGCTGAGTTCAAAGCCGGCTTTTTCGGCCAAATCACAGAAAGCAATAATCTGTTTTGCGGTCCTGTTTGCATTATCTTTAAAAGACTCGGCATAAGTGATAGTCTTGCCGTTTTCATCAACAGTGGTATTTGCAGGGTCATCGGGAGCAAGATCCGTATTAAAGCCCGAAGAGGTGCCGTACTGCTGCATCATCTGAGCATATTGAACCGCCTGCTGATAAGCGTTTGAATAGTAAAAACCATACTCGGCTGACGAAACTTTTTTATCACCGACCTTGATAGCGGTTGACGCTTTATCTACGATACCGGTGGTCTGAACACCCCAATAACCTATACCTACAATAATTGCGCAAATAAGCACTACGGCAATAATCTTGCCGCCCAAACCGGCAGCCTTTTTGGTCTTTGCTATGCTCTTTGCGTTTTTCTTGTTGGCTTTTGCTATTCTTGCCTTACGCTCCTCGCGATAAAGCTCGGCCTTGTTTTTTTCTTCTTTAGCCATTATATTCATCCTTTACTCAAGTAATGATGTCGCCCGTAAGCACGACATAATGTATATATTATATCAATTTAAAAAATATTTACAAGTCTTTTGCGGAAATTTTAGGAAATTCGGAAATAATTACTCTCCCGTCTGAGTCTTGAAGCGCATCGCACATTCCTTCGCTGCGCGGTACAGGTCTTCACGGCATGTTCTGACTATTTTTTCAAAAGATTCAGGAGCAGGGCAGGAAAAATACATTTCCGAAACTCCGCATTCCTTTATGTTTTCTGCGCCGTCACCCTTACTGCCGCAAATCGCTATGACCTTTTTTCCAAGGGCGTAAGCTCTCTTCGCAACGCCTGAAATCACTTTTCCGTTTACGGATTGGCCGTCAAGCCGTCCTTCGCCGGTGATAACCAAATCAGCCTGAGCGGCTTTTTCGTCAAATCCCGCAGCGTCAAGAATAATGTCTATCCCCGGTTTAAGCTCGGCGCCGAAAAACGCGGCGCATCCGGCCCCCATTCCGCCGGCGGCTCCGCTTCCCTGAATCGAGGAAACATGAACACCGAGGTCTTTTTCAATAACTCGGGCAATGTTTTTCAGACCGTCATCCAGTCTCCTGACCATATCCCCGTCCGCTCCCTTTTGCGGGGCAAAAACATACGCGGCTCCCGTTTCGCCGTAAAGCGGATTCTTTACATCGCAGGCCGCCGTCAGTGAAAAATCCGGGATGTTTTCAGGCGGAATGATAAATGCGATTTTGCCGAGGTTTTTTCCGATGGGATCAAGAGTGTTCCCGTCGCTGTCCGTAAACCGGTAACCGAATGCCGACGCCAAACCTGTTCCGCAGTCGTTGGTAGCACTGCCTCCGAGTCCGAGAAGTATTTTCTTCGCTCCGCCTGAAACAGCGTCAAGCATAAGTTCTCCCACACCTCTTGTTGTGGCAAGTTCGGGATTCTTGTTTTCTCCGGCAAGGGGCAGCCCCGCACAGGAAGCTGTTTCAATAACCGCCGTATCTCCTGCCACAAGGTATTCCGCTGTCATAGGTTCGCCGAACACTCCGGACACAGTCCTGCGCCTGAAACAGCCGGGCAAAAAATTATGAATACAGGCACAAAGCCCCTCGCCGCCGTCGGCAACGGGGAGCTTTATAATATCAACGCTGTCAAGGACATCTGAAAAAGCTGAACCTATTATGTCGCAAACCTCTCCGGCAGACAATGTTCCCTTGAATGAATCGGGAGCAATAAGTATTTTACCCATACCGTCTTATTCGGCGGAAGCTGCTCTGATATATCTCTTGAAGAAGGCAACGCCCGGACCTATCGCTGAAACGGGGATTCTTTCATTAGTCCCGTGGGTTGTGAGAAGCAGCTCAACCGATACTTTGTAAGGAGCGTAACGGTAAATATTCTCACAGATGGGCTCATAGTTGCACGCGTCGGTTCCGCCCATTACGAGATAAGGAGCAACAATGTTGTTGTTATCCTCACGCATAATTATGTCTCTCATAATATTGAAGGCTCTGGAATCCGTCGGAGAGAACTTCGAGGCTTCCTTTGCTTTGAGCACTTTAATCTCAATATCCTTGTTTCTGACCACCTTGCGGATATGATCCTCAACATCTTTTACCGAAACGCCGGGCATAGGTCTGAAGTTAACGGTGATGCTCGCCTTTTGGGGAAGCACATTTGCCGCGGGGCTGCCCTGAGCCATTGTGACACCGGTAGTTGTCCTGATAAGGGAGGCGGCAGGAGGAATCTGTTTCATTATTTCTTTGATTAGGGGCTTGAGATAATTGAGGTTACAGGCAACAAGCCTTGCGGGGTATTCACAGCTTCTGCCGACATTCGTGAACATCTCAATTATGAAAGGCATAAGCTCGGCTTTGAACTGATGAGCTTCCAGGTCCTTGATTACATCGGCAAGAGCTCCGAGAGCGTTGTGCTTGGGCGCCTGAGACGAATGACCGCCCTTGTCGAAAACACTGATTTCATAATCGCAGTAGCCTTTTTCCGCAATGCCTATACCGACGAGGTTTTTATCCTTTATGAGGCCGGGAACATTTATCGGAAGAATGGCTCCGCCCTCATCAACTATACAGTCAAGGTGTATCCCTCTCTCCTTGAGCAGGAGCATCATTGACTTGGCGCCGCCGCATTCGTTGGCAACAACCTCTTCATCCTGGCCGAACAGCAGATATACATCTCTCTCAGGCTGGAAGCCTTCTTCAAGAAGAGTTTCGACAGCTTCCATAACTCCCATGAGGTGATTTTTCATATCGAGGGCTCCTCTGCCCCAGATAAACTCGCCGTCATTGAATCCGCTGAAAGCAGGATGAGTCCAGTCGTCCTCCGTTCCTTTTGAAACGGGAACTACATCCTGGTGAGCAAGCATGGCGATGGGGTCAAGATCGCTGCGCTTTCCTTTCCAGAGATACATAAGGCTCGCTTCCTGAACAATTTCCTTATGAAGAGTCTTGTGAATAAGAGGAAATGCCTCATCAAGAAAATCGTGAAATTTTTCAAACTGAGAAAAGTCCACCTTCTCCTTCTCAGGATAGCTGATGGTGGGAATGGAAATTGCCTTTGAAAGATTATTCATAGCCCTTTCGAGATTGACGTTTTCCTCGGCTATGGGTTCATACTCCTTTTTCTCGGGAACAAAACGCGCGGCTTTGATTGCGTTGGCAACCGCAAGAGACCCGACCGCGGCAAGGGGAACTATTTTTTTCAGTTTCTTTTTATCCATTTTCACATCTCCTCCAACGGAAAATTTCAAATGCAATTATACATTATACAATAAAAAAATTCAACTGTTTTATTGAAGGCGCTGCCGCCTTGTGTTATAATAGCGCCATAAATAACCCGGAGGAAAACGTTATGACGGGAATACTGGTGCTCAACAAACCGAAGGGATTCACTTCGTTTGACGCGGTTGCAGCAGTCAGAAAAATCTGCAGCGAAAAAAAATGCGGGCACACCGGAACACTCGATCCCATGGCAACGGGAGTTTTGCCCCTGCTGCTGGGTGGCGCAACCAGATTCGGTGAAATCCTGCCGGACCACGACAAGACATATATTGCAAAGCTGAAACTCGGAATAAGAACAGACACCCTTGACATCACCGGCAAAGTGCTTTCAAAGGAAAATGTGAAGACCGGTCTTTCCGCTTTTCTCGAAACAGCAGAGCAATTCAAGGGAAAAACAGAGCAGATGCCGCCTATGTATTCTGCGGTATCGGTAAACGGGCAACGCCTCTATAAACTTGCCAGGCAGGGAATAGAAGTCGAGAGACCGACAAGAGAAGTTACCGTCTACTCCCTGGATGTAATATCTTCGGATGAAAACAGCGGAGAATATGAAATTCGCGTCAGCTGCTCCTCAGGCACATATATACGTTCATTGATTTCCGATATAGGAGATAAACTCGGTTGCGGCGCGGTAATGACCGAATTGAATCGTGTAAAGGCAAATAGCTTTACAATTGAAGAATCGGTGACGATCGAAGATCTGAAAGCCGCCAAAGAGCTTAATGAGATAAAAAGATTCCTTATACCCGTCGATTCGGCATTAAAAGCCTACAAATCGGTTACGGTTACTCAGGCCCAGGCAACAAGATTTTTAAACGGAGGAGCTCTTGATACTGCCAGATTGACAGATTGTAAAGATAAATGCCTTTACAGAGTCTATTCTCCTGACGGACATTTTCTCGGTGTCGGCTCCAATACAGACGGCCTTTCTCTGAATATTAAAAAGATACTTACGGAACGGTGAGCACTTGAAATATCGCAATATTTATGATAGTATAGCGGAAAGGTGATGTTATTATGAAATTAATAAGAAGCATTTTATTTTATTTCTGGCAGTTTACTTACGCAATCGCTCAGAATATCATAGGTCTCGGCATGTTGCTTGTTTATAAGATTAAGGGCAGTGAGAGTGAATTCTTTCATAACGCTCTCGTCACCTACATTGACAGGAAGAATTTCGGCGGTGTCTCTCTCGGTATGTTTATCTTCATCAACAAAGACATAACCGGAGACAAACGTCATGATATTAAAATTCACGAATACGGTCACACCGTTCAGTCACTCATTCTCGGCCCGGTATGGCTCGTGGTTATTGCACTTCCCTCTGTCATTTGGTGCGGTCTTCCCGCTCTTATAAAATGGAGGAAAAAGAAGAACGTATCATATTATTGGCTTTACTGCGAAGGCTGGTCAAACCTTTGCGGTCTGTTTGCAACCAAAGACAAATTTCTCACCGAAGATTGCCTGAAAAGAGGCCGTTACGGAAAGCCCATCAACCCCAATTACAACGAGAGAAAGAACATCAAGGGCAGAAAAAGAAACAAATAAATTCGGGAATAAACCGGAGAAATAAGAATGAATAATGAGATAAATGCCTTTGACAAGGGCGTTGCAATAGGCGGACTGCGGAACACAACCCAGATTAAACTGCTCATAGAGTATCTGGTTGAAAACGCGAAAGAACCGCTGACACGGGATGTCGCCGTGGAAGCCCTTGTTACACACGAACTTGCCAACTACTTTGAAGCCTCCCAGGCGGTTGACGATCTGATTGCAAATCAGAGCATAGTCAAAGACAGAGACGGCCTGCTTTGCATCACACATAAGGGCAGCGAGGCGCTTAGAGAACTTATAAAAGATTTGCCCGCTTCTGTACGCGAAACAGCAATGGCAGACGCAACGGCAGTTCAGACAAGGCGCAGAAACGAAAAAGAAAATACAGCCACGATAGTTACCGTTGACAGCGGATACAACGTGGTCTGCAATATTATGCACAAAGATGAAATCCTTATGTCGGTAACCTTGTATGCTGCCGATTTTGAGCAGGCCGAAAGCATCAAAAACCGTTTCATCGACGATCCGTCAGCGCTTTACAGCACTGTTCTTTCAATACTCTGCAAATGAGGTATGATTATGCTTGAAGAACTGAAAAAGAAGGTCTGCGAAGCCAACCTGAAACTGGTTGAATATAAGCTGGTGCTTTTCACCTGGGGCAACGTCTCGGCAATCGACAGGGAAAGCGGAATGGTGGTCATAAAGCCGTCGGGCGTTGACTATTCCTCAATGACGCCGGATGATATGGTGGTTATGAGCCTCAACGGAGAAAAAATCGAGGGCAGGCTCAATCCCTCATCGGATACGCCTACCCATCTTGAACTATATCGCTCTTTCCCGAACATAGGCGGCATAGCGCACACACACTCTACGTTTGCGGTAGCCTTTGCGCAGGCGGCAGAAGACATATTACCTTACGGCACAACCCATGCAGATTTTGCCTACGGCTCTATCCCCTGCACAAGAGATTTGACCAAGGCGGAAATTGACAGCGATTATGAGCTGAATACCGGTAAAGTTATAGCAGAGTGCTTCAGAAACCGTGATATAGACTGTGATGCCGTTCCGGCGGTGCTGGTTCATTCACACGGTCCTTTCACCTGGGGAAAGGACGCAGACGCAGCGGCAAAGAATTCCGCTGTGCTTGAAGAGGTGGCAAAAATGGCTTACCTGAGCAAAGTCCTCGGGGCAAAGCCTGCAAATAAAAATATTCAAAAAAAGCATTACTTCAGGAAACACGGAGCGAATGCTTATTACGGACAGACAAACGTCAAAGACTGAAGGAGAATCCAATGAATAAAAAAACTCTTATCCTTACCGAACTGAGCGTTCTCACAGCTCTTATACTTCTTATGGCATTCACACCGCTCGGATATATAAAAACAGCCGGGCTTGAAATAACCCTGATAACCGTTCCCGTCATCATCGGAGCGGTAATACTCGGCGAAAAAGCAGGCGCCTTTCTCGGGCTGGTCTTCGGTATAACAAGCTTTTTGCAGGCTGTTATGGGCACAAGCCCTTTCGGAGTGGCGATGCTCACCATAAACCCGGTGTACTGCTTCATAGTGGCTGTACCTACCAGAGTATTGATGGGCTACCTGACGGGGCTCATTTATAAACCGATGAAGAAAAAAATCCGTATCCCGGGCAACTATATAGCGGGCCTGTTCGGAGCGCTTTGCAACACCGTTTTGTTTATGACGGCTCTCATGATATGCTTCCGCAATGCCGATTTAATCAGGAATCTTGAAACCCAGCTCGGCACCTCCAATGTATTCACCTTTGTTATTGCTTTTGTCGGGTTCAACGGTCTTGTTGAAGCAATCGGCAGCACAATTCTTTCCGGAACCGTCTGCACTGCGCTTCAGTCCGCACATAAAAACATAAAAACCTCCGAGTAAGAATCTTTAAACTTTTATTGATTCCCTTTTGACGGATTATTTCGCCAAAAGGGATTTTTATTATTGCTTTAACGAAACAGCAGTCATACCGGACAGAGAAAACCCGGAGCGGCAGATTTCCGCTCCGGGCATTTGCGCAATTGCTGTATGAAATACGTAAGGTTAATTGTTTCTTCCCGAAATTCTCACCTGTAACCTGCCGGGATTATACTTATCCGGCTATGAGCTTTTCTTCAAAAATGATTACTCCCTGTGCCATTTTACTCCCTGAGGAGTATCCTCAAGAACTATGCCCATTGCTTTGAGTTCGTCCCTGATTCTGTCTGCTTCGGCCCAGTTTTTATCTCTGCGCGCCTGAGACCTCGCCTCTATCATAGCGTCTATCTCTTCATCTGCCGTTTCTTCACTGCGATTGTAAACAAGACCGAGGACACCGGTGAGGGTGTCAAATATCTTTGCCGCATACTCTATTGTCTGACGGCTTGAATTGTTCCCGAGAACCTTCGAATTGATATCCCTGACCAGATCGAAAACGGCAGCGAGGCCGTCGGCGGTGTTAAGATCATCATCCATGGCAGTATTGAACTGCTCAACACGTTCATCGAGAACGGCTTTGATTTCTTCGTTTACTTCGCCCTCTGCGGCATTTTTGAGCTCAAAATCTATATTATCACGGCAGTTATAAAGCCTCGTGAGTGAAGCCTTGCACTGCTCAATAATCTCAACGCTGTAATTTATCGGGCTTCTGTATGAAGACGAAATCATAAGATAGCGTATAGGCTCATAGCCGAACTGCTCCGCCACATCCCTGACGGTAAAGAAATTACCGAGCGACTTTGACATCTTTACATTGTCAACATTTATGTAGCCGTTATGCATCCAGTAATTTGCGAACGGTTTGCCGGTAAAGCACTCACTCTGGGCAATTTCATTCTCGTGATGCGGGAAGATGAGGTCAAGCCCTCCGCAGTGGATATCAATGCTCTCGCCGAGATATCTGATATTCATCGCCGAACACTCGATATGCCATCCGGGTCTGCCTTTGCCCCACGGAGAATCCCATGACGGCTCACCCGGTTTTGCCTTTTTCCAGAGCGCAAAGTCAACGGGATCTTTTTTGACGTCGCCGACCATAATTCTTGCGCCTGCCTCAAGGTCCTCAAGCGGCTGATGGGAGAGTTTGCCGTACCCGGGAAAAGTTGAGGCGCTGAAATAAACATCTCCGTCAACTTCATAGGCGTGGCCTTTTTCGATAAGACCGCTGATAATCTCGATTATTTTATCGATATTTTCGGTAGCTTTGGGGTGAATATCCGCGGGACGGAAATTAAGTCCCTCGGCGTCTTTCCAAAACTCTTTGATATACTTTTCGGACACGGTCTTATAGTCCGTCTCCTCTTCATTCGCCTTTTTTATTATTTTATCATCAATATCAGTGAAATTCTGGACAAAAGTGACATCATACCCGCGGTATTCCAGATACCGTCTCAGGACATCGAATACGCAAAGCGGCCTGGCATTCCCGATATGAATATAATTATAGACAGTGGGACCACAGGCATATATCTTGACCTTGCCCTCTTCTATGGGCACAAACTCCTGCTTTTCCCTGGTAAGTGTGTTGAATATTTTCATTTTTCTTCTCCCTTTGCTATCAGTTTTTTAAGGTCTTCAATCTCGCTTTCAAGTCTGCTGATTTCCTGGGCAACGGGGTCCGGTATATCTATCTGATCAAGGTCATCAACTCTGACACCCTCTACCTTGACAACTCTCGCCGGAACACCGACAGCAGTGCAGTTTGCGGGGATGTCGTGAAGCACAACCGCGCCGGCAGCTATCTTACTGTTATCTCCTACGACAACCGGGCCCAATACTTTTGAACCTGAGCCTATCATAACGTTATTTCCGATTGTGGGATGCCTTTTGCCCGTTTCCTTGCCGGTACCGCCGAGCGTTGCCCCCTGGTAAATTGTAACGTTATCGCCGATAATCGTAGTTTCGCCCACAACAACACCGGTGCCGTGGTCAATAAACAGTTTTTTGCCTATCTGCGCCGCCGGATGAATCTCAATTCCGGTCTTTTTTGAGCAATACTGTGAAATCCATCGGGCAATAAAATACATTTTATGGCGATAGAAAAAATTCGCTTTTCTGTGAAGGCGCACTGCCTTGAGACCGGGATATAGAAACAGTATTTCCAAAAAGCTTCTGGCAGCAGGGTCTCTCTCCTTGACGCATTCTATGTCTTCTCTGAGTCGGTTGAACATTTAATCTGCTCCTTAAAATCAAAAATCCTCCGCAGTCATTCTGACTACGGAGGCGTCTGTACGCGGTTCCACTCCTGTTTGTAACTCTGACGACTTTAACGCAGTCATACGCACGGGAATACTTCAATTTCATCCCGCAGGCCGCCGGGCGCACTTCTTGACCGCTTTTATAAGGGAACTTTCAGCATCTGCTCCCCTCTCTGATATAAACTGCGGAAAATACTCTACCCGACCGTTGCTTTGAATTTATCCTTTATATTATATGCTGAACCGGCAATAATGTCAACATTATAATTCTGCGCTGTTAACATCCCTGCCTATCAGATCATATTCATTGACACCTATAACCCTGACATCGGCAAAGTCACCGGGCTCATACGAATCTGTTGTGGTAAAACGTATCACCCCGTCTATTTCGGGAGCGTCCATATAAGTTCTTCCGGAGTAACTGTCGCTGTAGCCGTCATAATCCTCAACAAGGACACGGTAAGTCTTTCCGACTTTCTCCTCGTTCTTTAATGTCACTATCTCAAGCTGATCCTGCATTATTATCTCGCCCCTGCGGGTTTTGACGCTTTCTTCAACCTGATCGGGCATCGAAAAGGCAGGAGTACCCTCCTGAGGCGAAAAGCTGAAACATCCGAGGCGGTCAAATTCACATTCATTTACAAACTCAGCAAGGTGTTCGAAGGCTTCTTCATCCTCGCCCGGAAATCCGACCATCATTGTAGTTCTGATAACAGCATCGGGCAGGGCGGAACGTATTCTGCCGATAACGCCGCGCAGATACTGATTGTCACCCTTTCTGTTCATCCGTTTAAGTATCCTGTCATCGGCGTGCTGAAGCGGAAGATCGATATAGTGAAGCACCTTAGGCTGATTCTTCATAACTTCAAGCAACTCATCCGTGATTTTATCGGGATAACAGTAAAGCATTCTTATCCACTCAATTCCCTCAATCTCACACAGAGCATTAAGGAGAGCCGGCAAACGCAGTTCGCCGTAAAGATCAAGACCGTAAGCGGTGGTATCCTGGGCTATGAGTATCAGTTCCTTTGTCCCTGCCAGGGCAAGCTGCCTTGCTTCTTCGATAAGGACATCCATATCCACACTTCTGTATTTGCCCCTGATATCGGGTATGGCGCAGAAGGTGCACCTGTTTGAACATCCGTCTGCGATTTTGAGATATGACCAGTATTCCGGAGTGGTGAGCAGCCTTTCACCTACGAGAGGCAGTTCCTCTTTCGGCGGCATTTCGGTAACATTTTCACCGCTGAGAACTCTGCGGATAACGGAGCAGATATCTCCCTGCGCTCCTATACCGACCACGGCGTCAACCTCGGGAATTTCAGCGCGTATATCATCAGAGTACCTTTCACAAAGGCAACCTGTGACAATTATTTTTTTGATTGTACCTTCTTTTTTAAGCTCCGCCATTTCGAGAATATTCTCAATGGCTTCCTCTTTAGCAGCATCAATAAAACCGCAGGTGTTGATTATTACGGCGTCAACTCCGTCATAACAATCTGCAATTTCAAAAGATTCTTTATCAAGCAACGCGAGCATTCTTTCGGTGTCCACCTGATTTTTCGGGCAGCCGAGAGAGATTATGCCTACTCTATTCAAAGTCTGTTTCCTTCCTTTCGTTCAAGGCGGTTTTAATATCCGACCAACCGTAACCGAGCCTCATCAGAGCATTGACTGTTCTTCTGAGTCCCTTTTCATCGGAAAACTTTCCGCTGAATTTGGTATCCAGCAATTCCCCGATAGATGAAACAGGATCAAAATCGATCTCTTCAAGCAGAGCATCGGTCAACTCCCTGTCAATACCCTTACGGATTAGTTCGTTTTTTATGCCGCCCCTGCTCATATGCTTTGCCGTAATAAGACGGTCAATAAGGTTCCCGGCATAACGTTTGTCGTCAAGGTAGCCGTATTCCTCAAGTTTGTCAAGAGCGGGCTCAACATACTCCGCCTTATGGCCTTTTGAGCGGAGTTTGATCTTCAGGTCCTTGCGGCTGTTGTCGCCGTAAGACAAAATTCTCAGGCCCGAGATAAATGCACATCTCGAGCCCACATCAAGAAGAAATTTTTCCTGTTCGGACGAATCCTCAATATCAGTCACTCTGCAATAAGGGCATGAGTACCAGTATTCCGCATCAACAGTAAAGGTATATTCTCCATCGATGATAACATGTATTTTATTTTGCTTTCCCTGTGACGCGGCGATTTTCATTCAAATCACTCATCCTCATCAACAACAATGTCGAGCTTCACTCTGGATTTGCCTTTTACCTCGGCAGCCTTTTTATCATCTGCGCCCGCTTTCTTGGCGGCTGTTTTTCCGCCGGCGTCATTTCTGAGGGCATCGCGAATTTTTGCCTCTATTTCATCGGCAAGGGCTTTATCTGATGAAAACAGTTCCTTGACCGTATCGCGTCCCTGACCTATCTTATTGTCATTGTATGAAAACCAGGAGCCGCTCTTTTGAATAATATCGTATTTCACGCCCAAATCAACAAGTTCACCCTCCTTGGAAATTCCTTTTCCGTAAAGGATATCGAACTCAGCATCTCTGAACGGAGGAGCAACCTTATTTTTAACAACCTTACATTTTGTTTTGTTTCCTATTATTTCTCCGCCTGAAACCTTCAGGGCCTCGCCGCGGCGTACATCTATACGGATACTGGCGTAGAACTTGAGCGCTCTGCCTCCGGTTGTGACTTCGGGATTGCCGTAAACCACGCCGACCTTTTCACGAAGCTGATTTATGAAAATGATGATAGTATTTGACTTCGAAACAGCGCCTGCTATTTTTCTCATTGCCTGAGACATAAGTCTTGCGTGTGCACCGACGTGACTGTCGCCCATCTCACCCTCTATTTCGGAACGGGGAACAAGGGCAGCAACCGAGTCAACAACTATAACGTCAATCGCGCTTGAACGGACAAGCGCCTCGGCAATTTCGAGAGCCTGCTCACCGTCATCCGGCTGAGAGACAAGAAGGGAATCAACATCAACACCGATTTTGCTTGCGTAAACAGGATCAAGCGCGTGCTCAGCATCAATAAAAGCAGCTTCTCCGCCCGCCTTCTGAGCCTGGGCAACAACAGTCAGCGCAAGGGTGGTTTTACCGGACGACTCCGGACCGTAGATTTCAACTATTCTTCCTTTGGGAAGGCCGCCGATGCCTGTTGCGGCATCAAGACCTATTGAACCGGTGGAAATCGAGGCAACGTTAAGCAAACCCGTATTCTGACCCAAACGCATTATTGAGCCCTTACCATAGGCTTTTTCTATCTTTTCAAGAGCGGTTTCAAGGGCTTTTTCTTTGTCTGACATATTTTCATCCTCCGAATATTATTTTGACTATTAAACTTTACTACACACTCGCAAAAAAATCAATACTTTTTTCAAAAAAACAGCAGATTCTAAAAAATTTTGTTCCGGACAAAAATAATGCTTGCATTTTCAATAAAAATCTGTTAATATATTCCACGCTAATGACTAAAGGAGGTGTGACGTATGGCTAAATGTGAATTCTGCGGCAAGGATGTTTCCTTCGGAATCAAAGTTTCACACTCACACAGAAGATCTAATCGCACATGGAAACCCAACGTTAAAAGAGTCAAGGCCGTTGTAAACGGAACTCCCAAAAGAGTTTATGCCTGCACTCGCTGCCTTCGCTCGGGCAAAGTAACCAGAGCTGTTTGATTTAAATCAAAATGAATGAGAGATTGCTTCGGCAGTCTCTTTTTCTTTCAGCCGCGGACGGGACTGTTTTTGCTGCCGCGTTAACGGAGCATACTTGCACTGCAACAAGAACAGATATCCGTATTCGAATCCGGTTAAGGCCTTTGAAAACAGCCCGGTAAATCAGACCGGATAACCGTTAAGTCAAATAATCATCCGACAGAGTGCAGAAAAGTCGGCATATCTTTAAACGTGTTGTTTTCACATTGAAATCATCCGATCCCGATACTCATAAAAACGCTGAACCGACAGCGGGCGCTTTATCATTTTTCACAAACAGATTGTGGTAGGTACACAGGGCAAAGCACAACAAGTTGTGCTTTTTTATTTTCTGTGTAAAACCTTGGCGAAACGGTTTGAATTTTTCATTTGATGTAATATAATTATGAAGCCGGATTACATTATATAAGTAATAATCAGCCGTGAAATCCCAATCCGGAATGGCATAACCGGCGCGAAATAACAATTCATTATTACCTGAGAAGGCAGAGAATATAAATGACATACTCGTTGAATCCCTCATTCCCGGAAAGGGGCTTTTTTGTTCCCTCGGATATCGTTGACAAGCATATAAGGCTTGCCTCGGGCGAACAGATAAAGGTCCTTCTTCTTATACTGGGAAAAGCACCTAAAAAGCTTGATGAAAACGAAATAGCAAAAAAGCTCAAATACAGCGTGGCAGATGTTGAGGATTATCTTCAGTACTGGGTCCTGACAGGCGTTCTGATTGAGAATGAAAGTACGCAAAAACCGGCCGCAGAAAAGGCTGATGAGCCAAGAAAGTATGTGCCCAAATCTGAAAGAAAAGGCCAGGCACCTAAGGAAGAAACCGATGAAATTGAATATTCCAGGCCCAGCAGCGCCGAAATCGCCGTAAGAATGAGCGAGTCGAAAGAAATAGCAAATCTATTTAAAGAGCTTCAGGCAAAACTCGGCAAAACAATCGGCTATGACGGGCAGTGCACTTTTCTTTTGCTGTATGACAGGTTCGGACTGCCGGCAGACGTCATTTTTATGCTTGTGGATTACTGCATTAAGCTTAACAAAACAGGATACAGCTACATCGAAACGGTCGGCAAAACCTGGGCAAACCAGGAAATTGACACTATTGAGAAGGCCGCGGAAAAGATTGCCTCGATTGACACGATAAACCTGCTCTGGAACAGATTCAAGGCATACAGCGGAATAAGCAGTCCCCGCCCCACCGCAAAACAGGCTGACTACTTTGAGGACTGGGCGATAAAGAAGGAATTGTCTCTTGATCTTATATGCATCGCTTATGATCAGATGGCCGAAAACACCGGAAAGGTAAGCTTTTCCTATATGAACAAGGTGCTGGAAAACTGGTGTAATTCCGGCATAAAGACTCCGGAAGATCTTAAAAAGCAGAAAGCGTCTTCTTCCGCCAAGACAAGGACTGCAGCCACCGCCCCATCAGACAGCGAAGCGAGCTACAACCTTGAGGATTATGTTAATAACACCATAAAGAGAAAGCGTAAATACATCAGAAAGAACACCTGAAACTGAGAGGATATACAGATGAGTTACACACCGGAAATACTGCGCGAGGCAAATCAGATTATTTCCCGGAGAAGAAGCGAGGCGCAGAGCACTTATGATGCGCGTCACCTTGAAATCCTCAGAGAAATCCCGGAAGTTAAACAATATGAAAATCACATGGCCGAAACAGGGCTTGCCGTCATAAAAGCCCTCGGCATGGGCAGCGATTCCGAAAGATATCTGAATGAGCTTTCCCGCACGAATCTTCATGTTCAGAGTTGCATCAGAGCCGAGCTGAAAAAGCACGGATACCCCGAAAATTATCTGGAAGTACCCTACACGTGCAAGAAGTGTGAGGATACCGGATTTGTAGGCGGCTTTGCCTGCTCCTGCAGAAAAGAATTGCTCAGAAAACTGAACATAGATGCGTTGTGCAAAACCTCGCCGGCGGCATCGTGCCGGTTTGATAATTTCAATCTTGACTATTACTCCGACAAGATTGATGAAAGATACGGTTTTTCGCCGCGTGAAAAAGCGGAAGAGATATTTGAATACTGTAAAGCATACGCCGAAGACTTCGGGAAAAAATCCGGTTCTCTTTATATGTGCGGCGCAACAGGTCTCGGCAAAACCCATCTCTCGCTCGCCATAGCGAATGTTGTGGCCGAAAACGGGTTTGACGTGCTTTACGGCTCTGCCCAGAACATTTTGTCAAAACTCGAAAGAGAAAAATTTGACCGCGGCAACAGGAACGATGAAGAAAAGAGAGTGCTGAGTTGCGAGCTTCTCATCATTGATGATCTCGGCTCCGAATTCTCAACCCAGTTCACTGTATCTGCTTTGTATAATATAATAAATACAAGAATCAATCTCTCCCTGCCTGTTATAATAAGCACCAACCTTTCGCCTGCCGAAATGGAAGCCAGATATTCGCAGAGGATAATGTCAAGAATCATCGGCAACTATGAATCAATGATGTTCATTGGCAGGGATATACGTCAAATAAAATATTATGAAGATAAGGAATAGATTTCTATGGATATAATTTCAGCTCTCGCCGGGGAATTCAAATTAAAACAGTGGCAGGTTGAAAATACGGTCAAACTGCTTGACGAGGGCAACACAGTCCCGTTTATTGCAAGATACAGAAAAGAAGCCCACGGCACACTTGACGACCAGATAATACGCGAACTTGCGGAAAGACTCGAGTACCTGCGCAATCTTGACAAGAGGCGCGAAGAAGTAAGGGCTCTCATCGACGGGCAGGAAAAACTTACCGACGAAATATCACAGGCGCTTGACAAAGCCGTAACGGTAACCGAAATTGACGATATTTACCGTCCGTTCAGGCCCAAGAGAAAAACGAGGGCATCGGTAGCCAAAGAAAAGGGACTTGAGCCGCTTGCCGATGAGATTTATGCGCAAAAAGAGGATTCACCCGCACCGATTGAGCTTGCCGAAGCATATATCAATCCGGAAAAGGGCGTTGACGACGCGCAGGCCGCTCTTCAGGGCGCTCTTGACATAATTGCCGAAAACATTTCTGACAATGCGGAAATCAGAAAAAGACTGCGTGATCTTTTCACCATCTTCGGCGTTGTCAACTCGGTTGCCGCGGATGAAAAGGCGGAAAGTGTTTATACAAATTACTACGATTATTCCGAGGCTGTCAAAACCATTGCCGGCCACAGAGTTCTTGCAATTGACAGAGGAGAAAAAGAAAAATTTCTCAAGGTCAGCGTGACTCTTGACAGAGCAAAAGCGTCTTTTGTAATTACAGGCACAACATTGAATCCCAAAGGTTCCCCCACCACCGAAGCTGTCAGGGCCGCGGGGGAAGACGCCTATGACAGGCTTATTTATCCTTCAATTGAACGTGAAATTCGCAATATGCTCACTGAGAAGGCGGCAACGGGCGCAATAAAAGTGTTTGCGCTTAACACGAAAGAACTGCTGCTTCAGCCCCCGGTAAAGGGAAAAACCGTTATGGGTCTTGACCCGGGATACAGAACGGGCTGCAAGGTTGCCGTTGTTGACAAAACCGGAAAAGTTCTTGACACGGGAGTGATATATGTCACACATTCGGCCGCACAGAGAGATCAGGCCAAAGAACTTGTCAAAAAACTCATCTCGAAGCACGGCGTCAACTGCATTTCAATAGGCAACGGTACTGCGTCAAAGGAAACTGAGATTTTTGCCGCGGAGGTTCTGCATGAAATAAAGGCAGAAGTAAGTTATATGGTTGTCAGTGAGGCAGGCGCTTCAGTCTACTCAGCATCTAAGCTTGCCGCAAAAGAATTCCCCGATTATGACGTTTCTCTCAGAAGCGCCGTTTCAATCGCAAGAAGGCTTCAGGATCCGCTCGCCGAGCTTGTAAAAATCGACCCCAAGGCCATAGGCGTGGGACAGTATCAGCATGATATGCCTCCCAAGGAACTTGACAACGCCCTGAACGCTGTTATAGAAGATGCTGTTAACTCTGTCGGCGTTGATCTCAATACCGCTTCCGCTCCCTTGCTTTCAAGAGTTGCCGGTATAAATTCGGCAATCGCCGGTAATATAGTTGTTTACCGTGACGATAACGGAGAATTCACAGGCAGAAACCAGCTTCTCAAAGTACCCAAACTCGGCGCAAAGGCCTTTGAGCAGTGCGCAGGCTTCCTGAGAATAGCCGAAAGCAAAAATATACTTGATAACACGGGCGTTCACCCCGAAAGCTATGAAGCTGCAAAAAAACTTCTCAAACGATTCTCATTTACTTCCGCCGATATCGGTACGCCGGAAATTGCGAATCTGGCCGAACTTGTGGCTGCCGAAGGTGAGGAAGAGATTGCAAATCAGCTGGGAATCGGTATTCCCACTCTCAAGGATATCGTCAAGGAATTGATTGCACCGGGCCGCGACCCGAGAGATGAACTTCCGCCTCCCATGCTGAGAACCGATGTTATGGATATAAAAGACCTTAAACCCGGCATGGAAATGAAGGGTACGGTAAGAAACGTCACAGACTTCGGAGCGTTTGTGGATATAGGAGTTCACGAAGACGGACTCGTTCACATTTCACAAATTACCGACAGATACATAAAGCACCCATCAGAGGTTCTTAAAGTCGGTAATGTCATAACTGTATGGGTTTTGAATGTAGACGTTGCCAAAGGAAGAATTTCTCTGACAATGCGCGAAAAGAACATCCCGAAAAACTGAACACAGTAAGACCCGCCTCAGATGCAAATCCGGGGCGGGCAGTTTTTTATATTTGTACTTTTTTTACATTCCCACGTAATACTCTGCGAGATACTCCACCAATGCTTTATAAACTCCCGAGCTCATATATTTCACATAGTCATCCTTGCCGGAAACACTTACGGCAACGCCGTTTGAATTCTTGATAGACGGGAAGTTCTTCTGACCCTCTCCGCTCAGTCTGACTATATCCATATCGGAGTAACCGCTTTGCGTAACCATATTCATTGCCTTTTGCAAATCGCTCAGTTCGCCCCTGGTTTCCCTTATCAGGTAACCGAGCAGATAAACTTTTTCGCCTCCGGGCAGACGTGAAGAAAAGTCGGTGAGCCGGCCGCAAAGCATTTCCCAGTTCTGTATTTTCCGCTTTTCCTCGGAAACGGTAAATGAAGTGTTATGGCCTTCTGAATCCTTGGTGTAAAGACGGTTGATCTCATTGAAAATATCCATCATCTCAAGGATATCTGCCTGCATACCGTTATACTCATCGTTAAGGCTGCAGATTGTATTAAGCTTATTGCTGAGGTTCCTGACTTCCTCCGCGGTCTTTTCTGAAAAATAATCCGTCTCCTGAGTGAGAGAATCGACTTTTTCCTTCCATGAAAAAATCTTCTCATTATCATATTCCGCAAGCAATGCGGGATATTCCCTGTCTATTTCAAGCCTTAACTCCACATAGGCTCTGAGAGCCGTTGCCTTGTCGCCCGAAACACTTTCAAGTTCCGAATAAGCAGCGCTGAACTCGCTGTTATCCACCTTGGCCTGCGCGGAATTGAACAGAATACTGTCCTTTACGGAAAGCACAACCGTCAGCAAGGCGACAATAAACACAATAACGACCGCGGCAATTATCAGATATTTGCTGCGAATCCTTGACAATATATTCTGTTTTCCGGTGGTTTTTTTCATATCCGACCGACCGTGATACAGAACCGAGGCCGTTCCTTCCTTTCATATTCTCCGGCTTTTTTAACAGCTGAACTTGAATAACATTTTTGCCGGGCAACACTCTCGCATTTTAGAGTATACATATTTATAATAACATAAGATTAAGCAGATTGCAAATTATTTGTCACCCATATAGTCAAGAACACGTTCAATCAGCGCAAGCTTGTTTTCATCTTTAAGCGCTCTGAGAACAAGATAAGGCTTTCCGCCGCCTGCATTGACGGTAAATCTGCCGCTGTAATGAGGCGCGACACGGTAAACGGCTTCCATATCCATATCCTCTGTTTTGAAAATAATCCTGTCCCCTTCAAGTGTAATCTCATAAATATTCTGAGCCGCAGCCTTGCTCCTGACGGTGGATATTTTTATCAGGCCTATAACCGACTCCGGCGGCTCACCGAATCTGTCGGCAAGCTCGTCCATAACGTCGTCTGCATCTTCACCTGTTCTTATATCCGCTATCCTGCGATAAATCTGCAGGCGCTGGGGTATGGAGGATATGTAATCTTCCGGAATATGCGCATCGATCGGCAAATCAACCAGGCAATCCCTCTCGGGCTCTTTTGCCTTTTCTCCCTTTTCTTCGCTTATCGCCTGCTCGAGAAGTTTGATATACATATCGTAGCCGACTGATTCCATCTGACCGTGCTGATTTGCTCCGAGAACGTTACCCGCTCCCCGAAGCTCCAGGTCTCTCATGGCTATGTGGAAACCCGACCCGAATTCCGTGAATTCCCTTATGGCGTCAAGTCTGCGTTCCGCTATTTCACTGAGCTGTCTGCCTTTGACAAAAGTAAAATAAGCACTCGCCCTTCTTGCCGAACGGCCTACACGTCCTCTTATCTGATGAAGCTGTGCAAGGCCCATACGCTCCGCGTTTTCGATAATGAGCGTGTTGACATTCGGAACATCCACACCGGTTTCGATTATGGTAGTACAAACGAGGATATCAATCTCATCGTCAATCAGTTTGCGCCAGACCTCACTCAGTTCGTCTTCTGTCATTTTGCCGTGGGCAACGGCGACTCTCGCGTCCGGAATGGAGTTCATTATTTCTGAGGCTTTACGGGCAATATTTTCAATGTTGTTGTAAAGATAGTAAACCTGACCTCCCCGCCTGAGTTCCTGCTCCATTGCTTCAACAAGCAGACCGAAGTCATACTCCATAACGTAGGTCTGAACAGGCTGTCTGTCAAGAGGCGCCTCCTCAATAACGGACATATCCCTTATGCCTGACATAGCCATATTCAGCGTTCTGGGAATAGGCGTGGCACTGAGTGTAAGAACATCGACAGACGGAAAACTTGTTTTCAGTTTTTCCTTCTGGGCTACACCGAAGCGCTGCTCTTCATCAACTATTATGAGACCGAGATCCCTGAACTGCACATCCTTTGAGATAAGCCTGTGAGTGCCGACAACAACATCCACCGACCCTCTTTTGAGACCGAGAAGGGTTTTGTCTGTTTCCGCCTTGGTGCAAAAGCGAGAAAGCATACCCACCTCAATCGGGAAGCCCTCGAAACGTTTGAGAATGGTCTGATAATGCTGAAGAGCAAGTATGGTTGTGGGCACTAAAATCGCGGCCTGTTTGCCGTCGGCAACGCACTTGAATACCGCCCTGAGAGCCACCTCTGTTTTGCCGAAGCCCACATCGCCGCAAAGCAAGCGGTCCATCGGATACGGCTTCTCCATATCTTTCTTTATTTCATCTGTACAGCGGAGCTGATCCTCGGTTTCCTCATATTCAAATCTCCGCTCAAAATCGCTCTGCATATCGATATCGGGAGAGAATGCGTGACCCTCAATCTTCATACGCTTTGAGTAAAGCTCTATCAGATCCTTCGCCATATCCTTGACTGACTTGCGCACCTTGTTGCGCGCCTTCTGCCAATCGGCTCCGCCGAGTTTGTTCAGCTTAATCTTATTTTCATCACTCGCCGCCCCGATATATCTGGACACCTGGTCAAGCTGGGTAACGGGAACATAGAGAATATCTCCTCTGTCATAGCGGATTTTGATGTAATCCTTTGTGGTTCCGGAAGCTTCAATGGTATTGATTCCCTCAAAAATACCGATTCCGTGTACCGAGTGGACAACGTATTCTCCCCTGTGCAGTTCGCTCAGGCTGTTGAAGGCGTTTTTGCTTGTTCTTCTTGCCGGAGAACTTCTCACCGCGGTCTGCGCTCTGTATGTAAAGACCGCGAGTGAACCGCCGGGATATTCCATGCCGTAACTGATACCGCCGGGTATTACACTGACTGTTCCGGCAGGAAACTTTTCAGGAAGTTTCGGGAAGAAGGTACAGGCAATTCCCTCGTCTTCGAGGTCATGTGAAAGAGTCCGTGCAGACTTCTCGGTGCCGGCAAAAACGACGCAGGTACAGTCTCTCCGGGATTTTCTGTTTGATATGTCCTCCGTTATTGCTTCCAGGGAACCGTTCCAGGGAACAAGCTGTCTTGCGGTGAAATTGACCAGATCCTTGACGGGAGTATCAAAGCTTCCCCTCGGAAGGTTGTCTAGATATATGACACCCATATCCGTATACTGCTTATAAAGCTCATACGGCTCAAGATTGAATTTATCAAGGCCTCTGCACAGAACCTTATCCTCAAACAGACTTTTTACGGTTTCCTGTTGGAGTTTTACCGCCGAATTGAACTGATCTCTGAATGAAAAGCTCTCACATACAAACAGGAAGCAATCTTTCGCATACGCAAAAATACCCTTGTTATCAGGGTAAACCAGCGGTATGAACTTATCTGCGCAGGCAACCTTGACACCGTCGTTAATCATCTGAATCTGGGCGGCAAGCATTTTATATCCGTCGCCTCTGATTCTTTTCTCTTTTATATGCTTCTCAATAACGGCAACAAGAGCCTCGTCCGAAATCACGACCTCTTTTGCGGGAGTTACTCTGACGGAGTCGAGCGCTTCGCGGCGCCTTTGCGTATCGGGATCAAAGGAGACTATGCTTTCAACGCTGTCTCCCCAGAATTCTATCCTGCACGGAAGTTTTGCATCCGGCGGAAAGAAGTCGAGTATTCCTCCGCGAACGGAAAACTGACCCGGGCCGTCCGCCTGGTCGCAGCGTGTATAACCTCCCGAAACGAGTATGCGGGTAAGCTCTCCGATATCATAATCCTCACCTGCAGCGATACTCAACGAGTTGTTCATAAGCACCTGCGGAGGTATCGCCGGCTGCATTGCCGCCTCGGCGGAAAGGACAACCGTATCGTAATCACCCGAAAACATCTTGTCGAGCACTTTAAGGCGGATATGCTCATAGTCCCTTGATACGGTTTCGTCCGTCCTGTAAGAAAAATCTCTTGCGGGATAAAGCAGCGCATTCATACCGAATGAGGTAAGATCCTCGCACATTTTGACCGCCTGCGCCTCATTGGGAACAAGCACAAGGCCCTTCTTGCCCAAGCCGGTACAAAGAGCCGTGATAACGTGTGCCTTGTGAACATATGACAGACCCGTTGCTCCCACGGGAAGGCGCCCCTTATGTATGGTGGTGGCGAGAGTCCTGAACTCAGGTATTGACTTTGCAAGATCGGTAAAGCAGTTCATATGTTTATTCCGTTCTCCCTCAATGCGTTTCTCAGAAGCGCAAAATCCTTATGGTTAAAGCAATACGCTTTCATACCGGCTTTCTCCGAGCCCTCAACATTTGCCGGCATATCGTCAATAAAAAAACATTCGGACGGATTCAGGTTGAATTTTTCAAAAAACACCGAATATATTTCCGGCTCCGGTTTAAGAAGCTTATAATCCGCGGAAATAAGATAACCGTCAAAGTATTCCAGAGCGGGTATTCTCCACTTGTTCTCAAAGAAATCATCCGAAGCGTTTGAAAGAAGAAATATCCCGTATCCGTTACGTTTCAATTCTCTGACAAGCCGGCAAGTCTCCTCAAAAGGTTTCATATACGGATAAAGGTTGTGGGTAATCTCGCTGACTTTGTCATAAGCGCGCGGAGGTATTTTATCCCTGACCCTCTCCATAATCTCATCGGGAGTCACGGTACCCCTGTCCTTTTCGTTCCACAACCGATTCCTGAATATTTCCTTTAAGGCTATGTCTGCAACTTCCTTGTCAAAAATTCCGTATATGGTACCTTCCGGGTCGTAGTTGATCAGCACGCCGCCCATATCAAAAACAATATTTTCAATCACCTGAAAACCTCCGAAAAAGCCCTATGCCCTCTCCATAAAATGGGAGGGCTTTCGGCCTTAATAAACACAGAGATATTACCACACTTTCCGGTTTAAGTCAATAAAACATCACGGAAAAAGCCGTCGGTTAACCCGTTTCCGCTTTAATATATAAAATTAATAAATTTTTAATTTTTTTAATTAATGTTGTTTTATCAGGGCCGATATGATATACTTTATCGAAAATGGGCGGAGTGCGGCGCCGGAAACCCGGATACCGTTTCCGAAGCATCGGCAGGTGAAAACATGTCAGTAACAATATCCGGAGTTGAGAAACACAGTCCGGCAGATAAAAAAGGAATAAAAGCCGGCGACAGTCTGATCAGCATAAACGGAAACGAGATTAATGACGTGTTGGATTACCGCTTCTGGCTTAACGATACAAAGCTTGTGCTGTCTGTCAGGACAGCCGCAGGTAAAATCACCTCGCATACAATCAAAAAAGATGAATTCGACGATATCGGTCTCGAATTTGACACCTACCTGATGGACAAACAGCACTCCTGCAAAAACAAATGCATTTTCTGTTTCATAGATCAGCTTCCGAAAGGGCTCAGAGACAGCCTGTATTTCAAGGATGACGATTCGAGACTTTCATTTCTTTTCGGAAATTATGTTACGCTCACAAACCTCGACGATAAGGAAACCGACAGAATAATCAATATGCATATAAGCCCCGTTAATATATCGGTTCATACGATGAACCCGGAGCTTAGAGTCCGGATGATGGCAAACCCGCGCGCAGGCGAGTGCCTCAAATACATTAAAAAATTTGCCGATGCGGGGATAGCAATAAACTCACAGCTTGTGTTATGCCCGGGAATAAACGACGGCGAAGAACTCAGATTTTCCCTGAGCGAGCTTTTCAGATATTATCCCGCAATGCAGAGCATAGCCTGCGTACCTGTGGGTCTTACAAAATACAGAGAAGGGCTCTGCCCTCTCAATACTTACACAAAGGAAACCGCGGCGCAAACCATTGACATAATTGACGGGATGAACAGAGAATTTGAAAGGGAGCACGGCGTCAAAATCGCCTACGCCTCCGATGAGTTTTATCTTCTTGCGGAAAGAGATATGCCGTCCTACGATTACTATGACGACTTCCCGCAACTTGAAAACGGCGTGGGAATGTGGACTCTTTTGAAAGATGAATTCAAAGAGGCACTCGGCAAATGCGATGTCAAAGAAAAAAACAGGCACGTCACGGTAGTTACAGGGAGCGCGGCAACTCCGCTCATCCAAGAGCTTGCGCACACCGCAATGGAAAGAATCAAAGGCCTTGACGTGAGAACGGTCGAAGTAAAAAACAGGTTCTTCGGCGAATCCATAACTGTTTCCGGTCTCATAACCGGAGGCGATATATTATCAACACTTGAAGGCACCGACTGCGGCGAAGAAATAATAATCCCACCGAATTGTTTGAGAAGTGAGGGAGATATGTTTCTTGACAATATGACGGTTGACGAGCTGAGCAGTGCCCTGAAAGTAAATGTCAGAAGAAACGGCAACAGCGGCGCAGAGCTGCTTGCGGCAATGATTGGGGAGGATAGCTATGGCAGGTAATGTTGTTGCAATAGTGGGCAGACCGAATGTCGGTAAATCCACCCTTTTTAACAAACTCACCGGCACCCGTATGGCAATTGTTGACGACACGCCGGGAGTTACAAGAGACAGAATATACGGAGACTGCGAATGGCTCGGCAGGCACTTCCTTCTCATCGACACCGGCGGTATAGAGCCGAAAAGCGATGATATTATTCTCAAACAGATGCAGCGCCAGGCTCAGCTTGCCATAGACAGCGCCGATGTTATTATTTTCGTCACCGACATCCGTACGGGCGTGGTTGCAACAGATACGGAAGTTGCCGCCCTTTTACGCAAAAGCGGCAAACCGGTGATTCTGTGCGTGAATAAGTGCGACAGTATCGGTGAGCTTCCCCCCGATTTTTACGAGTTTTACAATCTCGGGCTCGGAGATCCGGTGGCGGTCTCCTCGGTTCACGGCCACGGTACGGGAGATATGCTCGACGAGGTGCTTAAATACCTGCCGGAGGAAAGCGCTGAAAACAGCGACTACGAAGACGCCATAAAGGTTGCCGTCATAGGCAAGCCGAATGTCGGAAAATCCTCGCTTGTGAATGCCGTTCTCGGCGAAAACAGAATGATAGTTTCCGATATTGCCGGCACAACAAGAGACGCAACGGACTCTCTGGTTGAAAACAGCCACGGAAAGTTCGTTTTCATAGACACCGCCGGACTCAGAAGGAAAAGCAAGGTCTATGACCAGATAGAGAAATACTCCGTTATCAGAGCAAGAATGGCAGTTGAGCGTTCACAGGTCTGCGTGATAATGATTGACGCCACCGAAGGCTTCACCGAGCAGGACTCCAAGGTTGCCGGTATTGCCCACGAAATGGGCAGGGGCTGTATAATCGCGGTCAACAAATGGGATGCAGTCGAAAAAGACGGCAAGACGATGGATACAATGAGAAAAGAACTGATGAACGATTTCTCATTTATGTCCTACGCTCCAATCATTTTCATATCCGCCAAAGAAGGACTCAGACTTGACCGCCTTTTCGAACTTATAAAATTTGTTGACACCCAAAATGCGATGAGAATATCCACAGGCAAGCTCAACGAAGTGCTTGCTGAGGCAACTGCCAGAGTTCAGCCGCCCACCGACAAGGGCAGAAGGCTTAAAATATATTATATGACCCAGGCCTCCACCCGTCCGCCGACTTTTGTCTGCTTTGTCAACAGAGCCGACCTGTTTCATTACAGTTATCAGCGTTATATCGACAATCAGATAAGAGAAGTATTCGGCCTTGAGGGTACACCGACAAGAATGGTTATAAGGGAAAGAGAGTCTGACAGAAAATGATTGTTTTGGGAATTGACCCCGGATACGCAATAGTGGGCTGCGGAGTCGTTGAATACAAGGACAACAAATTCAGGATGCTTGAATACGGAGCGATTCTTACAAAGGCGCACGAGCCATTCAACGAAAGACTTGAAAAAATCTACGACGAGGCGGACACCCTTATAAAAAAATACCGCCCCGATGCAGTTTCAATGGAAAAACTCTTTTTCAATACCAACCAGAAAACCGCCATTGATGTTGCCCAGGCAAGAGGCGTTCTTATTCTCGCGGCTCAGAAAAACGGAATACCCATTTCCGAATACACTCCGCTCCAGGTTAAGCAGAGTGTGGTGGGCTACGGCAGGGCAGAAAAAAAACAGGTTCAGGAAATGACAAGGATAATGCTCAACCTTGAAAAAATCCCCAAGCCCGATGACGCGGCGGACGCTCTTGCTTTGGCTATCTGCCACTGTCACAGCGAAGGATCGCTGCTCGGCGCTTTGAAAATGAAAGGATAGATTTATGTTTTACAGTCTCACCGGCGAAATAGTCTGTATGGAAGAGAATGCCGTTGCGCTTGACTGCGGCGGTGTTGCCTTCTATCTCACAACCACCTCAAATACCTTGAGAAACTGCGGAAAAACCGGCGACAGAGTGACTCTTTTCACTTATCTCAGTGTGCGTGAGGATGCTCTCGACCTTTTCGGCTTTGCGGACAAAAGCGAGCTTGACTGTTTTAAACTGCTCATAGGAATAACAGGTGTCGGCCCTAAGGCAGCCATAGCAATCCTCTCTGTTCTCACTCCGGATATGCTCGCTGTTGCAGTTGCCGGGGATGACACCAAAGCCATAACCGCAGCTCAGGGAGTCGGCGGAAAAATCGCAAGCCGCATAGTCCTCGAACTTAAAGGTAAGCTTGATATGTTTGCGGCTTCATCCGGTGCTGCAGACAGTATTTCCGCAATCAAAAAAGCAGGCTTGAGTTACGCCGGAGAAGACGCGGTTAACGCTCTTGTAATGCTTGGATACAGCCGCAGTGAAGCTGGAATAGCCGTGGGCAGACTTGACGGAAACCTGTCAACCCAGGAAATGATAAAGAAGGCTCTCGCCTCTCTTTCAAAAAATCTTTAAGGAGGATAACGCATGGAAACCGATTATGAAAGTCGCTTTGTAAATGCGGAATATTCCGCCTCCGAGGATAATGAAATAGAATTATCTCTGCGCCCGAAAACACTCGGTGACTATATCGGACAAGATAAAGTCAAAGATAACCTTTCGGTGTATATAGACGCCGCAAGGCAGAGAAACGAGCCCCTTGATCACGTTTTGCTTTACGGGCCTCCGGGTTTGGGAAAAACAACACTTGCCGGTATAATTGCGAACGAAATGGGAGTTAACTTCCGCGTGACCAGCGGACCGGCAATAGAAAAGCCCGGCGACCTTGCCGCTCTGTTAACCAACCTGAGCGAAGGCGATGTGCTGTTCATAGATGAAATTCACAGGCTCTCAAGAGCGGTGGAAGAAGTTCTCTATCCCGCAATGGAGGATAACGAGCTTGATATCATCATTGGCAAAGGGCCTTCGGCAAGATCCATAAGGCTTGACCTCAACCGCTTCACCCTTGTCGGCGCGACAACGAGGGCGGGTCAGCTCTCCGCGCCTCTGAGAGACAGATTCGGCGTAATTTTCCGCCTGGAACTATACACGCCGGAGCAATTATCCGAAATAGTAAATCGTTCAGCGGGGATACTCAATATAGATATTGACCCCAAAGGCGCACTCGAAATTGCCTCAAGATCCAGAGGAACACCGAGAATAGCAAACAGATTTCTCAAGCGTGCCAGGGACTTTGCCCAGATTATGGGCAACGGCTCAATAACCGAAGAAATCGCCAATGTTGCCCTGGCAAAAATGGAGGTTGACAACCTCGGCCTTGACAATATTGACAGACTGATTCTCACCACAATGATTAAGAATTACAACGGCGGACCTGTCGGCCTTGATACCATAGCGGCAGCCATAGGTGAAGAGGCCGTTACTATAGAGGATGTTTATGAGCCGTTTCTTATTCAGACCGGCTTTCTTAGCAGAACTCAAAGGGGCAGATGTGTAACTCCCGCGGGCTATGCCCATCTCGGAATACCTATGCCCGGCCAACAGAAATTTGAAGTTTGAGAAGGAACTGAAATGAGGACAGCGGAAAATTGGAAAAGTTATGAGCTGATCGACTGTTCAGACGGAAACCGCCTCGAAAAATGGGGCGATATTGTCCTTGTCAGACCCGATCCTCAAGTCATATGGAAAACGTCTGAGACCGACCCTCTCTGGCGCTCCCCTCACGCTGTCTATAACCGCTCCTCATCTGGCGGAGGCAGTTGGGATATCCGCAAAAAAATGCCGGATGTCTGGCAGATAAATTACGGACATCTTAAATTCAACATCAAGACAATGGGATTTAAACACACCGGCCTTTTTCCCGAGCAGGCAGTCAACTGGCAGTTGCTCGACAAAACAATAAGGCAGGCCGAAAGAGAGGTCAAAGTTCTGAACCTCTTTGCCTACACCGGCGGAGCAACGGTAGCGGCGCTCAATGCCGGAGCAAGCGTTACCCATGTTGACGCCTCAAAAGGTATGGTCGCCTGGGCAAAGGAAAATGCCGCTTCGAGCGGTCTTTCGGAAAGGCCCGTACGCTGGCTGGTTGATGACTGTATGAAATTTGTTCAGAGAGAAATACGCAGAGGCAATACATATGACATCATCATTATGGATCCTCCGTCATACGGCAGAGGGCCGGGAGGCGAGGTGTGGAAACTCGAAAACGAGATTTACACATTCATAAACGAATGCTCGCGGCTTCTGAGCGCCGATGCTCTGATGATGCTTGTCAATTCATATACCACAGGCCTTTCACCGAGCGTTATGGAATATATTCTGGCTGAAACAGTCGGAAAGAAAGCAGGCGGCACAACATCGAGCGATGAAATCGGTTTGCCCGTTTCATCAAAGCCCGGCAGAGTTCTCCCCTGCGGAGCAACCGCCATCTGGAAAAGATAGAAAAAGGATTTCATTCTTTTATGAGAGAAAAACTGATTGAAATAAAAAATGTTTCATACTCATACTACACCGACGGGGAAGAGGAAGCGACTGCCTCTCCCGCCCTCAGTGATATCAATCTGGATATATTCAAAGGCGAATTTGTCGCGGTTCTCGGCCATAACGGCTCAGGAAAAAGCACACTTGCGAAACTGTGCAACGCCATTTTTGAGCCTTCAACGGGCACCGTAACGGTTGACGGAATAACCTCCGACTCTGAAGAAAACGGTGATGCCATAAGACGCAAGGTCGGAATGGTTTTTCAGAATCCCGATAACCAGATTGTTGCAACCATTGTTGAGGATGATGTGGCCTTCGGTCCGGAAAATTTAGGTGTGGACCCTGCCGAAATACGCAGGAGAGTTGACAGCGCACTGAAAGACGTTAATATGTATGATATGCGCGACAGAGAGCCTCACAATCTGTCCGGCGGGCAAAAACAAAGAGTCGCCATTGCCGGCGTAATAGCAATGCAGACCGAATGTATCGTTCTTGATGAGCCAACGGCAATGCTCGACCCTATGGGCAGGGCGGAGGTTATGAACACAATCAAACGGATGAATAAAGAAATGGGTATCACGGTAATCCTTGTTACCCACTTTATGGAAGAGGCGGTTCAGGCTGACCGTGTTATAGTTATGGACAGCGGCAGAATAATTGCCGATGATACCCCGTCGAACATCTTTTCGGATATTGAAATGCTTAAAGCGCACAGCCTGAGCGTGCCCGAGCCTACCGAGTTATGCTTACGCCTCGGAATAAAAGAAACCGTTCTTGACACCGACAGCTGTGTCAGAGCCATATCATCTTATCTCGGAGGTGATATGACGTGAACCCGTTCCTTGAAATAAAGAACGTTTCTTACAGCTATATGAAAAATACCGCCCAACAGGTCAATGCGGTCAACAACGTCAGTCTCGGAATTGACAGGGGCGAAATGGTCGGAATAATCGGTCATACCGGCTCGGGAAAGAGCACGCTTGTTTCTCTGTTCAACGGTCTGCTCAAACCCTCTCTGGGTACAGTATATGTTGACGGCAAAGATATCTGGGAAAACAAAGAAACCCTCAGGGAATCAAGATTCAATGTCGGACTTTGTTTTCAGTATCCGGAATATCAGCTTTTTGAAGAAACAGTACGTAAAGATATCGCCTTCGGGCCGAAAAACATGAAACTCGACGACGCAGAAATAGAAAGGCGGGTCCTGAGAGCCGCTGAACTTGCCGGAGTTAAACCCAAGCATCTTGATGTTTCACCGTTTGACATTTCAGGCGGAGAGAAACGCCGCGCCGCCATTGCCGGAGTAATGGCGATGGAACCCGATATGCTTGTGCTTGACGAACCGGCTGCCGGCCTTGATCCTCGCGGACGCTCCGATCTGATAGAAATGATAAAACAGTACCGCGAACGCACCGGTTCCGCGGTTGTCCTCGTTTCTCACAGCATGGAAGATATAGCGCGGGCAACGGAAAGAGTAATTGTTATAAACAACGGAGAAATTGCTCTCGACGGTTCGGTGGACTATGTGTTCGCTCATGAAGAAGAACTGAAATCAATGGGCCTTAATATACCTGAAGTCACGAAGGTTTTTCACCGTCTGAAAGAACTCGGCTTTGATGTTCCTCCCGATGTTTACTCCGTTGACAGGGCGGTTGACATTCTTACCTCCCTTGCCGAAAGGAGGAAATCCGATGGTAAGTGATATCACATTCGGCCAATACTATCACGGGAACTCCGTTTTGCACCGGGCCGACCCGAGAATAAAACTTATTCTGACCTTTGCAATGATAATTGTTATCTTTTTGTGTAAGAATTTCTTTTCTCTCGGTCTGCTGGCGGCGTTCATAATTCTTGTTACCCTTTTGTCAAAAGTCCCCGTAAGGATGATTCTCAAAAGCATAAAGCCGGTTCTGATTATCCTGGCTTTTACCGCAATACTCAACATCTTTTACACGCACGGAGGCAGGACATACTTCGAATGGTGGAAAATCGCCGTAACCGAAAAGGGAGTCAACACAGCAGTTTTCACCATAATCAGAATAATAATTCTTGTGGTTATGAGTTCCCTTCTCACCTACACCACAACCCCGACGATGCTTACCGACGGGCTTGAAAGAATACTGTCCCCTCTCAAAATTTTTCACATAAAAGTTTCATCTCTTGCCATGATGATGACGCTTGCTTTAAGATTTATTCCGACCCTTATTGAGGAAATAGAAAGAATAATGAACGCCCAAAAGGCAAGAGGTGCCGACCTTGAGAGCGGAGGCCTCATAACGAGAGCAAAGGCTCTTGTTCCGATATTTATCCCGCTGATGGTTTCCGCATTCAGAAGGGCATACGAGCTCGCCCTTGCGATGACCTGCCGCTGCTACACAGACGGCAACGGCCGCACAAGAATGAAGCAGATGAAGCTGAAAATCACGGACTATGTTATGCTCATCCTCTGTATTGCTATCACGGCCGGCGTTATAGTTCTGAATATTTTCTTTGAAAAGGTCATCTGACATAATTGCACTGAGTTTTAAACGCTGAAAAGGATTATATACCGATGCGCAATCTTTTATTGACAATCTGCTTTGACGGAAGCGCCTACCACGGATGGCAGGTGCAGGAAAATGCCGTCACGGTACAGCAGACCTTGCAGGACGCCCTGGAACAAATTATCCATAAAAGAGACAACATAACCGGCTGCTCCCGCACGGACTCCGGGGTTCACGCGAATATGTACTGCTGCAATATACGTACACAGAGCGGGATTGAATGTTCAAAACTTGTAAGCGCTCTGAATGCAGTGCTTCCCGACGATATAGCTGTCAGAAACTGCATTGAAGCAAGCCCGGATTTTCATGCGAGATACAACTGCAAATCCAAAGAATATATATATCGGATCTGGAATTCAAAATGCAGGAATCCTTTTGAATACAAGCACACATTTCAGTATAAATATCCGCTTGATGAAGTCTTCCTTGATTCCCAGGCAAAAGATTTTACCGGAAAACACGATTTTTCCGCTTTCTGCGCCGCCGGAAGCAGCGTTGAAGACACGGTCAGAACCGTGACCTGCGCTCAGGTAAGCAGAGACGGAGACTTAGTTACATTCCGCGTATGTGCGGACGGCTTCCTTTACAATATGGTGCGGATTATGGTTGGCACACTGATTGAAATATCCGAGGGCAAAATAGCCCCCGGCACAATACCGGAAATAATAAAGAGCGGCGATAGGTCAAACTCCGGATTTACCGCACGCCCCGAAGGCCTGTTTCTTAACAGGGTCGAATACTGAGGCGGTGATATGTTGACAGGAAAAAAGAAAGAGAAAAACCAGAGTAAGCAAAACGACAATACGATAAAAATCAATAAGGCAAGAGCAAAGACCGTCAGAAGAAATATGCTGCGGAAACTGCGCGTGCCGTTTGGAATTGCAATTCTCATAGCTGCAATTATCATTACATTCGCCGCCGCAGGTGAAATAAGGCGGTCAAACATAGTTGACAGCTTCAGAGCCGTTCCGTCAACTCTGGGCGAGAGCCCCGGATATCCTTACGACGAGGACGACCTGACATTAAACAAGGTTATGCTTGTAGGCGAAAAACCGCTACTGCTGAATAATAACGGTGTTGAAGTCCTTTCCCAGAATGCCGATTTGCTGTTTAACCTTCATCTTGACTGGTCAGACGCAAAGGCTGTCTCGCACAACGGACGTGCCCTTGTATTCAGCAACACCTCCCAGAAGGCCTACCTGATAAGCCGCACAAAACAGCTCGCAGAATACGAGGAGGATGGAACGGTTGTTACGGGTACTCTTGCCTCAAACGGCTCGGTTGCCCTGTCATACTCCGGCTCATCGGCGCAGAGCGTGGTTAAAGTTTATGACCCGAACATGAACACCGAATTCATGTGGAACTGCTCAAAGGAGTATGTTGCTTCTCTTGCGTTATCCGATAACGGCAAAAAGGTTGCCATATCCGCAATAGGCGCTGATAACGCCGAACTGTATTCAAGACTGATTCTGTTCAGAACAGGCAAGACCGAACCTGATTTTGACATCAAAATCAGCGGCACCACCGTCATTAAAATGATATTCACCTCCGGCGACAGAATCATTGCCGTGGGCAATAACAAAACGCTTGTGTATAACACCCGGGGAAAGCAGCTCTCATCTAAGGAATATTCCGAGGATTCACTGTATTCCGTAAACTCCGATGACAGCGGAAACACCCTGCTCTGTTACAAGGAGTTCGGCGGCTCAAAGCTGAAAGCGGTCAGAATACCTGCATCGGGTAAGCGACTCAAAGAATTTGAACTTGACTATATTCCGTCGGGCGCGGATATACTCGGCAAAAAAATCGTGTTTTCACTCGACAACAAAGTAATCAGATACAACACCTCCGGAGAGGAAAAAGAAACCATAGACTGCAAGAGCAATCCAAGCACATGTCTGATCACCGGGACTGCCGTATACACCCTCGAAAACGGAACCATATGCAAATACTGAGGAGGGACTGACATTTATGAATAATGCGCCTTATATCGTTGATCTTATCCTGATTGGTATAATGGTTTTATCCATTTTTCTCGGTAAAAGGAGAGGCTTTGCCTCAATAGTTATCTCGGTTGCCATAACATTAGTCTGCATCGTTGCCGCCGGCAAATTTGCACCTGTTATCGCAAAAACCCTGAACGATTCAGTCATCCACGGAATGCTTATGAAATCAATAGAAGGAAAAATAAGCACCGCAGTCTCCCGCGGAACGGCGACTCTTTCGGGCGCGCTGCCCGATTATGTAATCGGTTTATGCACCCGCAGCGGTATTAATCCCGGAGCGCTTATCTCGGAGGACACGGTTAAAAATATAAGCGAAAGTGTGTCAAAGGCAGTTGAAAATACCGCAATAATTCCCTCTCTCAACTGCGTTATCTGCATACTTGCCGTTATTGTTTCGAGAGTAGCGTCATCGCTTCTTTCGGGCACGGCGGATGCTCTTTTGAAGGTTTCGTTTATTCAGAAGGCAAACGGATTTCTCGGAGCCGTATTCGGTGCAATAAGAGGACTGATTATAGTTCTTCTTGCGGTATTGTTCACTTCGGTGATTCTTGGCCTGCTGCCCGATTTGAAGTATGCCGGAGCAATTTCCGAATCTTCAGTATACACATTTTTCAACAATTTCATTCAAACCCTTGTGAACGGAGGAACACCCCAATGAAAGAATATCTTAAAGAACTGACAAAAGGCTGCTGGACAGTGCCGAATCTTCTCTCGGTATTAAGAATAATAATGATACCGTTTTTTGCCTACTACTTTATGCAGAAAGAGCTTCTCATAGCGGTTATTATTCTTGTCCTTTCCGGCCTTACTGATTTCTTTGACGGAAAAATAGCAAGAAGATTCAACCAGATAAGCACTTTAGGCAAGATACTTGATCCGCTTGCGGATAAACTTACACAAATTACCATCGCCGTAGTTTTCTTTATCACTTTCTGGCGTGCGGACGGACTTGTCCACACCTTCAGCGTCATCTTCCTTATTTTCCTTATCAAGGAAGCGGTTATGGTGCTCGGTGCGGTTGCAATGATAATTCTCGGTCTGAAACCCGGAGCAGCGGAAATGCCCGGTAAGGTCGCAACTTTTGCTTTTTACCTTATAATGATTTCCATTATGTTCTTCGGCCCGGGAATAGGCATAACCGGTATCTATTATCCCGATGTTGTGATGATAGTTCTTATCAGCATCAGTGCAATTCTCACTCTGATCGCTTTTTGCAGTTATATCCCCGGCGTCAAACAGCAGCTCAGGGAAAAAAAGGAAAAGAAAAGCGCAGAGAATATACAATAATTTTCCACATAAGAGGACATCGCTATGAAACAAGTTTTATGCTCCCGTTGCAAAACCCGGCCTGCCATGTTTTTCATGACAAAGGTTGAGGGTGATAAAACAACACAGGAAGGTCTTTGCCTGAAATGTGCCATGGAGCTCAATATCGGTCCCATTAAGCAGATTATTGAGTCAATGGGCATCTC
This sequence comes from Clostridia bacterium, assembly GCA_024692685.1. Classification (GTDB taxonomy): domain Bacteria; phylum Bacillota; class Clostridia; order Oscillospirales; family Acutalibacteraceae; genus CAG-177. The sequence goes on from JAILMJ010000044.1 coordinate 54,037, forward strand.
GGAGGACGAATTTGACGAAGTCAGCGAACAATTCAGTGAAATGTTCGAAAACGGCAGCTTTGAGCCCGGCGGCGCAGGAACGATGCCGTTTTTACAGAATTTTGCCAATATGAATTTTAACGCCGATTCCGATTCAAAGACAGATGAAGCAAAAAAGAAAAAACAAGCCAAAAAAGAAAAACCTGCCGAAAAACAAAAGAAAAGGAAATATCTCAGCCAGTTCTGTACAGATCTTACCGAAAAGGCAAGGAGCGGCAAAACCGACAGGATAATCGGGCGTGAAAACGAAATTTACCGCTCAATCCAGATTCTTTGCAGGCGTACCAAAAACAACCCCTGTCTCATAGGCGAACCGGGCGTCGGTAAAACGGCGATTGCTGAAGGCCTCGCTATGAAGATAGCCGCGGGCGAAGTGCCCGCTAAGCTCAAAGACAAGGAAATACAGATGCTCGACATCGCAGCCCTTGTTGCAGGCACGCAGTTCAGAGGTCAGTTTGAAAGCAGAATCAAGGGACTTATTGATGAAGTTAAGGAGGACGGCAACGTCATTCTTTTCATTGACGAGGTTCATCAGCTTGTCGGCGCAGGAGAATCGGAAGGATCCATGAACGCCGCGAATATCCTGAAGCCGTCGCTTTCAAGGGGAGAAATCCAGATAATAGGCGCAACAACTTTCACCGAATACCGCAAATACATTGAGAAGGATGCCGCGCTTGAAAGAAGGCTTCAGCCGATCAAGGTTGAAGAGCCGTCTGTCGATCAGACGATTGAGATGCTGCTCGGAGTCAAAAAATACTATGAGGACTATCACAAAGTCAGGGTGAATGACAGCCTTGTAAAAAGGACGGTACTCCTCAGTGAAAGGTATATCAACGACAGGTTTTTACCCGATAAGGCCATAGATTTGCTCGATGAAGCCTGCACCTGTGCGAACCTCAGGAATAAACATATAAGCGAATATGAAACAGCACTTGAGGAACTTGACGCACTCGAAAAAGAGGAAACGGAATTATCGGATGAGGGCGGTGAAGCAGATTACGAACTGCTTGCCAAAATAAAATCAGACCTGATTCAGAAACGCGAAGAAGTCAAAAAGCTCGAAGAGCTTGCAAGTGACAATCTGGTTACGGAAGACGACCTTGCAAGAGTTATCCAGCTTTGGACGGGAATCCCGGCAAGCAAGGTGATAGAAAGCGATCTGCGCCGTCTGCATGACCTTGAAAAAAATCTTAAAGCCCATCTTATAGGGCAGGATGAGGCGGTCGAGCTCGTCAGCGCCGCTATCCGCAGAGGAAGAATTCAGATAAATCCGAGACGCAGACCCGCATCTTTCATATTTGTCGGACCGACCGGAGTCGGAAAGACGGAACTTGTCAAACTTCTCGCAAAAGAATTATTTGAAACACCTGAAACTCTTATCAGGCTTGATATGAGTGAGTTTATGGAAAAGCACTCCGTTTCAAGGATTATCGGCTCTCCTCCGGGCTATGTCGGCTATGACGAAGCCGGTCAGCTGACCGAGAAGGTGCGCCGTAAGCCATATTCGGTTGTTCTCTTTGATGAAATAGAAAAAGCACATCCCGATGTAATGAACATCCTTCTTCAGATTCTTGATGAAGGCAAAATCAACGATGCCCAGGGCAGAACAGTCAGCTTTGAGAACACCATAATCATTATGACATCCAACGCCGGCAGTAACAGAAGCGGCGGCGCTCTCGGTTTCGGAAAAACAAAGAACGAGGCGTCAAAGGAAAAAGCGCTCAAAGCTCTCGGCGAATTCCTCCGCCCCGAATTCATCGGCAGAGTCGATGAGGTTGTGGTATTCAATGACCTTACCGGGGAGGACTACCGCAAGATAGCGGGTCTGCTGCTTGATGAACTTGTTGAACCTCTTGCAGATAAAGGCATTACATTTAAATGGGATGATGAAGCAACAGCAGCCATAGCCGAACTTTCGGCCGGCGGAACAAGGGGCGCAAGAGATATCCGCTCCTGCATAAGAAGGAACGTTGAGGATGCCATAACCGAAAAAATGGTCAACAGCATTGACAAACCGATTAAATCGGTATCCGTCACGGCAAAGGATAACAAAATTATCTGCAATTTCAAATAACAAGGAGAGGTAAAAATGGCACATTTTATTTTATCAGCATTTGCCGATGAGGCGTCCTCCGATATTTCCGAGCAGATTGCCGCCTGTAAAAAGAACGGCATTCACTGTATCGAACTTCGCATCTGCGACGGCAAAAACATTTCGGATTTCTCCGTAGATGAAGCGAAAGAGCTGAAAAAAAGACTTGACGACAACGGTATCAAGGTTTCGTCCCTGGGTTCTCACTACGGAAAGATTGAGATAACCGATGACTTTGAGCCGCATTTTGAAGCTTTCAAAAATACGGTTGAGGTTGCAAAAGTCCTTGATTGTAAATACATAAGGATTTTCAGCTTCTATTTCACGAAGGGCGAAAGCTTTGAGGAATATAAAGACGAAGTTTTCCGCAGAGTCGGAGCAATGGCGGAATACGCCTATGACAGAGGCGTTCTCTGCTGCCATGAAAACGAAAAAGAGATTTACGGCGACATTCCCGAACGCTGCCTTCTTCTGGCGGAAGCATTCGGCGAGAAACTCGGCTGCATTTTTGATCCGGCAAACTACCTTCAGTGCTCAGCAGAAACCCTCAGCGGTTTCAAGCTCCTCAAAAAATATGTCACTTATATGCACATAAAAGACGTGCAGAGCGACTCGGGAACTATTGTCCCCGCAGGCGAAGGTGACGGCCATATTGAAGAAATACTCCGCATACTTGACGGAGACGAGAGACCTTATTATCTGAGCGTTGAACCTCATCTCAGAGTCTTTGACGGGCTTTCACAGTTAGAGATAAACGATGAAGTAGCAAGCAAAATGAACAGCAAATATGTTTACCCCGATAATTTTGCATCCTTCGATGCCGCCTGCGCAGGCCTGCGTGCCATTCTTGAGAAGGTCCAGCCCGTACGTCTCGGTATTATCGGCGTAGGTAATATGGGTTCATCGCACGTCAACAACCAGATAAACGGCCTTCATCACGAGGTAAGAATCACCGCGTGCGCAGACCTTATTCCGGAAAGAAATGAAAAAATCAAGGCTCTCCTGCCGGATATAAAAACCTATGACAGTGCGGAAGCGCTGATCGACAGCGGCGAGGTCAATGCGGTTATCATCGCCACTCCTCACTATTTCCATCCTCCCATAGCGGAATATGCTTTCTCGAAGGGCATTCACGTGCTCACGGAAAAACCTGCAGGTGTTTATACAAAACAGGTCAGGGAGATGAACGAGGCAGCCGCAAAGACAAATCTTGTTTTCGGTATTATGTATAACCAGCGCACAAACTGTGTTTACAGAAAGATGCGTGAACTTGTCAGAAGCGGAGAACTCGGTGAAATAAGGAGAGTCAGCTGGATAATCACATCCTGGTACCGGACTCAGGCTTACTATAATTCCGGCGGATGGCGTGCTACCTGGGGCGGAGAAGGCGGCGGCGTGCTGCTCAATCAGTGCCCGCACAATCTCGATCTCTGGCAGTGGATCTGCGGCATGCCCTCCAAGGTAAAAGCATTCTGCCACGAAGGCAAATGGCATGATATTGAAGTTGAAGATGACGTCACAATTTATGTTGAATACCCCAACGGCGCAACCGGAACATTCATCACCTCAACCGGTGACTGCCCGGGAACCAACAGACTTGAAATCACGCTTGACGGCGGCAAACTCATCTGTGATGACGGCGAAACCCTTAAACTTTACAGACTTGACGGACTGACTTCAGAGCATTGCAAAAACGCCAAGACAGGCTTCGACAAGCTCGAAGGCAAGTGGGAAGATGTTCCCACAGACGGTATGAACAAACAGCACTGCGAAGTTGTCAGCAAATTTGCAGCGGCAATAATCAGAGGCGAACCTCTGACCGCAAATGGTGAGGAAGGCATAAACGGATTGACAATATCCAATGCCGCCCATCTTTCATCCTGGCTCGGCAGGGAAATAACCCTGCCAATTGACGAAGACCTATTCTATTCCGAACTTCAGAAGAAAGTTTCGGCCGGAAAAGCCGAAAAAGACAATGTCACAGCAGGTGTACAGGAAGATATGTCCTCAACATTCTGATTGCGGCAACTCAGACGGGAACATAAATCTTAGAACGGAGAGATAAATGATGACGCACGAGAATTTAAAAAACAGAACTGCTGTAATAACGGGCGGCGGCGGTGTGCTTTGCAGCGGCTTTGCTCAAGACCTTGCCCGCCTCGGTGTGAAAGTTGCAGTACTTGACCTCAGGGAAGATGCGGCACAGACCGTAGTTGACAAAATCAATGCCGAAGGCGGAACCGCCATTGCAATCGGTTGCAATGTCCTTGACAGTCAAAGCCTTGAAGATGCAAGAAAAACAGTCAATAAAAAGCTCGGCAAATGTGACATTCTCATAAACGGAGCAGGCGGAAACAACCCCAAGGGAACCACGTCAAAGGACATATTTGAAGACGGCGACCTTGATAGCAGCGTTGAAGGCGTCAAAACCTTCTTTGACCTTGACCCCGAGGGAATTAAATTCGTATTTAATCTCAATATCCTGGGCACACTTCTTACAACCCAGTGTTTTGCCAAAGATATGGTTGGCAGAGAAAATGTGAGCATACTCAACATTTCATCAATGAATGCCTTCCGCCCGCTGACGAGAATCCCGGCATACTCAGCCGCAAAGGCAGGTGTTTCCAATTTCACACAGTGGCTTGCGGTTCATTTTGCCCAGGCGGGCATACGTGTCAACGCCATAGCGCCCGGTTTCTTTGCCACCAATCAGAATCACGCCCTCCTTTTCAATGAGGACGGCTCCCTCACTCCCCGTTCAGAGAAAATAATCGGCCACACTCCGATGCGCAGATTCGGCGTGCCCGAAGATCTGAGCGGCGCACTTGCCTTCTTCTGCGATGAAACATATTCAGGTTTTATCACCGGAGTTGTGCTTCCGATAGACGGAGGCTTCAGCGCATATTCGGGTGTATAAACTGAACATTCAAAAACGGCTGTCCTTGAGACAGCCGTTTTTCTTTTGGAGAGATAATCCTCTGAAAATATGAATGCGCCGGGCATATGCCCGGCTGTGCTTTCAGTTATTCTGCCGTAATAATTCAATGTTCCCATTCAACCGGTTCATAAGGTGAATTTTCAACCGATTCTGTTTTCAGAATCTCAAGCGGTTTATCTATGCTGAAAGTGAATACTTTTGAGTAATCCATATTTGCCGCTATTTTCATCGTGCCGGCATTCACATTATAAACCGCGCTCCAAAGAGCAATTACCTGCCACGGATACTGATCCGGTTTGTAATTCAGGCGTACATGGCTGAGCAGGGTCATTGCGTCCATTTCGGAAAGTGTTTCGTTTTTTTCGCGGAGCACGTCCGTAACCGCTCTTATCCTGTCCTGCCCGTGTTCAACCGCCTTGAATCCGGCTGTATTTGAGGTTATGCAGAAATTCGAAACGTACTGGCTTTTCAGCCCGTCATTTTCGTATACCGACCCTTCAACCGGGTATTTTTCGCTCCCTTTTTCATAAATATGAATAGCATTATTGATATATTCAACAACAACACTTCTGCCGCTTCTGTCGATTATCTGATAGTGATAATTTGTAAAAAGCGAGTCGTGCATATTATATTTTTTTATAAACTCAACAGCTTCACCTACATCTTTGCAGGTATCGAGTACGCCTCTTATCATAGCGGTTGTGGTGATGTCTTTTTTGCTTTTGTCGGTTTGTTTCGTAGCAGCGGCCCTGATCTGAAGAACGGCTATTGAAAGACCCTGATCGTTAATTCCGTCAACGCAGCAGTACGGAGCAAGCAAAACTCTGTTAACATTACGCTTGCCGACTTTCAGATATCTCTGACCGTAAAGCATAAAGTTGTTATCCACAACGCCCATTGAAGAATACCCGTTTTTCGGATGAGTCCAAACTACAAAGCAGGACGCATGCCTGAAATCAAAATTTCTGGCAAGAATATGGTCGCCGTTTTCGGTATACGATTCAAAAGTGGTGCACCCCGCGCCCTTTTCGTTGCCGAGAGCGAGAGTTTTTTTGCCGAGATTGAATTTTTTAGCCGTGAACGCCACAAGGCCGGCAATCGACGAAACTCCGGATTCAAGCAGCTCGTCAAGATAATACTCGTTTTGGTAATCAACAAGATACAAATCCCGGGTTATTCTTTTGACGGAATCCTTGGTCTTTTTTCTCTCTGCCCGTGCGCCGGCTCTGCTGTTAATCATAAACTCACTCAACCTTTCATTCTTTGCAATTCTGACGAAATGATTATTTGGATTTGGTTCCTCTTATCTAATACATTATAACACACATTCATAAAAGTATTCAACATTTGAATTATCATCATAATTGTAATCTTTATGCCGATTCACAACACAAATAAAAAGTTTTTCAAATACGCATATTCAGGTGAAAAACACTTGAAGTTGATAAAAACTGCTGTTATAATGTTTTTATTATATATTAAGGTGGGAGATTATGAGTTTTCTTGTAAGACTTGCTTCCCTTATTCTGTCCGTCATAGTGATTCCCCTCTCAGGCGTGACCTACTGCCTTGATCTGTTTTCCGCGAATGACAGGCAGGATACATCACAGGTCAACATTGTCGGCCTCGGTGCGTATTTCCGGTCTCAGGGAATAACCTGTGACGGAGAAAGCCTGTATTTTTCTTCAAAAACCACTCTTGTCAAAACCGAGTCTGACGCGAGAACAATTGAGGCGGAGAACTACTCGGCAATTCCGAAAGAACTCGCCGAAAAATACGGAATAAAACATATCGGCGGCCTGAGTTATTATAACGGCAGGATTTATGCCGGAATGGAAGACAGCAAGGTTTGGAATTACCCGACAGTCGGTGTTTTCGACGCGAACAGTCTGGAACTTGCGGAGTACTACATACTTGATATGAAAACAACTGATGAAAACGGTGAAGAACGCCTTGCCGTTTCAAGGGGACTCCCCTGGGTGGCGGTTGACCCGACAAGCGGTTTGCTCTACTGCACGGACCACTCCAAGCAGCCCGAAAAACTGCTGGTTTTTGATACTGCGGACTCAATGAAATATGTTAAGGAAATTCCGCTTGATTTCAGTATCCCGTCGATTCAGGGCGCAGAATTTCTGGGCGGCGTTCTTTATGCCGCGACAAATGACGATACACAGGCAATTTATCGAATTGATGTTGATACAGGCAAAACCTGTAAGATAATCGACAGAAATCTTACCCGGGGAAGCGAAGGCGAAGGAATGACCTTTGCCGTTAAAAACGGCGAAACAAAGCTCATCGCCATTGACCTCGGCCCGATGTTTATAAACGCTATTGTCCGTCAATATGATATGGAGGATATAGGATAATGTACGAAAAAGTTTCATCAAATCTTGACTTTGTTGAGAGAGAAAAATCCGTTCTGAATTTCTGGAATGAAAGGAACATCTTTGAAAAGAGCCTGAAACTCAGAGACGGTTGCCCGACTTACACCTTCTATGACGGCCCTCCGACCGCAAACGGCAAGCCGCACATAGGTCACGTTCTGACAAGGGTAATCAAGGATATGATACCCAGATACCGCACAATGAAAGGCTATTATGTCCCCCGTAAAGCCGGCTGGGATACTCACGGTCTCCCCGTTGAACTCGAGGTCGAGAAGATTCTCGGCATCAACGGCAAAGAGCAGATTGAGAAATACGGTCTTGAGCCGTTTATCAAGCTCTGCAAAGAGAGCGTATGGAAATACAAGGGTATGTGGGAAGACTTTTCCGGCACGGTCGGCTTCTGGGCCGATATGGAAAATCCCTATGTCACTTATCACAATGACTATATCGAATCCGAATGGTGGTCCCTCAAAGAGATATGGAAAAAAGGCCTGCTCTATAAGGGATTCAAAATCGTTCCTTACTGCCCCCGTTGCGGCACACCTCTTTCATCTCACGAAGTTGCCCAGGGTTACAAAACTCTCAAAGAACGTACTGCCGTTGTCAGATTCAAGGCAAAGGATGAGGATGTTTATTTTCTTGTATGGACCACTACACCCTGGACTCTTGCCTCCAACATTGCTCTTTGCGTAAATCCTGATGAAACCTATGCCAAAGTCAAAGCGGCAGACGGCTTCACCTACATTCTTGCGGTTGCCCTGCTTGATTCAGTTCTCGGAAATATTGAGAGAGAAGAGGGCAAGCCCGCCTACGAAATCATTGAAAAATATACAGGCAAACAACTCGAATACAAAGAGTACGAACCTCTTTATCAGTGCGCAAAGGACTCCGCAGACAAGCAGAATAAAAAAGCTTTCTTCGTTTATTGTGATGACTATGTAACAATGTCCGACGGTACCGGAATAGTTCATATCGCACCCGCCTTCGGTGAAGACGACGCGAGAGTCGGCAGAAAATATGACGCCCCGTTTGTTCAGATGGTTGACGAGCACGGTGTTATGAAAGCCGAAACCCCATTTGCGGGTATGAGATGCAAGCCGAAGCCCGAAGAGGTTGAGGCCGGCGCGGTCAGCTGCGATCCCGAAGTTCTCAAAGAACTTGCAGGCAGAAACCTTCTCTTCTCAACCCCAAAAGTTGAGCATGAATACCCCCATTGCTGGCGTTGCGACACCCCCCTCATCTATTACGCAAGAGAGTCCTGGTTTATCAAGATGACCGCTGTTCGCGACAATCTTGTTAAAAACAACAACACAGTCAACTGGATACCCGAAAGCATAGGCAAGGGCAGATTCGGCGATTGGCTTGAAAATATTCAGGACTGGGGCATCAGCCGCAACCGTTACTGGGGCACACCGCTTAATATCTGGGAATGCGAATGCGGTCACAGACACGCAATCGGCTCCGTTGCCGAGCTTAAGGAATTAAGCGACAACTGTCCGGATGACATCGAACTGCACAGACCGTTCATAGACGAAGTAACAATCAGATGCGAAAAGTGCGGCAAACAGATGAAGAGGGTACCCGAGGTTATTGACTGCTGGTACGACTCAGGCTCAATGCCCTTTGCCCAGCACCACTATCCGTTTGAGAATCAGGATCTTTTCAAGGAGCAGTTCCCCGCCCAGTTCATATCGGAAGCGGTTGACCAAACAAGAGGATGGTTCTATTCTCTTATGGCAATTTCCACACTGCTGTTTGATAAATCCCCTTATGAAAACGTTATTGTTCTGGGCCTTGTCCAGGATGAGAACGGTCAGAAGATGTCCAAATCAAAGGGCAACGCCGTTGACCCGTTTGACGCGCTTAAGAATCTCGGCGCAGACGCAATACGCTGGTATTTTTACACGAATTCCGCGCCCTGGCTGCCTAACCGTTTCCACGATAAAGCGGTTGTTGAGGGTCAGCGCAAATTTATGGGCACTCTGTGGAACACCTACGCATTTTACATTATGTATGCTGAGATTGATAAATTCGATCCGACAAAGCATACTCTCAATATTTCTCAGCTTACCGTTCTTGACAGATGGCTGCTTTCAAGGCTGAACACCCTTATTGATACCGTTGACGGCTATCTTAACAGCTATTCCATACCTGAAGCTGCAAGAGCGTTGCAGACATTTGTCGATGAGCTGAGCAACTGGTATGTCCGCTGCAACAGAGAAAGATTCTGGAAACAGAACAGTGATGATGACAAGATTAACGCATATATGACCCTCTACACCGCTCTGCTTACAGTCATTAAACTTGCCGCTCCGATGATACCATTTATGACAGATGACATTTACCGCAATCTTGTCTGCTCAGTTGATAAAGACGCTCCCGAAAGCGTCCATCTCTGCGATTACCCGGTTGCTGACAAGAGCATTGTTGACAGGGAACTTGAGGCATATATGGACGAGGTGCTGAATGTCGTTACACTCGGAAGAGCCGCGAGAAACAGCGCGAACATAAAAATCAGACAACCTCTCGGCAAAATGTATGTCGGCGTTCCGAAAGAACTCCCCGAAGAACTTCTTGAGATAGTTGAAAATGAGCTCAACATAAAGAGCGTTGAATTCGTCAACGATTCTTCATCCTATGTTTCTTACAGCTTCAAGCCGCAGCTCAAAACACTCGGCCCGAAATACGGCAGACTTATCGGCGCAATCAGAAACGCCCTCCAACAGCTTGACGGTTCCGCGGCGAAGAACGAGCTCGACACAAACGGCAAAATCACGATGAATATTGAAGGAAACGATATCGAACTGTCAACTGACGACCTGCTGATTGAAACTGTTCAGAGAGAAGGTTTCCAGGCTGAGAGCGGCAACGGAGTCACCGTTGTTCTCGATACAAATCTTACGGATGAACTGATTGAGGAAGGCTTCGTAAGAGAGCTTATTTCCAAAATTCAGACCATGCGTAAAGATGCAGGCTTTGAAGTGATGGATACAATAAAAATTTACTGCGAAGGCAATGAAAAAATAGCGGATATATTCCGCCGTAACGAAAAAGCCATATGCCACGATGTGCTTGCGACTCAGATTGTTTTCTCCTCGGGCGGCACATTCAGCGTTTCTCAGGATATCAACGGAGAAAAAGTAACTCTTGCGGTTGAGAAAAACTGAGTAAGAATCTGTTTCTGTAAGGAGGAAGGGTAAATGTTAACCACATTTGTCGCGTTTGTGAGAGCTTTGCTTTCCGCGGTGATGATATTTTCAACTGTATTGGCTCCCGTAACCGGAGACAGATACGGTAAAATCAAAAGAGCAAAAGATGACTGCAACGCAAGCTTTGCCGTTATTTCCGACACACATCTCAAGGATAACTTCATCAGAGAAGGAATGCTTGACCTCGGTCTTGACGATATGGCCGACGCAAAGGACAGACTTGATGCCGTGGTATTTGACGGCGATATAACCGATAACAGCCAGGATGATATGTGGGATTGCTTCGCAAGAGCGGTTTCAAATTATGATATTGCCGATCAGAAGATACTTGTAATAGGCAACCACGACACCTGGGGCCATGAAGATGAAAACGGCGAAGATGATCCGGAAGCCGTCAGGCAAACATTCATCAAATATAACAGGCAGATTGCAGGAAGAGAACTTGAAAACGTTTACTATTCAACAGAAATCAACGGTTACCCGGTGATAGTGCTCGGCAGTGAAGGCTGTCACACAAGCGCAACGGTTTCGCAGACCCAGATTGACTGGTTTGCTCAGGAAATGGAAAAGGCGTCTCAGACCGGGCTTCCCATTTTTGTCTTTATGCATCAGCCTATAAACCACACACACGGCCTTCCTTATACATGGTCAATGGACGCAAACGATCCCCCCGATAAGGGCGGCATAGGCGACGCATCCGACGATATTCTTGATATTATCAGGCAATATAAAAACGTGTTTTTCATCAGCGGACATATTCATGAGGGCTTCTCAAAGGAAACTGACAGAAACCCCTATGTTTCCGTTGAAAAATATAATAACTACACTTTGGTTAATGTCCCTTGCTATATGTATATGGACTTTCTGAGAGGCGGCAACCTGACCAACGGCACCGGTTACGTATTTGAAGTTTACGACGGCAGCGTGCTTATCCGCGCGAGAAACTTCGCAACAAGCACCTGGTGCTCAAGATATGACGTTGAGATACCGCTGGTTAATGAGGAAAACTGATGCAGCTCTTAAAAATCGACAGAGATAACTATATCGGTCAGGCGGATCCCTTCGTTATGGAATCCGACGGAAGATTTTATATCTACACCACCGGCAGCGATGGGGTTTACGCCTATTCTTCGGATGAGCTTTTGAGCGGCTGGAAGTTTGAAGGCAGAGTTTTCACTTTTCCGGACGTGAGCGATTTCTGGGCTCCGAGTGTAATAAAACACGGCGACACATTTTATATGTATTGTTCGTTTGAGTTTTTCGGCGACATTCCCGACAGAGGCGGTCACAGGCAGACAATGCACGTTTCATCCTCAAAGAATCCCCTCGGACCGTTTGAAAATGCAAAGCAGCTGCTTCATCCGTTTTCCATTGACTCTCACGTTATTGAAAATGAAAGCGGAATGTTCATTTTCTACTCTACAAACAATTTTGATGCCGAAAGACCGGGAACTTATATAGTAGTCGACAGGCTGCTTGACCCTTATACACCTGCAGGCAGACCGTCAACAGTGGTTGTTCCCACTCTCGATGAAGAAATATTCAGAAGAGACAGATACAGAAAAGGCTCCCACTGGCACACAATAGAAGGCGCCTTTTATTTCAGGGAAGGCGATTGGCAATATGTGATGTACAGCGGATCTTGCTATGAGAACGAGCATTACTTCATCGGCTACGCAAGAGCCAAAACCGATGAAACCGACCTTACAAAGATTAAGTTTGAAAAGTATCCGGATGCCAACACTTACTCCCCCGTTTTTTCAAGTAATGAATGGGAAGAGGGCGCGGGACATCACTCCATGATTAAATATCGGGGGCAATGGTATGCTGTTTATCACGCAAGGAACAAAGAACCCGATGGGCTCAGCGGAGACAGACGCAACGCGCGCATCTGCAGGATGAACGTGAATAACGGCATAATCACGGCAGACAGAAAAGAGAACACCATATAAGATAAGCGGCGGCTCCGTAAGGAACCGCCGCTGCTGTTTCTTATAAAGAAAATCAATATCCGAAATATGTTTCGCAATATTTATAAAGTGCCTTGTAATACTGAACCTCGCTCAGCGGGTCAAGCAACAGGCCGTGACCGGAAAACGGGAAGAAAATGAATTCGTAGTTGTTGCCGTTTTCACCGAAAACACGCTCAAAGGTTTCAAGCATAGAGGTTCTGTTTCCCTTTGTAACAAGCGGATCATTGCCGGCATAGGCAAAAATGGACGGTATGGTGTTTTCGTTGACAAATGCAACAGGTGAAACCGAGGCGATAATCTTATCCGCCTCGCCGTTGTTTTTCATTTCATCAGTAATTTCAACACCTGCAAGCATTGACGAAAGTGAATATCCTCCGTTACCCCAGACGGCGGGGCTCATATCGGAGGGACCTACACGGTTAGCGGTGAAGGCAAGGTCAATTGATGAATCCTGCGGTCTTGAATAACTGTACAACATGGAAATATGTCCGCCGGCGGAATAACCTGAGGTCGCAAGTTTTGTAACCTTAAAGCCTTTTTCAGCCGAATAATCCTTTATACAATCAATACACTTGTCAATTTCATCGAGCATTGTGAAAACGGTGATATCACCGAAGGTTTCATCCGAGCACAAAGAATAACTCATAGTTGCGGTTACATAGCCTTTCATAGCCAGCTTTTTGCAGTGAGGAGCCATATCTTCTTTCTCTCCTCCCTGCCACGAACCGCCGTGGATATAAAGAATACAGCCGTTGTCTTCGCGGTCGTAAGCGTTATGGGGAACATAAAAAGTCACAAGATCACGCTCCGCTTCACCATAACGGATGTTTTCATAAACATCATAATCTTCTCCTATGAGTCCGAAAAGGTTGGTAAACATAAGCCCGACAGTAAGAATCATCGCGAGTACAGTTTGCATTTAAATCTCCCCTTTCTTTTTTGAGTATATCATACGCCTGTATGGCGGTCAAGAAAAAGTTAGAACCGGTGAACACTATGTCTGTCCGGCTGCCTGCGCATCAATTACGGTGAGCACTTTGCCGTTCACCCTGAATTTAATGTTAAAGCATCCGTATTCTGCTCCAAACACTCTGTCGCTGTCTTCTATATATTGCGGACGCGGGTCCATTGAAAGAATTGCTCTTATTTCTTCCAGTGTCTTCGCGTCAATTTTTTTCGCAATTTTGTCCGGTATGACAACCTCAAGCACCTCATCCTTACTTGCAAGAGCAAAACCGTTTGAGGCTTCCGGATGCGCGTCAACATAAGGCAGATAGGGCTTGATATCTATAAT
>JAILMJ010000051.1 GCA_024692685.1 Clostridia bacterium
AATATGCCGGTAGAAGAAAAAATTATAAAAATATAAAAAGGAAAAGGTAAAAAACCTTTTCCTTTTGGTCGGAGTGGCGGGATTTGAACCCACGGCCTCTTGGTCCCGAACGGTTGCGGCCGAAGGTTCGAATTTTCCTTATATTTCAACGGTTTTGAGCACTGAACAAATGATAATTATCCGCCAAATTATCCACCAAACTGTATTTTTTGAAATAAGATAAGCTTGGATGGATTGTTTTGACAAATTGACTCAAGCGGAATCCGAAACCTTGTTTTTGAGATAATCGCCGAGCTTTTTAACATCATCGCCAGTGTTGACTTGTTTGTAATCGATGTAATACTTATCTGCTGTTTCCGTTCCTGAATGACCGGCAAGTGCAGTTGTTTTTCTGACAGGTGTATCGAGAGAAACAAGCAAGGTTATATATGTATGTCTTAGATCATACATGCAGAATTTATCCATATCAAAATGAAACTTTTCTTTAGGGTTAAACTTTTGCTTGCCGTAAATCCAACAATCAAGATCAATAAGATATGTATTGAATCTTCCAGTCAGAGCAGATCTTGAAAGCACTTCACCATTTCTGTCCGGGAAAATCAAATCCTTTTTCTTGTTCTTGCCAATATTCTCTTTTACCCATTCAGATAATGGGAACGGAATAGGAATGGGTCTCAAGCGGAATTCTGTTTTGGCTTTTCCGTCACGAATGACTGGCCTTTTGTCATTTTTGAGAAGAGCTGTTTTATTAATACTTACAGTGTATTGATCTTCATTTTCTTTGTAGGTTATATCTCCCCAACAAAGAGGAACCAGTTCTTCAGGCATCAAGCCACAAAGCAAAAAGAACCATACCATAGGAGTATACCTATGCTGGAAATTTAGAACTCTGTCGAGTTCTTCGGGTGTCAGCGCTCTTCGCTTTTTTCCTGAATCTCTGTCTTTCTTAGATTTTACCGATATATCTTCAGCATAATTAAAATCAAAGAAGCGTTCCTTTTTGGCCTGTTTATAAATCAGTTTCAAAACGCTGATTATTTGAGAGATATACTTTTGTGACGGGTAATCCTTCGTCGTTTTCAGCTTGGTGGAGGCAAATGCTCTCATTTCATTCTCAAGGATAAGCGGATTGGTATCTGCAAGTCTGTAATTACCGAGATATTCAATAATTACCTGGCAGCAGTAATAGTATTGGTCTGCCGTATGCTCACCGACTTGATCTTTGTAATTGTCATACCACTTAATAACATAATCAGCGACTGATATATCAGGGTCAACAATATATCTGTCTTTGAGCTTCTTGTACTCTTCGGCCTTAGCATCTGCATCTTCCTGAGAGATGTTTGAGTAGAACTTTTTGCCACAAGCTGTGCGGGTATAATACTTTATTCCGCCAATCTTGCTTAGCTTTTTCTTAGGCATTTCTGTTAATTCCTTTCTTCTCTTATGCAGATTCCTCCTTTGGTATTAGATTTGGTTTTCGTCGACCGAAATCATAATGCTTATCATTCCAGTCAAAGGGTTTATCAAAAGTTACGATTTTTTCGTTAGGTAATGAACAAGTTGGAATGTTTTTTAAGTATTCGATTACCGCTTTTGCATAAGGCTTTGTAGATGAAAAATCCCTGTCGGCCAAGCGGCAGATAAAATGAATGCTGTTTTCGGGAAAATATGTTATTATTCCCCAGTTATCATTCGGTTCCGATTCTGTCGGCCTGTAATAATAGGTTACGGCATCGGAGCCGGAATTTTCTTTCATACGGCGAATCTGAACCTGCAGGCATTCGCCCATATTAGTAAGAGTATCACCCATCTTGTCGAGAGCATTGTGATATGACCTCACCGCCGAATTTTCTCTCATCTTGTAATCGGCTGCCAGATAAGAGAATTTCGTTTTATATGGTGATGTTGTTACCGAGCCCCAACAGTTGACACAGATTCCGAGCCTTGATACAACGAAATCTTTTTCCATACGGTTCAGCTTTTTGAACGCTTTCCATACCGGTCTTGTCTGTAAAGCGGGCGCAGAATCGGAATTGAAATCAATGGATTTGTCAATTACATTTGAAAACTCATAGTCTGCTGTGTTGTCCTCATCGTAATAATTGTAAGCGGCATAATCGTTTTCTTCGTAATTCTCTTCCTCTTTGTTTCTGCCGTAAAAGTCTTCTCTGCCGAAAAACTCAAGTGATGTCTGCAGATACCTTTCAGCTGTTTCATAGGAACAATTAAATTCAAGCTGAATGTCGAGAATCGCGAGTTCGTTTTCTTTGTTGAAGCCGCCGTATTCGCAGGAATACTTTGCTGCTGTTCTTTTGAGCCTCTTGAATGTTCCGAGGGAAGGCACTGGTTTCATATATCTTTCCAGTTCAACGAGACGGAATACATCCTTCAGAAACCAAAAGGCAAATGTATCAAAACTTGCTTCCATA
>JAILMJ010000072.1 GCA_024692685.1 Clostridia bacterium
CACCGTTTTCAGATATATTGTTTGCAGAGAAGTGTTAATTTGAAAACATTCAAAGATAATGTTTTGAAATTAATATTGCCTCAATTTATTTTAAAGGTGATAAAATGGATTTCAACAAAAAATTATTATCAATACTTGCAATATTTTGCATAATTGCATCTGCAGGAATTGTATGTGCTGCAGATAGCAACGGTTACGCTGGAAGCAACTACCAAGACAACGGATTCAGCGGAAGTCAATACTATGAAAACTACGACGGCGGTTATGCCGGAAGCCAATACTATAATAATTCAGAACCTGGAAACGGATTGCCTTTAGAAAATCAAACTAATCCTTATGCAGGTAACGCTACTCATGACGTTGCTGGAAACGCAACCGGAAATGCAACAGGTGAAGTTACCAACACTACAGCTGGAAATGCAACCAATGGTACTTCCCACAATATGTTATCAACCGGTAACCCAATTCTTATATTATTAGCAGTCATCGCTGTTATTGGTGGTGCAACTGTTTTAAGAAGAAAATAGACAGCTGATGTCTATTTTTTTTATTTTACTTTTTTTGATTACCTTTTCACGAAAGATTTCTATATGTGAAATCTATAAGTATTATTTAACATGAACGAGCATTCGGGACATGCCGGAATGTGATGTTTTATTAGATTCTTTTAATTGTCCATGAAATCAGAGGTCATATGATGAAAATATGCAAAGCAACAAAAAAGGACCTTCCGGAAATACGTGATCTGCAGTATCTGGCATTTGAAACTGAAGCGAAGCTTTTCAAAAACAGGGAGGATCTTCCATTGAAACAGACTCTGGAGGAGTTGGCTCATGAACTGGATAGCGGAGTGATGCTGAAGATGGTAACCGAGGACAATACCATTATCGGCTCGGTCAGGGCAATTTCGAAAGATGGAACAACTCACATAGGCAAGCTGATGGTCCATCCGGATTACAGAAACAAGGGTTTTGGAAGCCGGCTCATGGATGAAATAGAGAACTGTTTTCCGAAAACAAGATACGAACTTTTCACAAGCACTAAAAGTGAAAACAATATCATATTATATCAGAATCGGGGATATGAAATATTTGACAGAAAGGAAATCAACGATGAGCTTGTTTTTGTATATATGCAAAAGATGCCATAGCGCTTCTTTTTATGCCCTTCTTTTTCAGCTCCATATAATTTAATGAAAGGGTTTTTTAAAATTCTCTCATGCTTTAACATATTTGCCGTATCCCATTGTTGACATATGGATGAGGATATAATCTATTTTACAGATGATCATCATCACCAAATAATAATGTATGTAAGTGGTTACTTGCAAATCCTTTTAATATTACTTGTTTTAAGAAATGGGATGTGTGTAAGCGATTACTTGCGAAAATATTTATATAAAACCTGGTATAAAGTAATTCTTGGAGTAGTTATATCGGAGGTTTTTAAAATTACATGCAATTCCAAACTTAAACCATTATTCATGCTGTTTTTATGCATTTGCATTTTTGCATGCGCATCCTGCGTTAATGCAGAAGATGTTGGCGATGCAGTATCAGACAGCCAGATGGATTTTGTTGGAATGGACATTTCTGAAAGTGCAGTATCGGATGAAAATCTAGATACCACCAATGATGTCTTGGATTATATTGTAATAAATCACCACTCCCACTCAAGCAACAAAACTCATTTTTCTCACAAAGACAAGAAATTCAGAAATGATTCAGATGCAAATCATCACGGTCACAGGATTCATAAGAACGGTACCGGCGGTGTCAAGCATCATCACAAAGGATCTCATCACAGCGACAGGCCAATGTCACATCACAGGACAGAAAGGCATACGGACTATGGGGATGTTCAAAATGAAAAGTCCATCAGAACAGACATTTCCGCTCACATGTTCAATAATGCCACAAAGTCCATCATTACCGGAAGTCACGATTCAAAATTCACAGGACATTCAGAGTTTTCTTGCTGCAGACATGGCTGTTCTGGACACAGTTTCGAGGTTGACAATATATAGTTTTTCTCGAAAAGTTTATACCATATGAATGACAAAGTTATATTCATGGTTGAGAGAAATAAAAAAATTGCAGGTCATCTGGAATTGGATGAAATAAAATCTGTAATGAAAGAATATAAGGATTCTTATGACATGTATCGAAAATTACTAGTCATAAGTATGGTGTATCAGGGCGAAACGATTTCTAAAGCTTCTGATTATGTTCATACGAATAGAAAAACTGGAGAACGTTGGGTGAAAAATTACAATGAAAAAGGATTAGAAGGATTGTATTCTAATTATCACAATTGTGGGCGAAAAGCTAAATTAACAAACGAACAATTGGTCGAATTAAGAGAAATAATCACTTCTGGTGATAAATCCTATTCTATTGATGATGTTCAAAGGTTAATTAAAGACACTTTTGACGTAAACTATGATTATAAAACTGTTTGGACCATAGTTCGCAAAAAACTTGGTTTAAATTATGGAAAACCATTCATAAAATATTCATCTCATCCAGAAGATGCTGAAGAACACTTAAAAAAAACTTAGAAAATATTGATTTGCAACAAGAATTTTTAGTTATTTTAGATGAAACCGCCTGTCAAAATACTCCAAATACATCAAGAGTACTTTACGAATCAGAAACAAAAAATACAATAGCAAAAATTCCAAATAGGATAAAAATAAACATGATTGGATATCAATCCATTAATTGCCCATCATACGTCGAAGCAACTAAAAAATCAAATGCATATACCTTTTTAATGTCACTATGCAAATTCCGCATTTTAAATTCAGAGAATAAAACATGCTCTGAATTAATAATAAAAGCAATAAATCATCCAAACTTACTAGAATAAAATATTAAAAAAGAAATTTCAAAAGATTTATCATCAGAATACGAATTAATCAATAAAATCAATGATAAACTATACGATGACAATTCCAAGGAAAAATCATTAGAATCCATCAGAAGAATCTGCAACAAAGAAGATCTAAACAACAAAGCTAAAATCGAAAGAAGAAAAAGAATAAATATCAACAATAACTTAGAAAACCCAAAAATAAAAGAACTAACAAGAAAAGAAAAACAAATAAACATTGTTTTGGATAATGCAAGAATCCACACAGCAAAAATGATTCAAAAAGCAGCAGAAATATTAAATATAAATGTAATATTTTTAAGACCATACTGCCCAGATTTAAACCCAATTGAAGACGTTTGGAGGGTAATTAAAAAAACAATCTATAAATCAATTTATAATTCCACAAAAGAATTAATAAATTTGTTTGAGAAAAAATTCTATGAAATAATTGGTTCTAAATCATTTTATGAAAATTGGCTTGAACAAAATGGTATGAACTTTTAGAGAAAAACTATAATTATTAATTGCATCAAATATGAAAAAGTAACTCGGTTAACATCAATCAAAAATTCTGAGTTTTAATCACAGTTAAATAAATATAACTGTTAAAAATTACTTTTTATCTTAATTAAAGAATTTTTATAATGATTTAAGCTATTTTAGGATGCAAATGAGCACTTACATTCGAAAATCTTTATTTAATGCTGTTTTCATAATATAATATAACCCCTTGTTAAGTTTATTAAAAGTTATATTATATTATGAAAACAG